>JAITNP010000150.1 GCA_031290455.1 Treponema sp. | reverse complement strand
GGAGAATAGTGGACAACATCCGACAGGATTTTTACGCGGCCATGAGGATAGACAACATTGCCTCTGGCTTATATGGGGAAGCGCGGGAAGTGGTAGAAAAAGAGCGCCGTGATAAAGACACCAAATGGGCATATCAGGTCAAGGTTAATCACGAGATAGGCGTATTAAAAGACCGGTGAAGGCAGACGTTATTGGAAGATGAGGTTGAAAAGCGTGGAAGCAATAAGCCTATTGGCAAGGCGCGTTATCCCCATTCGACCCAACCGCTCTCTACCGAGGAAGATACCGCGTAAGGCTCGCTTCCATCATAACCATAAGTCTAATTGTTGAATCAGGGCTTAACTTGTTGACATTAGATTTATAAGGGGTAACACAGCAGGCTTGTCAAAGTCGTTGGTATATAAATATCACTGAGGTTAGGCAGGCCATTGTCGATGCGGTGGTAGATACAGGAACAGGTCATTTGGTGATTAACGAGGCATTACGGGCAAAGCTGAGCTTGAGAATTATGGGGAATAGAAATGTCACCGTTGCAGGCGGAGATCGGAAAGATTGCGTGATTGCGTCCGGTGTGCTTATTTATTGGAATGACCGCTATACAAGCGGCCTCCCCTTGGTATTGCTAAACGAAAAAGAAACCTTGCTGGGCTTTATTCCCCTTGAGGATTTTGACCTTCGGGTATGCCCGTTGGAACAAAAAGTCGAGGGGGCGCATGGCAATGAATGGGTGCATTATGTGCGCTCAGGATGCGACATAAAATAATAGTATCATAACATTGGAGAAAAAGTATAATTCCATGCTCCGTGAAATGGGTCTCTTTGTATTTGCAATACCTCCATTTGATCATCGGTAATTTTCTTTTTAGTTTCATATTCCCGTTTATCAAGTTCACCTTGAATCGTTAAACCGGATACGGTTGTGGGCGACGCTATCAAGTTTACAATCGTTTCGTAGGTCAGAAGCGGTTTGCCACACTAATTAATACTGATTTGCGAAAACAAGCGATGCTCAATCTTATTCACTTGGCTGTTTGTGTATTGAACCGGATTGATTTTTTGCTTTCATGAAATTGCAGGCATCTTGGCGATGTTTCACCTGATAAGATAATGCAATATAATACCAAGTATGGAATCCGGCATTGGTAACGCCGGAAAATCAATAGCCTTAGGGACCAAGCCCCCAAATGGAAGGCAGTAAGCCCGCGGGCAGCAAGGAGGCCGATCACCGAAGAGATGGCCGCCATGCCGCTTCCGAAGGTGTAGCCCTTCGCCCCGCCCTCCAAAACGACGATGGTTTTTTCCAGCGCGCCGGTGACCAGATCCGTCTCGTGTCCGTTATTGTGGGGTAAAGCCAGTCATGAAAACGGCTTTTATGTGGTAGAACAGTCCGGAGACATGGTAAAAATTGATGTGCCCGAAGGTTTTACGCCGCGGAAGTGGTAACCGCACCGGAACGGAACACGGGATTGACTTTGCAGCCGAAGGGTCAAGCGGTTTTGCTTTGTCATCTTTATTATCTCCCCCTCATTGCCGAACAGCCTGCTTTTTGTTATGGTGTATATATGCAAAAGAATGAACGGCTTGATTCACTGCTGCGTCGTCATGAGGAACTATCCCTCTTAATCCAGGACCCGGAACTGGTGAAAAACCAGCAAAAATACCGGGATATTATGCGGGAATATGCACAACTCAGTGAAATTGCCACGGCCCAAGAGGAAATCCGGGGATTATCCGGGCAGGTGGATGATGCCAAGTCCCTTTTTCAGGATGAAAAGGACCCGGAAATGCGGGAACTGGCTAAAGCGGAACTCCATGAACTGGAAGTACGCATAAAAGATGCCGAGGACCGGCTTAGATTTCTCCTGGTTCCCAAGGATCCCCTGGATGAGAAGAACATCATCATGGAGATCCGGGCGGGCACCGGGGGGGATGAGGCGGCCTTGTTCGCGGCTCACCTTTTCCGCATGTATTCCCGGTTTGCCGAAACCAAAAACTGGAAATTTGAAATCATGAGCGCCAATGAGACCGAGTTGGGGGGCTTTAAGGAAATTGTCTTTTCCGTGAGTGGCAATAACGTGTATGAAAATCTCCGCTATGAATCGGGGGTTCACCGGGTACAGCGGGTTCCCGCCACCGAAGCTTCCGGACGGATCCACACCTCGGCGGTAACCGTGGCGGTGCTTCCTGAAGCGGATGAAACGGAAATCGACATCCGCCAGGAAGACCTCCGTATCGACGTGATGCGGGCCGGGGGACCTGGTGGTCAGTGCGTCAATACCACCGACTCGGCAGTGCGGATCACCCATATCCCCAGCGGCGTGGTAGTCCACTGCCAGGATGAAAAGAGTCAGATAAAAAACAAAGCCAAGGCCATGCGTATCCTTCGTGCCCGGATTTACGAGCTGGAAGAAGCCAAGGCCCACTCCGAACGGGCGGAGGCCCGAAAAAACCAGATAGGCAGCGGGGACCGTTCCGAACGGATCCGTACCTACAATTTTCCCCAAAACCGCCTGACAGACCACCGCATCAACCTTACCCTCTATAAACTTGACCTTATCATGCAGGGAGCTGTAGCGGAACTCTTTGATGCCCTCAAACTTTTCGCCCGGGAAGAACTACTCCGGGCAACGGCGAGTTAGGGAATAGTTACTAGTGAAAGAAGCCTTCAAACAACATACACTAACCCAAGAGGTTTTGGCGGAAGGGATTGCACTGCTTAAGGCAGCGCACCTTGAAACCCCTGGTTTAGATGCATCCCTGCTCCTGGCGGACCTATTGCACACTGACCGGGCAGGGCTTAACATCGCCGGAGGTGATCCGGTCTCTGATGAAGTGCGGCAACGGTATGCCCGATCTTTGGAACGGCGCCGTGCCGGGGAATGTGTCGCCTATATTCTGGGCCGGAAGGAATTCAGGGACCTTGATTTTACCGTAACACCGGATGTGCTTGTTCCCCGGCCCGACACCGAAACCCTGGTGGAAGCTGCCCTTGGTTTGATAGATACCCATGGTTCCAAGTCCATCCGGTTGGTGGACCTCTGCACCGGTTCTGGGGCAGTGGCAATCTCCCTGAAACATGAGCGACCCTTCCTTGACCTCTGGGCTTCGGATATTTCCGTTAAGGCCCTGGCAGTGGCACAGGGCAATGCCGTGCGCCTGCTTGGGGGAGAGGCGGGGATACATTTTGTTGAGAGTGATCTCTTTGATCAGATTGAAGGGCGGTTTGATATCATTACCGCCAACCCGCCGTATATCCCCTCCGGTATGATCGCAACCCTTGCCCCGGAGGTCCGAAAAGAACCCCGGCTTGCCTTGGACGGCGGGGAGGATGGGCTATGGATCATCCACCGGCTCATTGAGGATGCACAGGACCACCTCTACCCCGGAGGTATGCTCCTTATTGAAGGGGACCCCCGGCAGATGAGCGCGCTTTCCCAGATCCTTGCATCCGAAGGATATGAGGCAATACAAACCCATAAAGATTTAGCCGGTCAGCAACGAGTCATAGTATCCTCCTTTTAAAATGAGCGATATGCTTTTCTGCCACCCCAGCCCGCGTTACTTTTCTGCTATTTCCAGAGTTTTGAAATATTTTTGCATCAATTCCATGCGTTTTGTATAATATGTGGCGATTTCACTGCTTTGACTTTCAATAAATTCTTTGGTAAAAAATTTAACGACTATGTTACCGTCCTTATCTATATAATTGGTGACAAGCACTGGAATGATTTCTTTGATATATATACTATCTTGTATTCTTGCCAGTCTGAGCTGCAGCACAATACTGTCCCCGGTATATTCCCGCGGCGCTTCAGGATGTGCGCTATTGAGTACGCGGCGTTGGCCTGAAATAAAATTGCCCATCGAATACATGATGAACTTATTGGTATTGATGGTTTCCCAATCCTGCATGACATGGGGGTGATGCGCCCATACAATATCGACACCTGCATCAAGCAATGCATGAAAAAACGTTTTTCTGGTATCACTGATATAATCCTTATATTCATCTTCATACACATGAACCGCAAGAATAAAAACATCAGCGGGATGTAGTTTTCGTAACGCGATTATATCAGTGATAAAGTTTTCGCGGGATTCTTGTGTGGGAGGAATATAATCAAGATACGCTTGTGCGATAGGTACGTTAAGAATTTCGGTAATGGCGGCAAAAAGAACGGTCCATCCATTTGTCTTAATCACCTGATAGCTCAGGGGACCATAGGCTTCCATTTTAATCCCCGCCGAATATATCCCTTCTTTTCTTTTTTCTAAAAACCATTGATAGGTTTCTTGTATTCCCTGCAATCCTTGATCATTTGCATGATTATTTGCGAGAGAAAACACATCAAAGCCGCCGTCAATTGCCGCCTGCACGTAAGGACCTTGCATGTTAAACATCGGATAGTTTTCATACGGCAGGGATGAAACAACCGGCGCTTCGAGATTGCCAAAAGTCAGATCATCACTGGTGAGCATTTCCTGTAGTTCATCATATATCATATTGTAATCGTGCATCATGAAATTTACATCATGGGCCATAATATCCCCGGTAAAGGTGATGACCAGTTCAGAACCACCGGGAGTTTCAGGAATACCGGAAATACGGGGAATCTCAGGGCTGCGCGGTACTTCGTCTTCATAGAGGATTATATCGTTTTTTAATTGAGGAGATAGTACTTGAGAAAAAACACAACCACTATACAAGAACACCCCCGCGATCATCATGAGCGATAAAATTTTTTTTTTGTTCACGATGGTGTTTTACGTTTTATGATATCATACCACCCGTACCCTTGATGATTGCTGCTGCAGCTTCCCATGAAAGCCCTTCCTGGTTTTCCCGGTTTCCCAGGTCCCGCAGGGTGAGCGAGTCGGTCAGGGGCGCTTCGCCGGGAATGACCAGCCATCGGGCGCCTTTCTTTTCGGCCAGCATGAACTGTTTGGTCAGTTTCCTTTCCTCCAGGAACACCTCGCAGGGAATACCGGCCTCCCGGAATTTTCCCGCCAGGGCCTGGTATAAACCGGCCTGCGCATCCTGTACACAGGCTATGGCAACCTGGGCGTAGGAACCGGTGGACTTGAGTTTCCCCAGGGATTCCAGAGCGGCAATGAGCCGGTCAAGACCGATGGAGGAACCCACACCGCTCAGACGTTCCTTGGCATAAAGCCCGGCGAGGTCATCGTAACGGCCTCCGGAACACACCGAACCGATGTCAGGGAGATCCTTCAGGAAGGTCTCATAGACCACCCCGGTATAGTAATCAAGGCCCCTGGTGATGGAAGGGTCCAGCGCAAAGGAATCGGCGGTTCCGGTATCGACCATGAAGCGGCGCAGGGTCCGCAACCATGCTGATTCAGGGGAATCCCCGCCAGAGGCTTGGGTGATAGTGTCAAGGATTTCCTCAAAACTCCCGGTTGCTTCGATAAAGCTGAGGATTTCCCCGGCCTTATCAGCATCGGTCAGGTCCGCGAGTAATCCCCGGGTTTCTTCCCTGCCAACTTTCGTAAGCTTATCCACGGTTCTGAGGATGTCCACGGATTTTTCCAAAACCCCAAGGTTTGAGAGGAAACGGTTGAAAAGGCCCCGGTGGTTTATCCTGATGGTAACCTCCCCGGCCCCGATTGCCCTGAAGGTATTCCGCATGATCAGGAGCACCTCAAAATCCGCCGCGGGGCTGTCACTGCCCACAATATCAAAATCGCACTGGGTAAATTCCCGGTACCGGCCCCGCTGGGTATTCTCTCCCCGCCACACCTTGGCGATATGATACCGCTTAAAGGGGAGGGACAGTTCCGCCCGGTGTTCCGCAAGGAAGCGGGCAAAGGGAACGGTCAGGTCGAAACGAAGGGCCACATCCCGGCCTCCATGGTCGTTAAAACGGTAAATCTGTTTTTCCGTTTCCCCGCCGCCCTTTCCCAGCAATATCTCCGCGTATTCCAACGCTGGGGTATCAATAGGCACAAAACCATAGGAGCGGAAAGATGCCTCGATCCGTTCAACCAGACCCCGCCGTGCAATCTCCGCGGGGGGAAGAAAATCCCGGAACCCCTTGAGTATTCTCGGTTCAATAAAGTTAGCCATATCCTTGTATTCCTCTTTTAGCATAATTTCGTTTTGATATCACGCAAAACACGGTCCATTTCAGCGCCTATGGTTTCTCCGTTCAGGGGAATTGTGTCCGTGTTGGGGGCAATCACCGTGTGTTCCAGGGTTGCATTCATTACCCGAAATTCAAGCCGTAACTGTTCCTCCATCACCGCGACCCCCCGGGGATCAGAGGAACCAAAAGCCGCCAGAAAAAGCCCGTATTTATGTTTTTGAACGGGTTTTTGAATCCCCAAGGAGAACTTTGCTTCAAAATACTGTTGGGTACGATCAAAAATGGCCTTTAAAGGAGCCGGAAATCCCAGGCAATAGACCGGAGACGCAATGATCAGGAGGTCAGCTTCTTGCAAGCCCCTATCAACAGGAATAAAATCATCATACATGCAGCCGGGGGTATGCTTGCAATGACCGCAATGGATGCAAGGCTTCATATTCGTCTTGTAGGCATCGATCACCGTAACCCTATTCCCCTGGTCTATATGCGCATCCCATTGCGCTAAGAAGCAGTGCAGCATCTGTGCCGTTACCCCATCATGACGAGGTGAACCCATCAACACCAGTATTTTTTTCATCATCCGTACCCTAGGGAAATACCCCTACCGGGATAGCCTTTCCTGAGGGGGCTTTTAATCCTGCCCGTTCCAGGGCCACCCTGATGGATGCTGCCCTGGATTCAAGGTATGAAACGGGCAATGCCTCTGTCCAGGGGTCCTCCGGCGCGGGCCGGGCCTTGCCATAAATTTGAAGGTCCCGGATTCCCGGCAACCTGCTCCCCCTGGTCTCCCCATGCACCCCATCCGCATCCTCCGAGCCGGCTGCTTTCCGCGCCGCCTCGCCGATTCCCGCCAGTTCCACCACCAGCGATTCCCAGGCCGCCGCTTCCTCCGGGGGCGGAGCCGTACCCTTTACCGAACAGAGCATGGTTTGCAGGGTTACCGGGGCATGGCTCACCAATTCCTTGATTTTCCCCTTGAGCGTTTCAAAGGGTATCTGCACTCGAGCCATCTCCTGGTACCAGCCTTCGGTTCCCGCGTCCAGTTTAAGCCAGATTTTAAGGGCCTCATGCCCGGTAGCGGCGTGATGCAAAAGATTGAAGGTCCTGGTATCAAGAAGCCCGGTACCGTTCGTGATCACCACAAGCTCCGCCCCAAAGACCGCCGTATCCCGGATCCGGGCAGCGGCTTTCAGGGCTTCCGGGAAATCCCGGGACAAGGTCGGTTCGCCATTGCCTGAAAAGCACATATCCTTGATGACGGCGCCCTGGGCCTGTAAATGCCCCAGGGTAGACCGGAGTTCGGTTTCCATTGCCTCGACAGCAAACCGGGTATCCCCTTTAAAAGGGAATACCTCACAGTAGGGGCAGTCAAAAGAGCAGACCTTATGGTTAGGGAAAAGATTGATCCCCACCGAAAGCCCTTGAGACCGCCGGGAATACACGGGATATACCAAGACGCCCCCTTCCCTGGCCCGATGATTTTCGACCGCGCCGATGTCCATCATATCAATACCGTATGGGCGCAGCATACCGCAGCCCCCAAAGCGTCGGCAGCATGATCCGGGGTGGGGATGGACGGCAGTCCCAGGATGAGCCGTACCAGGTCCTGCACCTGGGCCTTATCCGCCGCGCCCCGGCCCACCACCGCCTGTTTAATGGCGTTGGGGGTAAATTCCCGCACCGGAAGCCCCCACTCCGCCAAGCTCATACAGAGCACCCCACGGGCTTCCGCCACCGGGATGGCGCTGCTTACGTTTCGTGCAAAATAGAGGGTTTCAATGGCCGATTCGGTTGGATGATAGGTCTCCAAAACCGCACGAAAACTGCCATAAATAGCAAAGAGCCGTTCCGACCGGGGGCGATCCGCCTTGGTTTCTATGCATCCATGGGCAATATACCGAATCCGCTGGTGGTCAAAATCAATAACTCCCCAGCCAGAGGCAGCAAGTCCCGGATCAACCCCAATAATACGGCGGCCATGCTCCGGGACTGCCCGTTGGTTACTCAGTCTCAAATTCTTCGGGGATATCAATGTTTGAGTACACGTTCTGTACGTCCTCATTATCTTCGAGCTTTTCAAGCAGCCGTACTACCTTCGCGGTAGCATCGTTATCCAGGGTTTTTGCGACTTCCGGGATCATGCTGATTTCGGCGCTCATGGTCTCGAATCCCTTCCCGTTTAGGGCATTCATCACCGGTTCAAAGTCTTCCGGGGCAGTGGTAACTTCGATAATACCATCTGAAAGGGCCACATCCTCGGCGCCGCCATCAAGGGCGACTTCCATGATCTGGTCTTCGGTGTACTTTTCACCATCCAAGGTGATGATCCCCTGGCGCTTGAATAGCCGGGACACGGCTCCTGCGGTGGCAAGGGACCCTCCCGCACGGGTCAATATATTACGAACATCCGCAGCCGCCCGGTTTTTATTGTCCGTCAATACCTCAATCAGAATCGCTACCCCTCCGGGAGCATAGGCTTCGTAGGCCAGTTCTTCGTAATTGACCCCCTCAAGCTCTCCAGTTCCCTTCTTGATAGCCCGGTCGATATTATCCTTGGGCATGTTTGCACCCCGGGCTTTCAAAACCGCCGTTCTGAGCCGGGGGTTTCCCTCCGGATCACCCCCGCCCATACGGGCGGCAATGGATATTTCTTTAATCAGCTTGGTGAACATCTGGCCGCGTTTCGCATCAGCGGCACCTTTCTTGTGTTTAATAGTCGCCCATTTACTGTGGCCCGACATAATAACTCCTTATAGTGGGGAAAATATTTCTAACCCCTATTCATAACATAAAGCGTGGGGAATGTGAAGCGGGGATGCTGAGTGCAGTTCATTGAACAATCAGATTTGACATTGTAGAGCAACTGGTATATCGTATCATCAGCGTCATTTTAAAAACATGGAACATACCAATGATACCGCCATAAGCGGCCAAACAGCCTATCCTCCGTATCTGGAAGCCCTCAACCCGGAACAGCGGGAAGCGGTACTCCATCAGGGAAATCCTTTGCTCATCCTGGCGGGAGCGGGGTCGGGTAAGACCAGGGTCATCACCACCAAGATAGCCTATCTTATCAGGGAACGGGGGGTGGATCCCCGATCCATCCTAGCGGTAACCTTCACCAACAGGGCCGCACGGGAAATGGCCGAGCGGGCGCGGCTGATCGATGACCGGGCTGCTTATGCCATGCTGCGGACCTTTCACTCCTTTGGGGCCTGGTTCCTCCGGCGTAACGGGTCCCTCCTGGGGCTTAATCCTGCCTTTGTTATTTATGATGATGACGATACGATTTCTCTGCTTTCCACGATCATGGAAAATGCCCCCAAGTCGGATGTCAAGCAAACCGCCCATTATATTGCCCGGGCCAAGGATTATTTTTTGACCCCTGAAAGCCCGGAACTGGACTTCATCGATCACCGGAAGGAGTTCCGCCGGCTTTATACCCAGTACGAGGAACGGCTTACCCAGATCGGCAATGTGGACTTTGGGGACCTTATCAAAAAGCCGGTAGAAATTCTCAGAAAGGACCCTGATGTGGCCCGGCGGTTCAGGGACCGTTTCCGGGTGATCCTGGTGGATGAGTATCAGGATGCCAACATTGCCCAGTTTGAGCTTTTAAAGGAACTCTGCGGTCCGGAAACATACGTTTGTGTGGTAGGGGATGATGACCAGTCTATCTACCGTTTCCGCGGGGCCGAGGTACGGAACATCCTGGAATTTCCGGATCGGTTCCTTGGAACGGATATCATCCGGCTGGAACGGAATTACCGGTCCACCGCGCCAATCCTGAAGACCGCCTCCTCGGTGGTGGATCACAACGAAGGCCGGCTGGGGAAGACCCTCAGAGCCGAACGGGGTAATGGGAAGAAACCGGTCCTGGCCTTTCTTCCGAATCAGGATGAGGAAGCTACCTTTTGCGCCCAGCTCATCGAATCATCGGTTAATCCACCCCCTCCGCCGAAAAAGAAAGGGTCCGGTGAGCAGGAGCCGGCCAAAAAGGCGGTATACGCCGATTGGGCGGTACTGTACCGGATGAACGCCCAATCCCTGGGGTTTGAGACCGAATTCCTCCGGCGAAACATCCCCTATCGGGTGGTGGGTTCTCTCAAGTTTTATGAACGGGAGGAGGTGAAGGATGCCCTGGCCCTGCTTTCCTTCCTGGTGAACCCCCGGGATGAGGTCGCGTTCCGCCGGGTCGTGAATAAGCCCACCCGGGGAGTAGGAGCGGCCACTGTGGATCGTATCGTGGGAGAGGCATCCATTGGCCCTACTGCTGATGCCAACCTTGCTACGGCAGCCCGGCGGCTCATCCCCGCGCTTCCTGCCAAGGCCGCTGCCGGGCTTGAAACCTTTCTCAAAGCCATTGCAGGGGGCCGGGCCACCCTTGATACCGAAAAACCCGGACCATCAGAGAGCGTGCTACCGGGAAGTAACGCCCCTATTGGAAGCGACGGTTCTGTTCAAAGCGATACCCTCATCAAAAGCGAGGTTCCTGCCAGCAGCGCTTCAAAAAAAACGAAGAAAAAGGAAAGGTTACGCGCCGGGGAAGGACTCTCGGTCTGTATCGTTACCCTCATCAATGAAGCGGGGATAGCCGAATATCACCTGACTCACGATGAAATTGCGGGGAATCAGCGTATTGCCAACCTGCAGGAATTGGCCAATGCCGCGAGCCTGTACCCGGCAACCGAGGCGGGGCTGCTGGAATTCCTGGAACACATTGAACTTGACCGTTCCATGGAAGACACCGCCGGGAAGGAGGACGCCGGTACCCAGGATGTGGTAACCCTCATTACCCTGCATAATACCAAGGGCCTCGAATTCCGGCGGGTTATTATGACCGGCGTTGAACAGGGGGTCTTCCCCAGGAATGACAAAGAGGGGGAGGAGCTGGAAGAGGAACGGCGGCTTTTTTATGTGGGGGCGACCAGGGCCATGGATGAACTGTACCTCACCACCTGCGCCATGCGCCGGGTGTTTGGCCGTACCATGCCCATGGAGCCTTCCCTGTTCCTCCGGGAAGTTGACCGGGAAAACCTCCGGGTGATTGGTTCGGCTCCCTATGGGTTTTCTCCCCCCAATTCCTGTTCCCATCCTGGAACCCGGACCAAAGGCGGCTGGCAGGTTGGGAACCGGCTTTTCCATGACGATCACGGATGCGGTTCGGTGGTATCAATCCAGGAAAGTGAAAACGGGCCAATTATCCGGATCCGTTTCGATACCGGCAAGGAGCTTCATTTCCTCGGCCTTCATCAAAGCTCCCGGATTACCAAGATCGAATATTAAAATGATGGCTGAACAATTGCTTTTACGCAAGATTCCTCCGGTACTCCGGGCACGGGATTTTTACCTTTATACGCAAGGTGGGCAGCGCCTCGTTGATCTTTGGCAGTACGGCGGCGCTGCGGTGTTGGGTCATACGCCGCCTCATGTGTTACGGGAACTTAAAAATACCGCTAACCGGGGGCTTTTTACGCCCTTTCCTCATCCCCTGGAAAACCGTCTTCTCAAGGCCCTTTCCCGAATATTCCCCGAAAGTACGTGCAGGGTGTATGCCGATGAAGCATCCCTTCGCCGGGCTTTGGCAGAGGCGGGGTTTCCTGAAAACCGTCCCTTCCCCGACCCCGCAGTTTTCCCTGATGAACCGTTGTCCACCCCTGGTCCCTCCCTTTGGCGGCCTTTTCTCCAGGATCAGAGCGCCGAAAACGCCTCGCCCCGCACTCCTGTTACCCGGCAAGGTGGCTCCACCGAATTGCTGGTTCCGGTCTTGCCCTGGGCCTTGGCTCCCAAAGTTTTGGTCATTGGTTTGAGGGATGAACAGGTTAACCGGTTTCCTCCATCGGATATCCTGTCCCCGGTACTGCTTACCGCCGCGGTCAGGAGCATATATGACCTTATAGCCGCCATGCCGGAACGGGGAAGCGTGGCGTTTCCCCATATACCGGAAGCCCTTGCCCATAGTACATGGCGCCGGCGGGGTATCTATCTGTATTATCCTGAACTCCTTGATGCAGAACAATACAGTACGCTGTTCCTTCATTTCCTGGAGAGCGGCTTTTTACTTCCCCCCAGCGAGAATTTGCCCCTCATCCTGCCCGGGGCTTTGTCCCCGGGGGAGGAAGCAAAGCTGGCAGCGCTGTTACGGTTCATCCCATAGGTACCCACCTGCACGCTGAGACGCCCTTCTTATGATGTCATTTCGGGATATTGAGAGACGGCGCTGGCCGCGAGATCAAGCGTAACAGCGCGCCGGTACGCGAGGCGCGCTATCGTGGAAACAATCGAACTAAATCAAAAAGAGGCTATGCTCAATTATATCCAGACTATCTTCCGGGAACTGCGAAAGACAAAAGATCCTGCGGCGGTATGGGCAGTCTTCATTGATTTTTTATCATAGGCAAGCTCATCCACGACAAGTACCGGCTTCGGGGGCATGCCTCGCTCAACGAAAGTAAATTCAACCGTGACATTTTTTATAATCTGCCCTTCATCGGCGATGGTGAATTCTACCTGTACAGCATCTTTCTTTCGCTCTTCGCCAGAAAGCAGGGCGGTGAAATCGTTTATTCTTTTATTGTAAAAAAAAGCATCGCCTTTATCCAGTAAAACTACGCCGCCAGCATCACCCTTACCGAAGCCGCCGCGAACGCCGAGGTAAGCCACAGCTACCGCTCCTTCATCTTCAAACAGGAAACCGGTACCAACTTCAACACGTTCCTCTCACGGTTCCGCGTGGAACAGGCCAAGAAGCTCCCGCGGGAGACAAATTTTCGCATCTATCAGGTTTCCGATAAAGTGGGTTTTTCCAATCCCTACTATCGGGAACGGGACAGCAAACCGCATCTGGTAAAGAGGTTCCGGCCCAGTACTGACGCTCA
The DNA here is from genome assembly GCA_031290455.1 of Treponema sp. Lineage (GTDB taxonomy): Bacteria > Spirochaetota > Spirochaetia > Treponematales > Breznakiellaceae > JAITNP01. The sequence continues at coordinate 349 of JAITNP010000150.1, read as the reverse complement.
TTATGAGGAAAAAATGACCGATGTGGCCGGCTTATACCTGAAGCCGCCGGACAACGCGATTGTGCTGTGCATGGACGAGAAATCGCAGATACTAAACCACCATATCAATCGTTGTTTTTATCCTAAATTATCCTTGACTTGTTTATCAAACAGGGGTATGCTCATTTTTAGAGGGGGCATCATGAAAATTAGAACAGGTTTTGTATCAAATAGTTCCTCAAGCTCATTTATCATTTATTTCAAGGGAAATAAAGAGGCGCTTAAGGAGCGGCTTAATCCTATAATGAGTGTTCCAAAAGAACATCTATTATACGATCTTTGCAATCAGGCACTCAAGACTGTCATGAAA
>JAITNP010000145.1 GCA_031290455.1 Treponema sp. | reverse complement strand
CACGGTGAAGGTTTCCCATTCTTGGGCTTTTGCCCGATCTGCGACGACCGAGCCGCCAGGCAGTGCGATATTTACCATGAAATGATTTAAACGCGAAGCCATTCGCCGTTGCTTCGAGATTCCAGGTTTCCCACTCCGATTTCTCGTCGCGATTCCATTGAAGCGTACCATCAAGCTACGCGGACAGATATTTGTTGTGCCATGACTTTAACGCAACTATGGTGCTGCCAAACGGGGATTCAACCAAAAAAAATTCCCACTCTTTGGCGATATCACGGTTGCATACAACATCCCCGTTACTTTCCGCCATACTTCCCGCGGGAGTATCTGGGTCTATTTGAAACGAGCCGTTTTGAAAAAGGTACGCGTTAGCGTTGCTGACTGGTGGGGGAAGCTCAGTCATCTTATTAATCGTTGTGCCATTCTGCAGCTCAGTCTGTGCAGCAGCGTACATGCCGTACTCTTCTGTCCATGTTATCTCATTGCTCTGGTACGGCTTCAAAGTAAGATAACATTCGGTTTTACCGCATTTACCGGTTTTGCCAAACTAAGCAACATTCGGTGGTATTAATGACCGAAAGGTCATCAGGTTTGATCTTTACGCTCAAAGTGAATTGCATAATTTTTTTCCTTTTCCAATACAATTTTTCCTGCTTATGCAGGGGGTTCTGATAAACCGTCAGGATTAACCCGCCGGTATTTGCAATGCCGATTTACTGTGCCGGACGGCGCAAAAATCAGGTATCAGCGAGAATACTACTCCTCTTATGAACCTCCTTTTCAAGGAATGTCTCCCCCGGGGACAGCCGCTATGAATGAGGCATTTTTCCGGGCTTGAATGAAAAGAAGACTGTTCTCCCGCTAAACAGCTATTCTTTTCTCATGGACACCAGATAATCGGATATGCGCCGAAACAGCATAACCTCTTATACCGGATACTGTACTTGACCTGCTTTAGAAACCCGCAGAAAATCCTCCACTCCTTGCGGGAAACATCCTCAGAAAACGCATCTACTGCATTGAACCCGTGCCTCATTATGCAAGCATAGATTTTAAACCCATCATGATGGCATATATATTTTATAAACCTGCATACTATATACCATCTGTATATAAAGAAAAAACAGACACTCCATCATTTTCCTTATGGAAAACACTGGTCCTTGAGGAGCATCTACTGTATAAATAAAAGAAAGATATACTAGATATAAATTCTGTATAGGGGGGGGGGGGGGGGGGGTTTTCAAAATTGTAAAAAAAACTATACGCTTCTTAAAATTCACCGGTCACCAGTATTACGCTGCTCTTTCCATGGTATCATACCCTCTCGAGAACATCAGTAACTTCTACCCTCCGTAAAATGTAGAATCATCTATGACAATTCTGGTTACTCAAAATAACCTTATATTAATATATAGCACATCTGGTTTTATTTGTCCAGAGGAAATACAAAAAAAGATAAAAAAATTGATCCCCCCGTGGACAACGCCGCCGTCGGTTCCGCAGGTTAGGGGAAAAGGCCGAAACGGTGCTTGTCATTGAGGACAGGCAGCCGTTCATCGAAGGACAGCTCCCGGGCTTGTTCCCTCAGAAAAGCGCGGTTCTCGGTAAAATTGAGGAGGACAAGTCTTGATTTTGTCAAGTAGCCTTGCAGCCTTTGCGTAACTTGATACATACGTTTCGTGTTTCCTTCCGAAACGGCTGTTTCCCGTTGGGCGTGGAAAACATGCAGATTCGTCGGTGGCAGGTCCGTTGCCCGGAACCGGTTTCTTTCCTGAGACCGGTTTAAGGAACCGGTTATCCGGGCCAGGGTGTAAGCCCCCAGACGGGAAGCCGGGAACACGCTGAATTTCTCAGGCGTCATGGCCTGTTTGAGCCATCCTGGGAAAGGCCGCTCCTGGGGGATTAGGGCTTTGGGTTCGTGCGATTATAAGACACTGCTTCATTGCAGAATACCGTTCAGTAAAGGTGAAGAACATGGTGTCAAGACGATAGAACTTCTGTGGCCGGAATTCTTAAGCCGGTTTACCACGTTATTTGAACGGTGCGCTAACTGATGAACTGGAAGCGAGTGCTAGACGGTTTATCGAACAGTATATACCGCTCATCCGTTCAGGTGGACCTATACCAGGAAGGCAAACGGGTAGACCAATTGCTCATGAAAAATTGAAAAACACCGTACAAATGAGTAAAGACCTGCCTGATGGTTGGTCTTTTTTTGCGCTATAACTTATTGTCCTATGTGTTTTTTGATGAGCCGGTATACGGTGCGGCTGATACATGGAAACGTAAGCCGCCCTTGAAACAGGGATTAGGACAGAGTATACTTACTATATGCGCTTTTTCAACACAACCGGACCTTGTAACCCGGCAGAACACTATATGCTTCCCTCCGGAAGAACGTCTGGTAGGCGCCCAGCTCCACCGGTATATCCGGCACAAGCTCTATTGGGTACTCCACGCCCCTCGTCAGACCGGGAAGACTACCTTTCTGCAAAGCTGGGTGCATGCAATAAACAGTGGCGCGTTCAACGGGGAAGACGCTGTTGCCTGTTATGTCAATATTGAAGCGTGTCAGGGTATGCTTATTGAAGATGCTATGTTAACCCTCTGTTCCAGGCTGAGAACACAGGCAACACGGCAGGATATGCCGGTTCCTGAGCTATCAACCTTCCTCCCGGTGATATGCTGAATACCATACTGGGCAATTGGGCAAAATTGGTAGCGCCAAAACCCCTGGTTGTGTTGTTTGATGAGGTTGATGTGCTTGAGGATGCGGCAATGGTCAGTTTTTTGAGGCAACTAAGAAGCGGATTTGGCGAGCGTGGAGCCGGCTCATTCCCCGTGTCCATTGCGCTGGTTGGTATGCGTGACCTCAAGGACTACCTTGTCAGCGCCAAAGATGGCAAGCCGGTTAACCGGGGTTCACCCTTCAATATAAAAGAAGATTCCGCTGTTCTTTCCAATTTTTCCCAAGAGGATATTACGCACCTTTTTGCCCAGCGGACAGTGGAAACCGGACAGGAAATAACCAAAGAAGCTCTTGTCATGGGATCAATCCAGAGGTCAACCATGGATAGTCAACTCCCTATTTAAATGCGGATACTTGATGAGAACAGCCGAGAGACCGTAACCATAGACCAGGCGGGCCTGTGAGCAGATGATCCTGGCACGGGAAACTCACCTTGATGCCCTGGCGTTTCACATGAAAACCCCCGCGATGCGGAAGGTAATGGAGACCTTGCTGACCGGAGCGACCGATTTTGACCTGCTTGAAAGTGAAGGCTTCTGTTTGTGTCTCGATTTGGGGCTGGTTGCCGTTGAAAACGGCGCTCCCACCATGGCAAACCCGATATACCGTGAAGTCCTTACCCGCCAAATGACCGATCCCATGCAGTTTGTTATGCCTGCCCCTGATTTTCGCTGGGAAAACACCGACGGCAGTCTCGATATGGATACCTTGCTGAAAGCGTTTCAGATGAGATTAAAGTCATACACGTCTGCGGCTCGGGAAGGCGACAGAGTTGTTTGACAAAGCCGTACAAAACAACTGGCTATTTCTGATACGCATAGTATAGAACCGAATGAGGGTGGAAAACGAATGAATATTGGATGAAATACGGAGAAAATCATGCGCGTTTTGCATAAACACGGTAATCCCCCGCGATTCAAGGCGTAATCTGAAAGAACGGGAAACCCTGTTGCAGGTACACTATGCCCCGTTTGAAGTGAAAAAGCCGCCCCAAGCTTGACTACCGTGAATTGTTTGATTTTGTGGGTCAAGTTTAGGATATATCCTGGGATGGTGGCGTGGAACTGGTCTTGCTGTTGTGTCCGTTCTTCAATAACCGTATCGCTTCCTCGAGCTCTACTACCCGCTTGCTTTATAGTCTGATTTGAGTATGGTTATGTTTCTCCGTCCATAAAGAAATTATATCATAGACATCTTTATTATGCAACCTTTTTTTTACAGGGGGTGCTGAGTAGTTACCAGATCTGATGGGATTGACATCTTCTCTGCACCGTTTGTGCTGCTGTAATAGTCCATAATCCTACCGCGTACCTCTTTTTGTGTGCTGCGGGCAAGGGCTAACCGATACGCACCGGGCAACACCAGCACACTTTTTTCAAACCGTTCCACATTGTCTAAATTGACCAGAAATGAATGATGAATCCGCACAAATCCGGGATGCTTCAATTGCGCTTCCACATCGTCGAGTTTTCCGTAAAACGCGGGATAGTATGCAGGAGTTCCGGTGTTTTCTTGCCGCGTTACTATCTGAATCTTGCGGGCTTTACTCTCGAAAAAGAGAATATCCGCCAGCCGCACCCGGTATATCGCGTCCTTAACGCGGTAGACAAAGACTCGCTTGGAATTCCGCAGGCCTTTGTACACCCGCACCAGCAGCGCTTTCACCTCGTTTTCATCAATGGGTTTGCCAAGGAAGCCCGTGGTATCAAACTGAAACAGCTCTTTGCAATACGATTCATAGGCGGATACAAAAATCAGCGCGATTTCCTCAAAGTGCTTTCTAATTTGTTCAGCCACCGCAATCCCTGTGGTGTCCCCCAGTTCTATATCCAAAAAGATAATGTCGAATAGAGGCTGCTTTACCAAGGTGTCAAGCAGCGCACTCCCCTGACAGAATTGATGTATCCGGATCGGTTCTGGGAGCAGCGGTGCAAAGCGGTTCAGCATCGTTTCCAAAGCACTGTTTATTACCGGTTCATCATCACATATTGCAATTTCAATCATGGCTTAAACTTTCCGGGTAGATATACCACGCCTCATTCCGGCACGTTCCCACCCACCGCAATGCTGCCCAGTGCTTTATAGCCGGGTGGGAACCTCGTAAAACAGCCGGAATGTTTGGTGTATAAACCTTAACTCCCCAGATATCCCTTGGCCTTGAGGAGTTCTGCATTCAGGATGCCTCCCCCGGCAGCGCCTCGGATCGTATTGTGGGAAAGGCCGACAAAGCGGATATCAAAGAGGTTACAGGGCCGGATTCGTCCCACCGTAACCGCCATGGCCTTGTCTGTGTCCCGGTCTTTCCGGGGCTGAGGCCGGTTCGCCTCTTCCCGGAGTATGATGGGCCGTTTCGGGGCCATGGGCAGGTCCAGCTCCTGGGGCAGACCGGAAAAATTGGTCCAGATCTGTTTTACTTCTTCGATAGCAGGCTTTTTTGCGCCGAATTCCAGGCTGATACAGGCAGTATGGCCATTCACCACCGGTACCCGGTTGCAGTGGGCGGTGATCTTCGGCTCCGCCGCGTTTTGAATGACCCCGCCTGCAATGGAACCCAGAACCTTGAGGGGTTCCAGCTCCGATTTTTCTTCCTCACCCCCGATATAGGGGACCACGTTGTCGAGGATGTCCAGGCTTGACACCCCGGGGTAGCCCGCGCCGGAAACCGCCTCGAGGGTGGTAACAAAGAGCCGCTTGACTTCGTACCCCGCTTTGATGAGGGCGTACACCGGGGTTACGTAACTTTGTATAGAACAGTTGGGCTTTACCACGATGAACCCCCGATCCCAGCCCCGGGCCTTTTGCTGGATAGGAATGATATCCGTGTGGTGAGGGTTCACCTCGGCGATGAGCACCGGCACATCGCTGGTCCAGCGGTTGGCCGATGCATTGGAAATGACCGGAATCCCTGCGCCGGCATACGCATCTTCCAGGGCGTGGATTTCATCCTTCTCCATTTCCAGGGCGGAAAACACGAAAGCCAGCCTTCCCGCCGTGGCCGCGGCAATGGCCCGGGAAAGGTCGTTGGCATCCTCCACGATGAGATCCCCCACCGCCGGGGCAAAGGTTTGGAGGAGCTGCCAGCGTCCCGCCATGAGGTCTTTATATTTTTTACCAGCGCTCCGGGGGGAAGCCGCCACATACCGTACTTCAAACCAGGGATGTTCCGCAAGGAGGGCAATGTACTGCTGCCCCACCATGCCCGTTGCTCCCAATACACCAACAGGAATCTTAACCATAATGTTCTCCTTTCAAGACATCATACACTTATTCTCCTAAAGTTTCTATAGGGATATAGATATTGAAGGCGGTTCCCTTGCCGGGTTGCGATTGTACTTTTATCAAGCCCCTCACCTCCCGGATCCGGTCCCGGACCAGATTTAAGCCGATGCCCCGGCCCGCATGGATCCCCGCTACTTCGGCGGTACTGAACCCAGGCTCAAAGATGGTCCGCAGGAGATAGTTCTTGTCCTGGGCATCTGCCTGATTGCGGAGTAAATGCATCCGTTCCGCCTTTTCACGGATTTTATCAAAATCAAGCCCCCGGCCATCATCCTGCAGCTTCAGGTGGATGGCATGGTCAGCCCCTTGTATTGCAAGGTAAATGATCCCCGCTGCATCCTTTCCCTGGGCACACCGTTCAGCGGGGGGTTCAATGCCGTGATAGACCGCATTCCTGACCAACTGGGTGAGGACCTCTTTCATAAGCCGGCGGGGACCCCTATCCATGGCCTGGGGATCAAGGGCATCCGCAACAAACCGTACTTTTTTATCCAGTGCCTGGGCCGCCTTTTCGCAGGCTTTCTGGAGGGAGTCTACCAGCACATATTCATTTTGTTTACGGCCCTTACCTTTAAATGAGTTGATCCGTTCAATCGCGATCCTGAGCTTATCCTGTTCCTGCATGATCTTTTCTAGTGCAAGGGCTATGTGCAGCACCGCTTCAAAGGGAATATCCTCCTGGGCTTGCATTTTCTTTATGTTCGATTCCAGGTCGTGAAGTTTATTGCTGAAGGTATCAAGCCCCAGGATTAGGGCGTTTGATTTCATGGCATGGACCGCTTGAAATATCTCCACCATCGCGAGTTTCGAGGATAATGCCCGGTTTTTAAGGAGTTCATTGATCCGCTCAAACTCATAATCCGTATCTTCAATAAAATCATGTAAGACCCGCGGATCCACCTGAATCACCTCAAAAAGAGACTGCATCTCTTCCTGCCGCTTATTTTCCGAGGCCGCCAGCTCTTGCTGCAGTTTCTTTTCCGCGGTGATATCCTCAAGCGTTCCCAGAATAAAGACAATATCGTGCCCCCGGTCGACCAGCGCAAAGGTGGTACGCAGGTTTTTTCCCTCCTTGGTTTGGGGATTGATATACGTAAATTCCTGCAGGGGATTGATATCTTCCAGCATTTTTTGATCAAAGGCCCGGTCGAATACCATGGTAAAATAGTCTTGCAGCCCTTCCTGCTCCTTGGGGCTGATCGACGCCGATACCAGATCGATAAAATTTTTTCTTTGTAAATCCTTGACCGCCAGCACCCGTTCCAGCGCCTTGGAATATTGGGGTTGGATAGCATACCCCCGATCCATCAGGAACAGGCCGACCCGCAGGTTATCCTTCATCACCGTGATTTCATCCCGTTCGCCCTGTAATTCCTGGGTAAGCTTTTGGGTCAACCGATGCTCTCTTTTCAGCAGGAACAAATTATAATGATGGCAATTTCTGGGCTGGTTGAGCTTATTGAAAATCGCGAAAGCCATCTCCTGACAGGAGCCATAGCCGCAGGAGGTACAGTTATAGATATCCTGCTGGCGGTACTTGCCCATACTCCGGTAGACCTCGGTGAGCTGTTCCGGGGTAGGCTCCTTAAGGGTATATTGCGCGGAACGGTCCTGATAGGTCCGGGTATACAGACCTGGTTTCCAATACCGGGTAAGAATCTCGTTGAGTTTCTTCCGGCCCTTTTCCGGGGAAGGGGGTGAAGGATCCTGCACGTTATAGTGGGCTTCCATCGCACGCCGGCGCCGCTGAATGGGGATTTCCAGATTAGTCCGGGGTGTTTTCGCGTTCCCCGTTCCTGGTCCGCCATTACAGCCTTTTTCACAGTTGAGGCAGTCCACCAGGAAGAAGGTCTCGCCTCCTTGCTCCAGGGTTTCCGCAAGGTGCTTCAGGTAGGGATAAACCGTGTGGACCCCCTCAATTTGCCGGGTCCGCTCCCAGATGCCGGGCATTTCCCGGTCCGCGGTGATGAGCAGCCCCCCAGGTTCGGAAAAGGTAACCCCCCGTTCCGCCGGAGGACCGGCGTATTCCATTGCTGGAAAGGAGGCGAGATCAACCCGCTGCTCTTCAAGGTGTTTCTTGAGGGAAATAAAAGTAACATTATAGTCCCCCAGTCCCAGTTCGTCAAATTCCCGCCGTTTAGCCATACAGGGGGATATTATCGCGATACGGTGATGCGCGTAGGCGGGATAATATTCCTGTATCATCCTCATGGTGTGCAGCATGGGGCTGTCCGCCGGGGCAAGATAGGGAAGCAGTTCAGGATGGTACAGCTCAATGTAGGTTACGATGGCAGGACAGGGCTGGGCAATAACCAAATCAGGGCGCCCCTCCCGGATGTATTGCATGTAGGAAAATACCGTGAGTTCCGCCCCAAAACTCACGTCAAAAACCGCCTCCACCCCCAGGGATTGGAGATAGCCGTTCAGGTTGCGGTAGGTATCGGGGAAATTAGCCACCACCGCCGGGGCGATGATGGCAATCATCTTTTCCTTTTGCTCCAGGGCCTTGAAAAAAGCCTCCCCATCATCAAGCACCATTCGGGCGTTATGAGTACAGGCGATGATGCAATGCCCACAGCCGATACAGAGATCATGATTAATTTTCAGGACCGAGCCTGAGCCGTCAATGCAATACTTAACCGGACAGGCCGTGATACACGCATAGCAATTGACACACTTCTCATTGTCAAGCTTGATGACCGGTGTTAGTTTTTCTTTACCCATTAAACCCCTCCATAAGTATCCCCCTCTCCACTATCGTACCAGAAATGTATCATTCAAACAATAGGAGCGTTTTGAACTGATGGACGGGGAGATGGCTACGGGGAAGATGCCTGGAAGTCGGAGACCAATTTTCTCCACAAGATAGAAATGCACGAGTTATTTGAATTGAAAAGAGCTGATGGTATGAGCCTGTTACAGACCATACCCAAGGATTATCTGGAAAAGTGGTCGTTGAATATTCCAGAGCGTTTGAGGAAACTATTAGCGGATGTAAAGGGCGTTCTTTGAACGGATCAACGTACCCCTGAAGAGATCTATGAACGGAGGATAGATAAGATGGGTGCATTTTTTGAAGGCTATGATGTCCAAGAAACCCGCCGTCTTGCACGGGAAGCGGTGCAGAAAGAAGAGCGGTAAAGGTTTATGCAGAATTTACTCAAAATTGGTGTAACCCCTGAACAAATTGAGCAGGCCCAGCACATAGTCTGGAATTTTTTATAAAAATCACTCGATTTGCTCATGATTTAGTCCTTGAGTGCCAGGCGCTCATTACTATATTACCGCAAAGACGGGGTTTATGACCCTATTATTGTGCAGATTTTTTATACGATATTCTAAGCTGGAACATCTTCAATTCGGAATATACGATTAAGATCGTGGCCCATATCCGGACCCCGGAGGATGTAAAGGCATAGTTTGAAGCCGCCCTAGCGGAGAATGACACGGAGCTGCTCCTTGTGGTGATCGGCGACATAGCCCGTTCAAAGGGTATGGCAGCCATCGCAAACAACCTGCATGTGGCCCGTGAAAGCCTGTACCGGTCGCTGTCACCACATGGTAACCCGCCCTTTTCCACCGTGGTTGGGGTCCTCCACAACGAGGGTATCGGCTCAGGGTAGAGCAAAAAACATTGGCATAAGGCACTGGCCGCCGCCCACCCAAGAAGCCCGCGGCCACACCATATCCTGAATAACCGATCATCCTTTACCTCCCCCTACGCCGTCTTCCCGCTGCAAAGATAAATTGCAACGCGCAAGTTTAGTATTTGCTTTCCCTGACAATTTTCGATATACTAAATAACAGGAGTAATTATGAGGAAATACCATGTTTCTTTGCGTTGGGACGATGAAGCCTCCGTCTGGTACGCCACAAGCGAAGATGTCCCTGGACTCGCGCTTGACTGCGGCTCGTTTGACGCGCTTATCGAGCGGGTCAAGTTTGCCGTCCCTGATCTGCTTGACGTTAAAGATGTGAAAATTGACTTTAACGCCGAATATGCCGCCGAGGTTCACCTCTAAATGGCGGAGTATGAAAAGATAATCAGAGAAATATTGAAACAGAACGGCTTTAGTTTTCACCATCACAGTAAGGGTTCCCACGATGTTTGGAACAAAGGGATAGTCAAGGTAACAGTCGGCGGCAAAATACCGTCCCGCCACACCGCGAACGCGATTATGAAACAAGCCGGTATCGATCACCATTTCTGACACCATCTTCCTTTCTTACCCTCCTTTTACGCTGGTCTCTTCCCGTTGCTGCCCTGCTTCCCCCGGCTCTTTTTCCCGACCGGCTGGGGCCGGTCCCCCAGCTTCCGAGTTAGGGCCTCTTCCACCCACTCACGAAACCTCACCCCTTGTGGATGGCCGCTGTCCGCCACCAGCTCCTTGGGGACATGCACCCCCCAGATAGATGCGGTCCCCAGGTACAGCTTCCCTTCATTGGGCTTTTCCTCCTTTTTGATGGTGATGACGGTTTCCTGCTCATCACGACTGATAGCCCGAATAAAAATCCGGCATGACTAAGATCCGCGAGTAGCTGTATTTCCTGCGTCTCCATTCCAAACCTCCTTAAAAAATGGCTGAAATGCTGGAAATTCCGCAACCATCCATATCAAGAATTATAAACGGCAAGCAATACCCTGACTTTGACCTGGCAATAAAAGCCTCTGACTTGCTAGGAATCGGTCTTGACTGGCTCGCTTATGGACGGGAACAAGTAGGAACCAATAAAAAGCCCTATTATACAAATCCCGAACGCCAGAGAATTGAGTATCTCATGTCACTGCTGTCCGGTTTAATCATAACAATCCCTCCAGGAGAAGCTGAGGTGAAGCGGTTTTAGGTGGAGGTTTATTAGTACATAGTTCCAGGATAGAGCATTTTGAAAGAAGCGTTGACTTCATCATTTGCAATAGCTGGTGAGCGGAAGCAGTGATCCCGTCAATGGTTTTACCTCCATAATAAGACAGATATAATCAGGGCTACCCATATCTGGGTGAATACCGCATTCTTACTGGTTCCCCAGAAGGACTTTATTTTCAGGTTCTGTTTTATCCATTTGAAAAATAATTCAACCTGCCACCGCCGCTTGTATATATCCGCTATATCCTGCGCCGCCATCTCTAAATCATTGGTGATAAATTCATACGTATGATGATATTCCTTGTCATAATATTTGATTTTCCGTATCGGTTTAGGGTAATGTTTTTTAGTTTGTGTCCCGGTCAACTGGATGAGTACATCCGAAAGTATCGCCCCGTCTTTTTTGTGAGGATTGTTTTTTATCCGTTTAAAGGCGCCGTTGCGCTTCATGCGGGTTACAAAAGTTGACCCCGGTAAGTCTATACTGTACAAGGATTTATAATCGACATAGCCGCGGTCAAGCACATAAATAACCCCCGACTCATCGCACAATTCCGCCATACCGTGAACGTCATGAACCTTTCCGGTGGTAAGATACGCATCGTAGGGCATAAG
>JAITNP010000094.1 GCA_031290455.1 Treponema sp. | reverse complement strand
GAATTACGGCGCTCATTGGCGGCGGTATGAGGCGTTTTTCATGTCAGAGATTGAATCCCTGCTGTTTGTGTGTTCTCATTGGCTGGTCCCTAAACTCAAATTGTACCGGCTCTTAAAACCAGATGAAGAAAAACCGCGCCATGTAGTTAAAACCATAAAAATTCCCACAAACACGACGCACTGATCAAAGGCTCGCCAATCAACTGGCGGGCCTTTTTTTTGGCGCCCCCGGCATGGAGCATACTTTTTAGGCTTCAATTCGGAATTTAACCACGGATCACACGAATCTCACGAACTCGTTGATCATTTTAACCTCTGAGCCATTCCCCAAACCCTCGATCAGAGGAGGAAATACAGAATTGTCCGTGAGGGCAGACAAGCAAACGACGGCGCTCATTAAGACGAATGAAACTATGGTAGGTTGATTATGTTTCCGCTGGGGGAGGGGAGAGTTTCCATATCTCCATACAAAAAAGTCTTTTGTTTTTTTGTCAGGCACCCCCGGCTTTGCCGGGGGTGCCTGACTGAAAAGGGGAAGATCCCTCATGATAAAGCTATAGATGAAATGAAGGAATCTGATGTTTTATTAATAATTCAACCAACATTGATACGGAAAGGAGTTTATACCGGAAAATTATTTGGGGCTTTTTGTAAATAATATGGAAACAATGGTAAAATTTTATCGGGATATTATTGGATTAAAAACAAACTGGAATGGGGACCCAAACGCCGTAATGGAACAATGGAAATAGCATTTAATCTAAAAACTTATGATGATGTTGATAAAGAATATAAACGTCTTATGGATTTAGGCGTTGAAGGTGTTTTCCCGCCGACAACAATGCCGTGGGGACAGCGGACTTGTTATGTGTCTGACCCTGAAGGTAATTTATTGGAAATTGGTTCATTTGGAGCATAATGTGGCAAGTGATTTAGATTATGTTCATTTTTAAAATCTCAGGATGGTTTTAGAGAATATTGCTCAAAACAGCCTTGAAATGGCTTTAATTTGGCATGTTACTGTATTTTACCCCGTGAACCGTTACGAATTGGAAAAGTTCTTTGACACGGTAAATCATGACCTGGTGATAAAGATGGTATGGGAAACGGTCAAAGACGAGACGTAGACCTAAAATGGCATACCTCACCGCATGGTTACGACGGCGTATACGACAGATGTATTGGAACCGCTGGAACCAAGTTTGAGAATCTGGTCCGGTTTGGAGTCGGAAAAGATACTGGCAACCCTGCCGGAAGCTGGATTTCGTGGTTAATCAAGGATCCTTTACGCACTTCCCCGGATGATAAGTTCAACCGGCAGCCGTATATCCTGTTTCAGAATGGGTTCATGGTTCAACAAGCGCAATAACTGGTCCACCGCATGGACCGCCTTCTGAGGAATGTCCTGATGTATGGTGGTCAACGGGGGAACGCTCATCCGAGAGTACGTCGTATCATCAAACCCCGCCACCGCGATGTCCCGGGGTACGGTAAGCTTATGTTCAGACAAAAAGCCGATGCACTCAATGGCATAGAAATCAGAAAGAAAAAACAAAGCCCCCTTCCCCCTGCACTGCTTCCATTGGGGCAGCAAAGTTTTATAATACCGGAACCTTTGATCCCGGTTCCGGGGAAAAAAAACATACCGCTCTCTCGTATAGGGAAGGGTACTTTCATCAAAGGCTTTCTGGTACCCCCGCCAGCGTTCATGATCCACCCCTGTATCTTCGTTGGCGAAGATCCATATCGGGTCATAGCCCGATGTAATGAGGTACCGGGTCATACGGTAGCCCCCTTCAAAATCTTCAAGCCCTATGTTGATAAAGCGGCTGGTAACTGTTCCCATGACATCAATGGATACCACCGGCTTCCCCGTGAGGAGGGTAAGTTTATCGCAGTCCTCAGCGCGAAAGGATACAGCGATGATGCCATCCGCATTCCAGGCGGCAATGGTACGGAAAATGTCATTAATATCTATGGAAACATACACCATCAGGTAATACTGCTTTTCGTGGAGTAATTTTTCGACCATACCGAGGATTTGGCCATAAAAGGGGTCTTGGAATATGGTGTTTTCATACTTTCTTGTCGGATTGATGATCAGGCAGATAATCTGGGACTTATCGTTATTCAAATGGCGGAGTCCCAGTTTTTCGACATAGTGGTGCTTTTTCAACAGGCTTGTTATCGCGAAAAAAGTTTCCGGAGATACTCTGCTTTTTTTGCCGTGAATAACATTGGATACCGTCGTGGTGCTCACCCCGGCAAAACCGGCAATTTCTTTTATCGTAGCCATACTGGTATGATACAACAAAACCCTCCGTCTTTCGACGGATGGTTTTCCCGTACCGGGTTATGCCTTAATCGCGCCTGCGCTTATCCCTGCCACAATGTATTTCTGTAAGAACAGAAAGACCGCCACAATGGGAATAATGGTAATGAAGACCGCGGGAAAGATAAGCTGCCAGGGATTACCGTACTGGCCCGCAAGAATCCGGGCAAAGTACAGGGCAAGCACCAAGGTCTTGTCCTCGGAGTTCCCAATCACCAGGAAAGGCAGCAGGTAGTCATTCCAAATCCACATGGCGTTGATGATGATAACCGTTACGGTGATGGACTTAAGGAGGGGCATCACGATCAGGAAGAACATCTGGAAGATATTGCACCCGTCGATGAAGGCCGCTTCCTCAACTCCCAGGGGAACTCCCTTCACAAAGCCGTGATACAGAAAGGCCGACATGCTCAAGCCAAAGCCGCCGTACATGAGGATAAGACCGGGCATGTTTTTCAGCTCCAGGCCGTCAAAGAACTGAATCAGGGGATACATGATGGCCTGAAAGGGGATGAGCATAGCCGCCACAAAGGCCATGAAAATCAGGTTGGCCCCCTTGGTCTTACTCCGCACGAGGATCCACGCCGCCATGGAAGAGATAAGTACGATCAGGGCCACGGAAACCAGGGTGATAATAAAGGTAAAGCCGATGGCTTTCAGATAATTGAGCTGCCCTGCCGCGTTGCTCATATATTGGAAATCCCAGGAAGCGGGCATGGACAGGGGATTATCGATAATGGCAACATTGGACTTAAAGGCGTTCAGCAGGAGTATCCACAGGGGAGCCAGGGTTAAAAGCGCGCCGATACCCAGGGCCACATAACAAAGTCCGGTTTCTATCCGCTTGCGTAAAAAGTAGTGTTGGATTTGTCCGTTCATTATGCTTCAAGCTCCTTTCGTTTGGTCAGATACACCTGGGTGAGGCTGATGACCGCCACGATGATAAAAAAGATCACCGCCTGGGCCTGTCCTTTGCCGTAATCCGGAGGATTGGTATCCCGTACGGTTTGGAGGATTTGAAAGGCCAGCATCCGGGTGTTAAAGTCCCCATTGGTCAGGGCCACGTTTTGGTCCAGGAGCTTGAAACTCCCTGAGAGGGTCATGAAGAAGACGATGGTAAAGGAAGGCATGAGCATGGGTACGGTGATCTTCCAGAAGGTATGCCAGGGGGAGGAGCCGTCTATGCTTGCCGCCTCATAGTAATCCACCGGTATGGTATTAAGCCCCGCCACATAGATAAGCATCATATACCCGGCGGACTGCCAGGTATAGAGCAGTACCAGGGCAAAGAGGGCCTTGGTACTGTCCTGGGTCATGTACCGGAAGGCTTCGATATGGATAAGCCCTTCAGGACCAAAGATGAGGTCGGTAAAGATGATCTGAAAGACGAACTGAAAGATATAACCTAAGGCAAGGCCGCCGAGCATGTTGGGCAGGAAGAAGATGGTGCGGAAGACCCCTGCCAGGGTGGAAGTGATCCGGGTAATGAGGAGGGCGAGGCAGAGGGATACCACATTGATCACCACCACCGCAATCAGAGTGAAGCGGACCGTGTACCCCAGGGCCTGGAGAAACCGTTCATCCTGGAGCGCCGCCTTATAGTTCGTGAATCCCACAAAGGCCTCGAATGCCGAGACTGCCCGGGTCCGGGTTACGGGGTTAAAATAATAGCTTCCCCGCCATACCACGAAGGAATTGAAGACCCCCACCACAAAGGGAATGACAATAACCATAATAAACAGCACCATGGCGGGGATGACAAAGGGCCAGAACCACCGTTGATAAATGGACCGGCTTTGTTTGCTCGTAATAGACATAACGCATCCTTTTGATGGAGCCGTTTTCAGATAAAAACAGCTCCGCTTCTTGTGGTTATTGCTTCAGTTTGATCAACTGTTCAACCGCGTAATCGGCAATATCGGTATAATCAGCTTCGGTCCAGACTAGTTTGGTAAGGTACTGTTCCATAATAAGCTGGCCCACCGTATCCTGCGCCCAGGGCGGCGGACAACCCAGCCATGAACCGTTGAGCATATCCCCTGCGTTCATATAGTCGATGATGGAATTCCCCAGAGAGTTGGGAACGGTGGTGGTTGCGGGATCGGCGTTATAGGGAATAAAGGCCATCTCATCCACAATGAAGTGCTGCCCGCTTGGTGAGGTATTCATCCATACCAGGAAATCATAAGCCGCCTTTTTTTCCGCCGCTGAGGAAAGGGCGTTTACCGCGTAATAGTTAGGCACAAAGACCGGAATGGAACGGGCCATTTTCTCCACTGTGAGGCCCGGAACCGTGATATCCCCCTGAGTAAAGGGCATTTTTATCGGCAGGAAGGTAAGCCGTTCAGCCATCTCCTGGTTCACATTGGCGATATTATTGTAGGCCCAGTTTCCCTGTTTCAGGAAAATCCCCTTACCCTCGGCGAAGAGTTGGACCACCTGATCGTAGCCATAGTTTGCCGGGGACACCAGATCCTGTCCTCGATGAGCAGGACCGTTTTTCCCCGCCATATAGGTACTCTTTAAGTCCAGGGCCTTGGCATAAGCAATAAAGGGACCCTTTAACTGACGGATCTGATCCGCCGTTGCCATAAGAGTAGCTTCCGGGGAACTCAGAACGGCATTCATAGCCACATTGATAAAATGATCCCCGTAGGTCCACCTGAGGGCGCCTGCGAAGGTAAAGACCCCGGTCAGATTCTCCGCACGGCCTGTCTTTGCCGCGGCAAGGGTATAAGGCTTTCCGCTTAAGGTAACCGTGGCGGCGCTTGGACTTTTAATCCATGCGTCAAGGGCCTTTACCAGGGCTTCCCATTCGGCGTAGGTCGCCGTTTTAATACTGAGGATAACCGCATCGGTGTTCTCCTGCCCAAAAATGTCCGCAATCATCAGGCGATCCGCAATGTACCCATACCCTTCAATATTATAGGGTATGCCATAGCTTTCGCTTCCTCCCAGGGTCATCCTAAAGGAGGGGGTAATATCCGCAACCAGTTTCGCAAAAGCGGGGTGATCCACCGTACTTAAGTCGGTAACATACCCGCCGTCCAGCCACATGTTCAGCTCTTTAATCCCCTGAATTGAGTAGATCACCGGCATGTTCTTGGAGTTCATCTCGGTAGTCAAAGGTCCGATCTGCTCCGCACCAGACCCAATGGAGAAGACCTTAACCCGCACCCCGGTCTCCGCCTGAAACGCCTTGGCCATAGCCTCAAACTGGGCGGCATTTTCACCCTTGGAGTTGAAGATATACAGGTCGTAGCCCTTATCAGCTCCGCCTCCCGTGGTCCCCGGCTTGGAACACCCCGCTACCATTATCATCCCCGCGCACAGCATTGCGCACAACCCGATGATCCGCACCTTACCCAAATTTTTCATATAACACTCCTTTAATAACTAGCTTCTCCACATGCCAAAGCTCTGGCCTGCCATGTGACAGACCCCGTGGTCAATGCCGCATTGTCCGATGGAATAGATCGCCTGAAGACTGCTGGCGGTCATACTGCCTGCAACTTTTACCGGGGTACTCACCGCTTTTTCACCGGGATTTACCGCCATAATGAGAGAACCTCGACGGTAGATGAAGGGCAGCTTGTCTTGTTCAGCATAGAGGATTTCGAGATTCGGCTTTGACTGGAGATCCGCTTCCGTATGCCGCAGGCGCAGCAGGGTCTTCACGGTATTGAGGAGGGAGGCGGGATCTTTTTCCTGGGCTTCCACCGTGGGGGCATCTGGTTCCGGGTCAACCGGCAGGTAGAGCTTGTCCGGGTCCGCCGTGGAAAAGCCGAGGTTCTTGCCCTTTGACCACTGCATGGGCGTCCGGGAACCGGTCCGGTAATAGCCGCCCTCTTTAGTAGGAAGGTTCAGGTAGCGCATACCGATTTCATCCCCGTAATAGAGAAAGGGTACTCCGGGCATGGTAAAGAGAAAGGAGTAGGCCAGGGCAAGTTCCTTGGGATCAAGGGTATACCGCATACGGACCACATCATGGTTTCCGGTTACCAGACTGATAAAGCCGTCATGTTTCGTGCTTTCATAATGCAGCAGGTACTCTGCAAGGAAACGCTGGATATCGCCCTTCCCGTCTTTCTTAAAGAGGCTCGTATCTGGTCCTGCGACCTGGTTTTCCAGATCAAGCTTGTAATCCCGGAACAGGCTCCGGTACCCCCCGGCATTCGCGTCAAAATCAAGGAAAAAATCCACATGGAACCCCGCATTGATCGCCTGTTTGGGGTAGCTCCACTCCGAGACTATCGCCGCCTCAGGATACTCGGCGTCCAGCATTTCCCGGACATTCCGCCAGAGCATGGACGTACCGGTTTTCTCTTCGTCATCGTTCTTGACCAGGGACGCGGCCATATCCACCCGGAAACCGTCGCAGCCCGCATCCAGCCAGAAGCGCATCACCCCTTTCATCGCTTCCCGGGTAGCAATGGAATCGGGATGGTCCATGGAAAGCTGCCAGGGTTCTGTGGGGTTGAGGAAACCGTAGTTGAGGGCAGGCTGGCATTTGAAGAAATTGACGATATAGGTAGCTGCCCGTTCTGACTCACCGCCGATAAAACCCAGCCCCTGGGCACGCTTGAAACAATGATCCGTCCAGATGAAACGGTTCCAGTACTCATTGGGGTGAGGTTTCTTGCTCTCAAGAAACCAGGGGTGTTCCTCAGAGGTGTGCCCCGGAACGAGATCCAGGAGCACCCGGATGCCTTTCTTGTGGGCCGCAACAAAGAGCCGCTTCAAATCCTCGTTGGTACCGTACCGAGGGGCAGCCTGCTGGTAGTGGCGCACATCATACCCCGCGTCCTTAAAGGGCGAATCAAAACAGGGATTGATCCACAGGGCATTGCACCCTAACTGCTTGATATAATCGAACTTTTGAATAATCCCCTCAAAATCTCCGATACCATCCCCGTTGGTATCATAAAAGGATTGAGGATAAATTTCGTAAAACGCCGCATCATTGAGCCATTTTGGCATACACGTATACTCCTTAATGATGATCGATTCGTATTAGTTATGTACATAACTTTTTTATTATTGAACATTTTTTCCTCCCTGTCAAGGATTTTTTTTGCCTGTTGCTTGACAGGTTAGCATGCACTATCTATACTGAACTTGATTTATGATAGATAGGCAAGGGCGGAGGATACTATGTGCGGAATAACCGGATACATTGGACAACAACAGGTGGTGCCTGTGCTGCTGGGGGCGCTTCAAAAACTTGAATACCGGGGGTACGATTCCGCCGGTATTGCCGTGCTTAACAACGGCGAACTGCTCGTGCGCAAGGCGAAGGGGCGGCTTACCGTCCTGGAGGAGCGGCTTGCCCACGAGACGATTGCCGGGACCCTGGGCATCGGACATACCCGCTGGGCAACCCATGGAGAGCCTTCGGATATCAATTCGCACCCTCATACGGATGTCTCGGGACGCATTGCGGTTGTGCATAACGGCATCATCGAAAACTACGCACGGCTCAAGGAATGGCTCCAGGCCCGGGATGTGGTGTTCAGAAGCGACACCGACACGGAAGTTATCGCCCATCTCATCAATTACTATTACCAAACAAGCCCCGGCGGGGCCTCAGGGGGGCTCCTGGCTGCGGTGCTTGAGGTCCTCAAACGGCTTGAAGGTTCCTACGCCATCGCGGTGGTTGCCGGTGATTTTCCTGACCGGCTCATTGCGGTCCGGAAAGATAGTCCCCTCATTGTCGGGCTTGGGAAGGGAGAAAACCTCATTGCCTCGGACGTTCCGGCCCTGCTCGCCCATACCCGGGAGGTCTATTTCCTTGAGGACCGGGAAGTTGCCATTCTGTACCGGGATCATGTTGATCTCTTTACCGAGCAGGGGGAGAAGATCCTCCGTGCGCCCTCCCATGTTGACTGGGATGTGGAATCCGCGGAAAAGGGTGGGTTCGCCCATTTCATGCTCAAGGAGATCCACGAACAGGCAAAGGCCTTTGCGGATACCCTGCGTCCCCGGCTCAAGACCATCGCCCAATCATCCGGTTCCACCGCGGATGCCGAGTATGACATCAACTTTGATGAAATCACCCTGGATGCCTCCTGGGCGACTGCTCCGCGGATTGTCATTACCGCCTGTGGGACCGCGTGGCACGCCGCCATGGTTGGCAAGTATGCCTTTGAGCATTTTGCCCGCATACCCGTAGAAGTCGATATTGCTTCGGAATACCGGTACCGCGGCCCCGTGTTTAATCGCGATGATATATTTATGGTCATCAGTCAGTCCGGGGAAACTGCCGATACCCTTGCGGCCATGCGGCTTGCCAAGAAAGGGGGTGCTCGCATCCTTGCCATTACCAATGTGGTGGGATCCACCCTTTCCCGGGAAGCGGATCTGGTGCTGTACACCTGGGCCGGGCCGGAAATTGCCGTGGCCTCCACCAAAGCCTTTACCACCCAACTCATGTGTATCTATCTCCTGGCCCTTAAACTGGGGCGCCTCCGTTCCCTGGTTTCTGGTACAGATTATCAGCGGTATCTTGTTGCCCTGGCCCGCGTCTCCGCCCAGGCGGAAATGGTACTGGGCAAAAAGGATATGATTCAGCGTTTTGCTTCCCGGCAGTTTAACAAGCACAAGGTGTTTTTCATGGGCAGACTCTTTGATTACGCCGTGAGCCTGGAGAGTGCCCTCAAGCTCAAGGAGATAAGTTATACCCATTCGGAAGCCTTTGCCGCCGGTGAATTAAAACACGGTCCCATTGCCCTGGTTGATGAAAATACCCTGGTGGTTGCCATTGCGACCCAGCACGAGCTTTTTGACAAGATTGCTTCCAACATTCGGGAAGTAACCTCCCGGGGGGCGTCATCCCTGGTCATCACCTGGGAAGGGGAAAAGGGGTTTTCCCCTATCGCGGATGAGGTGTTCACGATTCCCAAAACCGAAGATAGTCTTTCGCCCCTTTTGTCGATAATTCCGTCACAACTGTTCGCCTACTATTGCGCGGTTCAGCGGGGGAACGATCCCGATAAGCCCCGGAACCTCGCCAAAAGCGTTACCGTTGAGTAGTACGGCTCATGCCCTGCCCAGGGTCTTCGCCGCCAGGGCAAAAAAACTTTCGCTCGCTTCCTTCGCGGTTTTGACAAAGGGATTATCGGTAATACTGCCGAGGATAGCGTCCCGTTCGGCGTTGTTCCGGTAGGTAATACCACGGAACGGATCGGTATAATCCTTGAGTTTGGTTTTATAGACCTGGGCTTCGATATAGCGGCGGATCTTGACGGCGTGCTCAATACATCCATTCCACTGTTCCGTGGTAATAACGGGGATGTTACTGCCGGCACACTCGTTGTTCGTATCCAGCAGGAAGCGGAGTACTTGCAGGGCATTACGGGCCTTGTCCAGGGGATATTCTTGCCAGAGCCGTTCATATTCGTCGTGTATCCTATCCCATGAGGTAAGGGTTCCCCGGCGAATTGCCTCCCGCAGGGCATCGGCCTTTGCTTCGGGCACGAGCTGTCCCCCTAGGTTGACCCACTCCAAAGCAATGGGTTCCTGGTGCGCCTCCTGGAAACGGCCAAAATCCTTGATATCAGGAGGGGTCTCAGGGGAGGCAAAAAATTCCAGCAGGATCTTTACCCCATAGTAGCAGAGCATTTCACGGTACGCCTGGTACCCCTTGGCAGGTTTGATGATTTTAACCGCCTGCAGGGAGCGTTCCAAGGTACGGTTCCCCACCATGAGGGAGAGGGAGGCATCGGCCAGCATGGCCCGGCCCGCATTCCGCAATGCAGTAACATCGGTACAGCCCGGGAGCCGTTCCTTGCCTGCCCATTCCTCAAGCAGCCCAAGCCCCCGGGTGATTTCAGCCACCGTATCAGGGGCAAGGTAGGCCATTTCAACATGCTGGTGCTTAAATATCCGGTTGTCCCGGTTATGGAATTTCCAACTGTTCCGTTCTAGGGCGTACATGTTGTATAGCCACCAGTAGGCAGGCATGACTTCCCGCTGAGTATTATCCGCCTTGGTGGTAACCAGGCTAAAGGGAAGGGGGATGTACAGTTCCGCCGGATAGTTTCCCTTGGCAATCAAGGTATAACTGGCGAAACGGCAATTGTGTTTGAGGGTACTCGAAAGCCCCGGCCAAAAGCCCCGGCCCGCGATGATTTCACCGTCATTTCCACGGCTGTTATGATTTGAACCAACCGTGGCCCCTGCGGCTATATTTGATTGGCCCATGACCATGGATGCAATAAGAAATGAATTGTTATGGTGCTGTTCGTGGGCGGGAAACACGAGGTTATTGAGGACCTCACAGCAGGAGATGGTAGAATTATCCCCCAAAATCGAATGCACGAGCCGGGCACCGTATTTCAGATTGCAATTATTACCCAACACAAACCGGACCGCCTTACATCCGTAAAACACCCGGCAGCCGTACCCGATAATGCCATTCACCATTTCGACCCCTTCGCCAATCTGGGTCGGATCCCGGATGTCCGATTTTATCGTAAGATTTTTAAGCTTATTCGCGCCTTTGATATAGGCAGCATCCCCCACCCATACATCCTTTATGGTAAGACAATGCTTGATAACCGCTCCATGGCCGATAACGCCGTAATATCCCCGCTTGTTATCCACCGATTGCTGGGTGATCCGCTTAAAAGCCGCCATGAGTTCCTGGTCTTCGCGGTACACGGTCCAAAGATAAGCATCCGCGCAGATGAGATCGTAAAAGGGGAGTATGCCCCGTCCTCCGGCCTCGTTCAGGGGTTCAATCCACACCCGTACACTTTCATCTTCCCCTTCCTTGATGATACCCTCGCCGAATTTGGAATGATTGGTAGTATCCATTTCATGTATTGAACTCAGGATGACCCCGTCGCCGATGATATAATGGGAAAGATAACTGCAGTCATGAATGGCCGAACGGTCCCCAATGTCGCAGGAAATGACCCGGCTGTGGGTGATGCCCACGGGCAGGGTATAGTCGTGATACCGAAGAATGCCCTGGTCAAGGACGCCGATACGGACACGTCCCGCAAAGAAGCAATCATGAATCAGGCTTGGATTAAAAACGCCCCGTACCCAGAGATCATCCCAGGCGTTGCACCGGTTTCGGTTGGCTTCGAGTACCCCTATTTCATCCTGCGTAAGATGCCGGTAACTATCCTGCCGCTTCAGGCCCGGCAGGTGCGTGGTACCCCGCGGAGCATCCTG
Source organism: Treponema sp. (assembly GCA_031290455.1). Lineage (GTDB taxonomy): Bacteria > Spirochaetota > Spirochaetia > Treponematales > Breznakiellaceae > JAITNP01. The sequence goes on along the minus strand of JAITNP010000094.1, from coordinate 11,751 downwards.
CGCCAGGTAGAGCGCTTCGAGTTGACGGTTTCGGATATAATATTCATCCTCCCCCGCTGGCCGATAGGGGTCCGTAATAAAGTCATATCCGTATCGGGCGCAAGATTCCGTAAATATCGTGTTCATAGATTCACTCCTCCCCAAATACCGTGGCCGTAAAGGTGGAGAGCTTTGCCCCGGGCTCATCGTAGGAATGGGGCGGCAGCCCCGCCTTGACACAGATATAATCCAGGTACTCATCTCGGTCCCAGCCCTGTTCAACCGGGACCTGGGGAAGCAGCACCCCTGACCTGCCGTGATGGACCAGGTAGAGGCCATGGACCCCAAGGTGAACCGAAGTGGGATCAAGACATGGTTCCAGGGGGGAAAGGGCGGATATTTCTATATGACAGCGGCCTAATTCATCTATGGTGAGGGGAGGAAACCGGGGGTCTCCAAAGGCCGCTTGTACGGCCATGGTATGGATTGTTTTTTCCAGGGCCGTGGCAGCAGCCATGCTGCCGATACAGCCTCGAAGCTGTTTCCCGATATGAAGCGTTACAAAGGCTCCGCAGGGCTGGACCAGGGCGGAAGTCCCGGCCTCGATGGCCGTTGTAAGTTTCCCTTCCCGCCAGTATACCGGCTGCCTCCCTTCCAGCTTTGCCGTAATAGTTTCCCGGGCATCAGACAAGAGGGCCTGCTGTTCTTCCGGGGTTATCATAAAACTCATGGTATTAATATACCACCACGAACAAAAGAGCATAACCGCAAACCCCAGGAAAAACACGAACAATTCGAAAATTGATGGAGGAAGCGCAGAACGGTTTAACCGTTATGGATCAATGATGTCTTTCCCGCCACCTCAGAGAGCGTTTCAGTACCTGCATTGACCCATACGGTTATCTCCCCTGGGGAGAATAGAGATACTTGAAATACTCCAGCCCCGTAGAAAGGGTCTTATCGAACTTCGGCAAGATACTACGGTAAGATTCCACCGCCCGCCAGAAATCAAAGAAATTCCGGTCCCGGTTATAGGCATCTGCGTAAAGCCTCGTTGCCTCGGCATCGGCGGTACCCCGGATGGTTTCGGAGGTCTCATAGGCTGCGGACATGAGGGACCGGCGTTCGTTGTCCATTTTGCCCAACCATTCCGCCCGCTTCCCTTCCCCGTCGGACCTGAAGGCCTGGGCAATCTGATTCCGTTCCTTGATCATCCGGGCATAGACACTCTGGGTAAGCTCATCGGAATAACGAATCTGCCGGGCCACCACGTCGATAAGCTCAATACCGTATTCAGGAACCATTTTCCGGGACCGGGTGAGGATCTCTTCCGCAAGCTTCCGCCGTCCCTTCTGTATGGGTTCATGGCTCGTTCCGGGTTGTACCAAGATCGGAATCTGGGCGAGATCGATGCTATCCCCAATGCCGAGGCTGTCCGGGGTTGCGGATCGTTCCATAATGACATTGGAATTCCGTACCGTTTCCCGCAGGTAATTATCGGCGATGACGGTCCTGACTTCAGAATCGATCACCTCCGCCAGCTTGGAATAGGCAGCGTCAATGGTGGAAATGGACTCATAAAACTTCTTGGGGTCCGCAATTTTCCACCGGGCGGTAATATCAACCCAGATGTACTGTTTTTCCCTGGTGGGCATACTCTTCTGTTCCCCGTTCCAAGCCATGATACGCTTGGGGTACCGCACCACCTCATCAATAAAGGGGGTCTTTACATGAGGCCCTCCCTCGGCAATCACATCCACGATACGGCCCATCTGGACGATCACCGCCTGTTCCCCCTCCTCAATGATATAGAAGGGACCGACGATAAAGATACCGATGATGATGACGACCATGCCGGTCACTATGCGGAGGAGTACTTTCATTAACGGCCTCCTTGGGAAGGGAGGCTCCTGGGAGCGCCATCCCCCTGGGTTCCAGGGTTGAGGTTCCGTAAGGGGAGAAAATTATTGAAATTCCGGTCGATAATAATCGTTTCGGTATCATCCTTGAAGACTTCCTCGATCATTTCATAGTAGAGGCGCTGCCGGGTAACTTCCGGGGCCTTACGGTATTCCTCATACACCGAATTGAACCGGGACACATCACCGTTTGCCCGGTTGACCCGTTCCGTGGCGTACCCCTGGGCAATCTGGATGAGCCGTTCCGCCTCACCCTTGGTCCGGGGGATTTCCGCGTTATAGGCCTGCTGCCCCTCGTTGATGAGGCGGTTCATGTCTTGCTCGGCTTTGTTCACATCGTCAAAGGCTGCCTGAACTCCCGCAGGGGGATCGATGTTCTGGAGCTTTACCGCGATCACGTCGATCCCAAGACCGTAGCCCCGGAAGGTCTCGTTCATAAATTCCGTGCCCGCCGCTTCGATGGCGCTTCGTTCCGATCCCATGATATCCATGATAGCCCGGTCCCCCACGAGCATATTGATGGCCGAACGGGACACATCCCGGATGGTGGCGGTCCGTTCCATCACATTGAAGATCCATGCCTTGGGGTCCACGATGCGGTACTGGATGATCCATTCCACATCCACGATGTTGAGGTCCCCGGTGAGCATCGTGGATTCATTGGTCTGATTGGCATAGGTGGAAGATACCCCGCTGGTGAGGGTACGGAAGCCGAACTGTTCGGTCTGCACCGTCTTGACGTTGACCACGTACTCCCGGTCTATGCCGAAGGGCAGCTTATAATGAAGCCCCGGTCCCTCAGTGGTAAGGTATTTGCCGAGCCGGGTAATCACCGCTTCTTCGGTCTGATTGACGATATAGAAACTCGTTGCCAGAAACGTAATGACCACAATACCAATGACCACCAGGATGATGACTATCGGATTAATCAATTCGGTGAATTGTGACGGGGTAACATTCCGCATGAAGAACCTCCTTTTTGCCTTGGTATAATCAAAAAAGAGATGTATGTCAATCGCCCGTAGCGGCCATTGAAGCTCCCGCTTTCGGTCCTCTGATATGCTATAATCACCGGTATGCAGTCTTTTAGTTTCATAACATCGGCGCTCATAGCGATTGATGTACAACATGATTTTTGTCCCGGGTATACCGATTTTTCAGGAGAAAAACGTCCTGCGGGAGCCTTGGCAGTCAAGGAAGGGGATGCGGTTATCGGGCCTCTCAATGCTATGGCGGGAAAATTTGCTCAAAACCATGGAACCGTGGTTGCCACTGCGGACTGGCACCCCCCGGCTCATGTTTCCTTTGCATCCGCCCATCCGGGGATGAAAATTGGGGATATTCTGGATATACCCCCCGTTACGGGGCAGGTCCTGTGGCCGGATCACGGTGTTCAGGGGACTGGGGGAGCCTGCTTTCATGAGCGCCTTGATCTGCGGCCCGTCAACCTCATACTCCGCAAGGGGTTCCGCCAAAACCTGGACTCCTATTCGGCCTTTTTTGAAAATGACCGGAAAACCCCGACCGGGCTTCATGGCTTCTTAGAGGAACGTTCCATTGATAGGCTGTTCTTCGGGGGGCTTGCCACGGATTATTGCGTGCTCTACAGCGCCCTGGACGCGGTTCGGCTTGGTTATAAAACCATCCTGCTTATTGACGCAGTCCGGGGGGTCGGCTATCCCGAAGGCTCCGTAGCACGGGCCTTTGATATGATGCAGGATGCTGGGGTGATCCTGGTGGATTCAAAAGAGATAGGGTGAATGACCATGGGTAATTTGGTTAATGAGTTCCTTTAGTTTCGACCTTAAAGCGGGCTACCTCTTGTACCAAAATATCGATAGTTTCCTTGTTTTTTCCGCTGATTGTAGTAACTTGATTTATCGCCTCATCAATCTGCTCGGCACCCACCGCCATTTCATTCATCCTATTGCTGATGTTCGCTGAAACCGTTCCAAGGCGGCCGCTTTCCTTGATAACTTCTTTGCTTCCTTCCAGCATCTCCGTGGAAGCCTTTTTAACCTGCGCTGTTGTTTCATTCAGCAGGTTTGTGTTTTCCAGTATTCGCTCGCTTTCAGCGTCCTGATTTTCCATAGCGCTTCTGATGTTTGTTTCTTCCCTCGACACGGTCTTTATCCCAGCGTCAATAGCCTCAAACTTATTCAGCACCTCGTCGGCGGATTGGGTTATCTTGGCAATGGACAGGGTGATTCTTTTTAATACATCCGCAATGATCTTTGACTGCTCTGATGAAGATTCGGCGAGTTTGCGGATTTCATCGGCCACGACGGCAAAGCCCTTTCCCGCCTCACCCGCATGAGCCGCCTCAATAGCGGCGTTCATGCTTAATAAATTGGTCTGAGCGGCGATATTTTCCATTACGGCGTTTATCTCCATAACGCCTGCCGACGCCCGCTCTATCTCCCGTATATTCTCCACCACCTCTTGCAATCCTCCCCGTCCAATCTCGGAAGAATGGGCTAACTCAGTGACGTTCTCTCCATTTTTGATTAAGGTAGCGCTTACCGTCTGTATGCTTGCGAGCAGTTCCTCAATATCCCGGGAAGACTGTTCCAGGCTTATGGACTGCTGTTCAATCTGCTCACTGAGCTTGCCAATGGTTCTGGTGATCGTTTCCATGGTCGCATGGGTTTCATTCACCGAAGCGGACTGGCTGATAACATCACCTCTAATATGGTTTATGTGAGCGGTAATTTTCCCTACCACCTGCGCGGTACTGCCCATATTGGTTGAAAGCTCTTCCCCGATTCCATGAAGCACCGTTGCCCTGCCCTTGATGATAATAATCAGGGCTCTGATTCTTTCCAGGGTCTGGTTAAAATAATGGGCTAATTCGCCTATCTCATCTTTCGAAATAATATCAATGTGCCGGGTTAGGTCCCCTTCTCCTTCAGAAATATCCTTGAGCATCTGGGTAACCCGCGTAATGGGTTTGGCGATGGAACGTCCGATGAAATAGGATAGGATAATACCCAGTAGCACAGAGATCACCCCAAAAAGAACGATATTGGAAACAAGCCGGTCTATCCCCGCCAAGAGTTCTTTCCGCTCAATAGTAACAAACAGGGTCCATGCATAGTCGGCGACCGGCGTAAACCCCACTTCCATTTCCACCTTGTTATAGATATACGAAACAACCCCTGTTCTTACCCGTTGCGCGGTGGTGATGGTTCCCGCAAGAGACACAAGGGAGGAGTCCTTTTTCGCTTCCTCTTGTGGGTTAAACTGATTCATTACCAGGTCCGCATTTTGATGGGCAATAACAATTCCCTGGCCGTTGACCATATAGGAATAACCGGTCTCGCCGACTTTTACATTTTTGGTTACTTCATGCAGGGCGCTGCCGTCCCTGCGGCCGACCAGGGCGCCCACGGTCCTGCCTGCGCCGTCTCTAATGGGAACCGCGAACATGACCACCGGCTTCCCGATAACCCTGCTTATGATCACATCCGATGTTACCTGTTGTCCGGCCAGGGCTTTGATAACATAATCCCGGTCGGCAAGATTTGAAATGGTATCGTCCTTGATATAATGGGCGACCCCATCATAAGTAACCACCGCTAAATCCAAATAGTTGTGACTGTCAACATCTGCCGCTAAACTTGGTTGTTGGATTTCCCAATCCATTGACCGGGTTCCCACCCGGTCAGCCAGTTCCTGTAGTATATCCAATTGTGATTGTATGGAGAGGTGAACCATGTCCGCCCCTGAAACGGCTTGATTCAGGAGCGATTTCTCGGCGGTTTCTTCAAGGGTCTGAAATGAAACAATAGTAGCCGCCGTGCCGACAGTCAACACAACAGCAAAAACCAGCAAACCAGTAAGCAGCGATACCCGATGTGATAATTTCATAATGTTAAGGACTCCTTATATACAAAACTTCATTTCACCAGTTCAAATCTGAAGTGCGCATGTACATTCTGAAAAGACCTCGTGAGGTCTCCCATAGGCTCAAGCCTTAGGGGGCCAATTATCTATCTTTTTGACAATGTTGTCAAGGTGAGCGCGGTGATAACCGGTGTTCCCTCGCTGGACTGCGCCGTTTCCAGCGCGGCCTGGGCTGCGGCGCTCAGGGATCCCAGGGCGCTCACTTCGCCGGCGGGGACCTTCCATGCCGTCGCCTTGACGCCGGGAACCTCCAGCCAATCTTTGACCATTGCGAGCTTGGCTTTCCGCCGTCCGGGGAGCCAATCGGTTTGTTCTGCCGGTATACAAATGAAGCATTGTCCACAGACAACGGCTCATGGTCTCAAGACAACTGTTTGTGCCTTCGGATATGGAGTTTTACGTACCGCAAAACTCCGGGGCGGCCCCGTTTTGATGATCCCCATTTCCTTGACAGCATGTCCTATGAAAATGCACCTTGATCTTGCGGTTAATGCCAATTCAGGGTACTATAGAAATGGAGGTAATGCAATGATAAACACATCCGCTTTGCTTACGGATTTTTATTCCCTTACCATGGCCCAGGGGTATTGGAAAAGAGCTATGGATAATCGGGCAGTATTTGATATGTTTTTCCGCCGGCAACCCTTCGATGGGGGATTTTCCATATTTGCAGGATTAGGAACCCTGGTGGATCAGCTCCAGGGCTTTTCTTTTTCTGCGGATGATATTAGCTATTTACGGGGGTTGGGTCTTTTTGATGAGGCTTTTCTCCCCTACCTTGAAGGGTTCCGGTTTACCGGTTCATTATGGGCTGCCGACGAGGGGACCGTGGTGTTTCCCCAGGAACCCTTAATCAGGATCGAGGGGGGGCTTATCGAATGTCAAATCATCGAAGGGATGCTCCTCAACATCATCAATTTTCAGAGCCTTATTGCCACCAAGACCGCCCGGGTCTGGCTTGCGTCCGGGAAGGGGGCGATCATGGAATTCGGGCTTCGCAGGGCACAGGGACCGGACGGGGCCATGTCCGCCTCCCGGGCCGCCTTTATCGGGGGAGCTGCCGGGACTTCCAATGTCCTGGCGGGCAAAGAATACGGCATCCCGGTCTTGGGAACCATGGCCCATTCCTGGATAATGGCCTATCCCAACGAAGAAGCGGCGTTTCAGGCGTATGCTGATATGTACCCGGATAAGACGGTCTTTCTCATCGACACCTACGACACCCTGAAAAGCGGGGCCCTCAACGCGGTCAAGGTGGGGAAGTGCCTCGCTGCCCAGGGCAAGAATTTCGGGGTACGTCTTGATTCCGGGGACGTCCAGTACCTCTCGGTGGAGGTGCGGAAAATCCTTGATGCCGCGGGGTTTCCCAAGGCGACAATTTCCGTGTCCAGCGACTTGGACGAATTCATCATCCAGAACCTCACCAACGCGGGGGCGCCCATTGATACCTGGGGGGTAGGGACCCAGATGGTTACCGGGGGTATCGAAGCGGCCTTTACCGGGGTGTATAAACTAGCTGCCCGGGATGATGGATATGGGAACATGATTCCGACGATCAAATTTTCCGATAATCCCAACAAAACAACGATCCCCGGGGTCAAGCAAGTGTGGCGTATCAAGGATACCCAGGGCATGACCGTGGCGGATGTGCTCACGCTGGATGATCCGGCACACCAGGACCTGATTGAAAAGGGAGCCAATTATGCCTTTTGGCACACCTCCGCAGATTACCGCCATTTTTACCACGCGGTTGAAGGAAGTGCCGAACCGCTCCTCAAAATCCGTTTAGACCATGGCCGGCCCGTGGGGGATCGCCCTTCCCTGGAAGCCATCCGCGCCTTGGTACGATCCGGCCTTGAATCCTTTGATGGTACGTACAAGCGGTTCCTCAACCCCCATATTTACAAGGTTTCTATTACGGAACGGCTCCGTAATCTTAAGCTTGAGCTTATCAAAAATTATCTAGGAGATCTGTAGTGTCTATACATGAAATACAGGTACGTTTTACTACTGGCGTTTCCCTGACCTGCCCCTTGGGGACGCAGGCGGAAACCCTCATCGAACATTTCGGCCTCGTACGGGGTGGATTGGCAGCGGTCAAGGTCAACAATGAAATCCTGCCCCTTTCCACACGGCTTGAAGTGAACGCAACCTTGGAACCGGTACCCTTGCGGTCCCCTGAAGGGGTGATGATATACCGGCGTTCCCTGGCCTTTCTCCTGGCAGTGGCGGCCCAGGAACTGTTCCCCGAACACCGTCTCTATGTGGGGCATTCCCTGGGAAATGGGTATTACTATACCTTTTTGGAAGGGGATATCCCTACCTCCCAGGAGATTGAAGCCCTCAAGGGGAAAATGAAGACCCTGGTCGAAGCGGACCTTCCCATATCGTTCCGCTACATGGCCTATACCGAAGCCCGGGCGCTCTTTGAACAAAACCGGCAAACCGATACCAGTCTCCTCCTGGATGAACGGAGCGAGTCCATGGTGCAGGTCAATGAATGCGCGGGATTTACGGACCTCTATATTGAACCCCTGGTACCGCGGACCGCCCTCCTTTCCGCCTTTGATCTGATGACATACCATGACGGGTTCCTCCTCCGGTTTCCTGGAATCGGTAAGGGCGCCGAGATCGCTCCCTTTGAGGACAGTCCCCGGATTTTCTCGGTGTATAATGAATACAAGAAGTGGGGCCGGATCATCGGGGTTCATGCGGTGGGGTATCTGAACCGTCTCGTAACCGAGGGAACCATCAAGGAGTACATCAGGATAGCCGAGGCGTTCCAGGCAAAGAAACTGGCGGAAATCGCGAATACCATATACGAACAACAGGATGATCTCAAGGTGGTGCTCATTGCGGGTCCTTCCAGTTCCGGGAAGACCACCACGGCGAAGCGGCTTGCCATTGAACTCAAGGTGATGGGCATTGAGCCTATCGCCATAAGCCTTGATGATTACTATGTGAACTCCGATAAAACCCCCCGGGATGAAAAGGGGGAACGGGATTATGAATGTCTTGAAGCCCTGGATGTTTCCTATCTTAATCAGCAGCTCTTGGCGCTCTTTAGGGGGGAAGCGGTAACCCTTCCCATCTATGACTTCAAAACCGGCAGACGCCGGGAATCCGGGGGGAGGACGATCCGCCTCCAGCCAAGGACCATGCTCATTGTTGAGGGTATCCACGGCCTGAACGACGCCCTCACCGCGCAGATAGAGCGGCGTATCAAATTCAAGCTCTATGTCTCGGCTCTAACCCAGCTCAACCTGGACGACCACAACCGGATCCCCACCAGTGACAACCGGCTCCTGCGGCGCATGGTCAGGGATTATCAGTTCCGGGGAAGCAGCGCGGCAACGACCATCAAGATGTGGCCCAATGTTCAGCGGGGAGAATGGAAATACATCTTCCCCTTCCAGGATGGCGCCGACGTGGCCTTTAACTCCGCCTTAAGCTACGAGCTGGCAGTGTTGAAATTCTATGCTGAACCCCTGCTCCGCTCGGTAAAGCCTAACCAGATCGAATACGCCGAAGCAGTGCGGCTCCGTTCCTTCCTTGAGAATTTTGCCCCCATTCCACCCCAGTATGTGCCGGGGCAGAGCATACTCCGGGAATTTATCGGGGACAGCGAATTTAAGTATTAGCGGGGATAATGATGATACGGTTGGTGAAGGGGCTTATCAATGCAGCTCGGTTGGTTTTCTTGGTTGGCGTTATCGGTATGAATCTCAATGCCCAGTCTATCGGAGATGAACCGGTTCCCCTGCGGAGGATTACCCTGTTTTCTTCCGGGGTCGGCTTTTTTGAACACGGGGGAACCATTACCGGTTCTGCAGAAATTGTCCTGCCTTTCAACCGCGATGCGATCAATGACGCCCTCAAATCCCTGGTGATTAACGATCCCGGTGCAAGCGCCCCTTCGGTATACTATCCATCGGAACAGACCCTGTACCGTACCCTGCGGAGCCTCACCATTGACCTTTCCGGGAACCCCGGTATTGCCCAGATGCTGGAAAGGCTCAAAGGCGTGGACCTTGAAGTTGCTGCTCCCAATCCCATACGCGGCAGGATCATCGGGGTGGAATACCGGACTGCCGGGATAAGGCCGGGCCAGGATGGCGATGCCGGAACCGAGCCGTATCTTTCACTCTATACCCCCCAGGGAATCCGGGTAATCGGCCTTAAAGAGATAAGTACCTTTTCTTTTAAGGACCCCCGGATCAATGCCGACTTAAACCAGGCCCTTGACCTCATCATGGCTTCTCAGCATATCGATACCCGGAACCTGACCCTGCGGCTTCCCGGTGCAGGCCAGCGGGATATAACGTTGAGCTATGTGATTCCCACCCCGGTATGGAAGGTTTCCTACCGTCTGGACTTACACCAGGAAAAGCCCTTCCTCCAGGGCTGGGCCATCGTGGATAACGACAGCGACACCCCCTGGAACAACGTGGAACTTTCTCTTGTTACGGGCCGCCCGGTCTCGTTCATCCAGAACCTTTATGCCCCTTACCATCTGAACCGGCCTGTCCTGCCCTTGGCAATCACCGGGATCGCCGAGGCCCGGACCTTCGGTTCGGGGTGGAGCGAGTCAGGTTTCAACCCGGAAGTGGAGGAGAAGGCTGGTGCCGAAAGCACCCTGCGGGTGCCGCGGGCCATGGTGGCGGAGAAATCCTTTGCGGTCAACGATACGCTCCTGCAGTCCCGTTCCTCCGTGGCAGGGGGTGCCATGGAAACCGCCCAGGGAGCGGCTGTGGGGGATCAGTTCGAGTTTACCCTCAACAAGCCGGTGAACCTTGAGAGCCAGCAGAGCGCCATGTTACCCCTGGTTGAAGGCACCGTCCTGGCAGTCAGGAGCTTGGTTTTTTCCGGAGCCAAGGCCGCGAAGGGAGGTATCATCCATCCTGCGGTCAGCGCGGAAATCACCAATACCATGGGAATGAAGCTCCCTGCCGGGCCTATTACGGTCTACGATGGGGGTACCTATGCAGGGGATGCGCTGATTGCATTCTTCCCGGAACAAGAAAAACGGCTTATTGCTTATGGGGATGATCTTTCGGTTACCGGGGCCGTAACCGCGTCAAGTTCCCGGGTTATGAGCGCTGTTACGGTTAGCAAGGGGATCATGACCGTGGGCCGAAAACAGACCTACAAAACGGTCTATGCCTTTCGGAATGCGGGGGGAGCGACTAAGCGGTTTATCGTAGAACACCCCATCACCAAGGGGACCACGCTTACCGCGGGACAATCCTTTACTGAACGGACCGATGCGGTTTACCGCTTCAGCATGGACTTACCCGCCGGGGAACTGACTTTTGTTGCGCAAGAGGAAAGCCCTCTGACAGAGCGGATCACCCTGGCCCCGCTTACCGTTGCTTCCCTGGTGAGTTATGCCTCAAACCAGGAAATTCCCGCCAATGTACGGGCCGCATTAGAAAAGGCCATTGAACTCAAGCAAACCGTCGATGCCACCAATTCGGACCTGGGGGACATGGATCTCCGGCGGACCCGGATCATTGCCGAACAGGATCGGATCAGGCGGAACCTGGAAGCTGCGGGCAGTCAGACTCAGCAGGGCCAGGAGTACCTGAAGCGGATGGCCGACATGGACGGAGCAATTGACGCCCTGAACGCTGCGGTGGAGGAGGCGGAAAAAGCGGTTCGCATAGCTCAGGATGTATATGACACCTATGTGAGGGAGATCGATTACCGCTGATATGCCATCACACTAATTTTTTAGCGAAAAACTGATTATAACCGTTCAAGGGTTATAAGTCCATACCAAGGGTTAGGGAGAAAAAACTATAAAAAAGAGGGTTCTTCCGGCTCTCTTGTGAAATAATGGAAAAAGGGGTAAAATAGACAGATGGATACCAAAGCGTTATACGAGAAGATTTTGGGGATAGTAGGCCCATGGCACATCGGGAAGATAAACGTGGATGACGTAAAA
>JAITNP010000059.1 GCA_031290455.1 Treponema sp. | reverse complement strand
GTCGCGCTCCGTGCGGGCGCGTGGATTGAAACAATAATGAACCGATAAACATAGTAAATGTGGGGTATGGTGTTTCTCACCATATGCGTTTACTTTACAAGATATCCAAAAGAGGTGTAGAATGGGGGTATGGAAGAGAAAAGATACGAATTGGGAGATTTGTTGGCATTAATGCCAAAGGGCTGGGAGGAGAAGGCAAGAGAACTTAAAGCCTTTACTCGAACTCGTACATTAAAAATAGTTACCGACTTATTGTGCCTGGTTTTTTTATAGGTAACAGTCGAGCTGTCTTTCGATGTAACCAGGGCAATAACACAACAAAACATAGATGGGTTCAATATGGTGAAGTCAGCGGTATGGAAACGCATCAGGAATTGCGTTACATGGTTGCAGTGGTTATGTGAAAACATCTATCGGAATCAAGGACTGTTAGTAGACAAACCACCGTTTCTCACCAATAAAAGAATATGTTTAATAGACGCTACGGAAGACGCGTCGAGCGGCAGTGCTGCGAATAAAAAGTTCTATCGTTTGTATTATTGCATTGATTTATTCACGCGGTGCATCATAGCGTTGCATCGTACCGACAGAAAAATCGGTGAAAAAATTAGTAATTTTACCTGCTTTAAGAAGGATGCTATGGTAATAGGTGACCGCATTACGGAACAATACCCGGGATAGCATACGTGAGAAAAACCTGAAGCGGTTTTGTTCTAAGGTTACGGGCCGGGGCATTTACATGATATGACAGGACTGGCCGGAAGAGTAACCTGATAGGGCGTTTACCAGGCTTGAAGGCGGGAGAAACAGCCGATTGAGAGGTATGTTACCAAGTACACGGCGAACTCATTCCGCTGCGTATTTGCGCGATTAGAAAAGATAAAAGCAGTGAACGAGAAGGACGTGCACGCCTTAAACATGAGAAGCAGAGAAAGGGTAAAGGCAAAGAAGTAAGCAAGATTCAAGCAAAGTATAATAAATACATCATCGTTGTGACATCAATGGGAAAAGAAGTTTCAGCGCAAGAGGTGCTGGAATTATACCGAATGAGATGGCAAATAGAAGTAACATTCAAACGTTTAAAGTCGATATTTAAGTACGATGAGATTGCCGGCAAAACAGATGAGACGGTGCGAGCCTAGCTTTATGGAAAGTTACTGCTTTCAGCCCTTTGTGAAAGGTTAGTTAACAAAGGGTGTTTTCCCCCTTGAGGAGCTTGAAGGGATAAAAAATAAAGATGAGAAAGTATTTGATAACACCCGTGCGTCACTTTGGCACAGATACGGATAGAACTTATGGTTATTTACTCTATTTCAGAATCGTTTAACTTTGGTAAGTATATGAAAAACATTGCCATCGGGCTTGGGGGAACAGACTAATGCGATTAACCGCGCATCATCTTCCCCTGTATTGCAAGCGGTGGCCGTCCCCGGGGTTTCCCTTCCAGCGTTACCTCAAAGCCGTCCTCCACCAATCGCTGCCGTACCTCTTCTACCCCACGCCGATGCATCCCTACCCGTTCCGCTATCTCGCTGTCGATCATCCCTTCATCGGTGAGCAATAGGCGCCCGTTTTCGTTTCTGGGCGCTGTGTCTCCCGGTGTTGATAATACGGCTCAGATGTTTCCGTTCTTCATCTGTCAGGGTTACCCGATATTTCTTGGTCATAATTCCCCTCTCTGGTTGGATTCTATGACCATGAGCTTATCATACTTATTCACCCTTTCATAGATGACTGGGTACTAGGAACTATGGCGGCAAGTATCCGATGTGAATTCGGGTTGAGTATACCGATGGGGAGCATTCCCCTCCCCATGCTCATCTTTATAGTCCTGACCAGAGACCGTCAAAAGCTAGTTTGATCACGAAATTTCTCATTACTGATAATCCGCCTAAGCAGGCGTCCGATATCAAAGTGATGAAAAAACAACCGCCGGTTTCCCCGTACTATGCTAACCTTATTATTAAGTGGGCAAAAGACCGCCGTATAGGTGTTAACAATTGAGTAGCACTTCGGCTGGATTGGCAGGGTTTGGAAGATACGTTCAAGTAAAGCGAGGATTTATTTATGGCCGGTCATCAGCGCATTCGTACCTATACGAAATACGGGCAGTTGTTCACTTCGGGAAATTGGTATACAAAGGGCCGCAAGGCACGGTTCCGCCGGGTATTCAAGAAAGGCGCACGGCAGGCGGGGAAAGTAGAAATTTCGGAACAATTGAAAGAGTAATGGAGAATTCTGATGCTACAAAATTTGTGTGGCTTTCTAATGTTAACCCCGATCAGTGGTTGGATGATCCTTCGGGGGCCATGAAGTCCCGATACGTTTCCGTGGAATACAATTTTACGGATGAGGAAGTGATGGGTATCATTGCGGATAGCCTAGACGGGCTTTACCCTGAATTCAATGATGTCATCACTCCGGATGACAAGGCAAGGATATTGTAACCGTTCACGGGGCTATTGGGAAAACATAGGTGCATTTACGTCTCATTTGACAACAAGAGCGGATAGTTACCGCATCCTATTGTTCTCTCTTGTTTGCTAAAAGTAAGTGATCTTGCACTGCTAACATGCGCTCCGCTGTATTCTCCTGATAAGCTCCTTGACCACTGCTGAATACTTCATTCCAGCACTGTTTTATGTACATTTTCTGTTTCGCCGGTATGCTCCTCTTGAAAAATCGCGTTGAAATCGACCGTACAGCCCGTGAAAGATGCAAGAGCGAGGGAATCTTTCGCCTCAAGAATCTTGATCTGATACGTCGAGCCGTCCGCTGACAGGGTGAAGATGTGTATCGTGCGATCAATCGGGCCAACCGCCCAGTATTCAGCAACACCAGCGCGGCGATACAGCTCGGCTTTGAACACCAAGTCGTGCTGGTGAGTTTCCGGTAAAAGAATCTCGGCAATGAACTTGGGAACGCCATGGTAGTAGTCCTGCTGAGATGCCTTTAAGCGCGTGAGCTGCTCCTGATCGCAGGCGATGAAAAAGTAAGGTTCCCATAGCTTCCTCCTTTATAATATAAAAAATTCTCAAAAATTACCGACCCCTAATGCCCCAGTATCCGGGCGGTTGCTTCCAGGGCGTGCATGTCAATGAAACCCGCGACAGAGACATCATCCCCGCTTCCCTTTTCGGTAAGGGACGGGAGAAACCCCTGCACCTGTTGGCAGGTAGTTTCAAAGCCCTCATCAGCAAAATTGATCGCGATGGTCCGGTACAGATGATACAGGTATTTTTCGTTTTCATGAATCGGATAGGAATCATCGACTCCGTCGCTGCCGATAAATACCGCTACCGGCTTCTCAGGGCTGTAGTAAATTCTGCAGGTATCCGCCGCATCATCGTCGCAGATGGAGGTGGTAACATTCAAAAAACACCGCTCGTCCCAGGGGATGGGCTGATCAAAGGAGCCGTCCGGGTAGAGGGCCACCGCTTTACCATCCCCGATATGGAGACCGAACCAGTAGTCCTCGGTTATTGCCACGGCGATGAGGGTGGTACCGTAGGCATGATAGGGCTGCTTGTTTTTTTGAGCGGCTTTTTCCTGTTCATCCGGGGAGAAGCGGTCAGTGGTGTAATCCTGCTCCACCTTATCATGCCATGAGACAAGGATGTTTTTTACCAGGTTCCGCAGCAACCCTTCGGCGGATTCTGTTTCAGGCGCCCCATATTCCCTCCGGATCCGGATGAATTCCTGGATACCCTGCAGGGCGCTTTCCACCGCAAACCGGGAACCCCGGCGGCTTCGGAAATAAGCATCCCCCCC
This sequence comes from Treponema sp., assembly GCA_031290455.1. Taxonomy (GTDB): domain Bacteria; phylum Spirochaetota; class Spirochaetia; order Treponematales; family Breznakiellaceae; genus JAITNP01. The sequence continues at coordinate 9,798 of JAITNP010000059.1, read as the reverse complement.
ATGCCCATCGGCCACCACCGCAACCGCCATGATCTCATCAGTAACGTGCCGGGAATCATCCTGACATTCTTTGCCGTGTTTTCTATGGTGAGCGCCGATAGTAGAACTGGCAAAGGCCTTATAGGGGATCATACCGGCTTACCATTCTTCATCTGCGTTGGCGTTGGCCCCTTCTTCCCGTATTTCTCCTAACTGGTTGTTCAGGTCCTGCTGCTTGGTTCCTGAATCAGCATCTCTCAGATCACCGATATGGACACTCTTGCTTGCAACTTCGGAAGCGCGGACACTGACAAACTTGATCATCTTTTTGAGCATTGCCCGGTTATGTACCTCCAGAACCGCTTCCGCAGTACCGGTAAACTGCTCAAGCACCGTCTTATTCGCATCCTCACCAATGGCCACCGCCACTTTAATTGCTTGCTTAAACCAGTTGTTTTGTTTCAACAAGCTCAGGCCCCCTTCATAATCATCCGTAGGTTCCCCGTCGGATAACAGAAAAATAGCAGGGGCAAAAGAACCGGTAGCCTCCCGCATGAAGGCTTTGGTGGACAGTTTCTCATGCAGACTTTTACAGGCGTCCCCTAAATCGGTAACCCCCGAAGCATCAAGATAATTCCACCGGAATTGTTCCAGGTCCACCGGCCCGTTGGCAGTAATCCACCGCACCCCAGAAGCGAATTCCAGGGCCGCCACCTTAATTTGAGCGTCCGCATTGGAAGCGGATAAATCCCGCAGATCCGGAATAACCTCTTCTATGGCGCTATTGATCGCCCCAATCTTATCGCCGACCATGCTTCCCGATGTATCGATAAGAAAAAACAGAACCATCGTTTTTCGGGGGATGGCTTCCGCTTCATCAGTTAATGACATAGCAGTACTCCTTTATGATAATGCTTAGATAATCTCCGCGATGCATCCGCCGAAATCAATGGACATCCCCTTTTGTACGGTAACCAGCTCATAGGGACCAAGGGTTCGTTGCACGCCGCCATCAATAATGTACCATGTTTTTTTTGATGCGTTTTTGAGTTCAAATCCACCGGTCTGTTTATTAAGGGAAACCTCCCCGCTCAGGGTAAGAAAATCGTCCGAATCCGCCTCAGTATGGCACTGGTAGAGTTTGGTCCGCTGATGTATCGGCACGGGGTATTTGGGGGTTTTAAGGTATGCGGTGAAGGTATTACTTTTATGACATTGGGGACAGGGAGTGGGATGTACTGCGTCCGCAAAGAACACCTCCCCGCAGCCGACGCATTTATAAATTTCCCCCCGCAGGCGGATAAACAGCCGTAACCACTCCTGTTCGATTATCCGGTAGGAAGGATCCCCCATGGCTTTTTTGCTAAAGGCCTCGATAAATTTTTCCCGTATGTACAGGGGAAAGGCGGGCCAGCGTTTAATGGCATTGGTGTTGATCCCCGGAATGGGGGCATTGGAAGGATCCGTGGGATCAAAAATAAACACCGGCTCTTTCCCGTAAATTTTCTTTTCCAGTGCTTCGGTCATGCAGGGGGGGTAGGCTTTTTTGCCTTCCAGGGGATGATTCAGCATGAACAGTAAAAATAACACGACCCCCAGGGAAAATTTATCCGTATGCACGCTGGGCAGGGCTTCTTTCAGGACAACCTCCGGGGCGGTATAGCGGCACTTCCCCCCAATGCCGAGATTTTTGCCGTACTCTGCCACATTGTCATTATCGCAGATAAGCACCGCACCGGTTTTCGGATTGACAAAGAAGTTCCCGTCATTCAGGTCCTGGTAACTGTATCCCTGGTTGTGCAGTTCCCGGAAACCTGCCGTAATATGGAGCGCCGCGTTCACCATGGCGGTAACGCTGGCGAATTTTTCCTGTGCCAGGAGGAACCGGGAAAAATCCTTATACTCCGGCGGACGTAAGGGCATAATATAGCCAAAGGCTTCCCCCCGCTTTTCGGTAATATCCTCCGGCCAGAGGAATACCGTGGTGGGGGCGCCCTTTTTGATGTTATTTGCAAGATTTTCATAGAATTTGTCCGGGTCTTTCATGTTCTTACCGGAATACCATTTAAGCGCCATGGGCTGGCCAGCATAATCTACCTGGTAGACAGCGCCCTGCCCGCCTTCTCCCAATTTATCCACCACCCTTACCATTTTGAACCCCTTGGTTTTAATGGTAAATCCCCGAGGCAAGTCTGCCATCTATACCTCCTTCATATCAATAGCTGCCGCCCTTAATTTTAAATTGTTCTGTGCTTACCAAGTCCGCAGTTCCACCGCACCAGGCACAGGTACCGGTCGAGCGGGTACCGTCATAGCACGTCAGTTTACCGCCATCGCAACTACACTGAAAAAACTCGTGGTTACCGCAATAGGGACAGCCGGGAAAGGCAGCATCCGCCATCAGCGAGCCAGTAACCTGGTTCGTATCAAATTTTTCCCGCTGTGCCTTTTTTTCGTCAAGCTTGAAAGCCCAGGTTCGGTACCAGTCTCGATTCCGTTCTTCAATACGAATCCCGAACAATTGCTTGGTCTTTTGGCAGCGACAAAGTACCACCTTTGCATGCATCAATGATCCTCCTCTGTGTTATCACATCCCCAGGGTCTTATAAAAAAGAGCCCCCAGGGACGTAAAAATAAGGGATAAAAGCCCCATGGATATGAGCATGAGGGGAACTCCCTGCAGGAAGGGGGGGACCATTTCCAGGGTTGAGCGTTTGCGGATCTCCTGGAGCAGGAACAGCGAAAGCAGAACCCCCAGGGCAAAACCCAAGGACAGGACCACTGCTTCAGCAAAGGTACGGGCCAGGTTGATGGTCAACATGAGGGAGGTAAGGGCAAGCCCGTTGTAGGCGGAAATGGCGGTAAACATCTTTGCGTGTGGTACTATCCAGGGAAGAAAACGGGTACAGAGCAGTTCAAGTCCCATACAGACCAGGGCGCTTAAGGGAAACAGCAAAACATATTCAAAAAATCCAAAGGCGAGGGGGGACAGAATATATGAAAAAACCACCCAGAGGAACAGTACGGATACAAAGAGCACCCCCGATTGGAAGAAGGGAATTGAATAGGACTCCTGCTGCCGTGCGGCCATTCCCTGGATGACCAAGGCGAATTGCAGTATCAGGTTGAGGGAAAGGCTTGAAAAAACCGCCAGTGATACCAGGGTACTCATCGTACTCATCGGCGGTTCTCCCCATGGTACTGGTTTCGGAGATTACGGAATATGGCCATTCCGTACCCAAAGAGCAACAGGGCGCCTACGGAGGTCGATAATACCCTGATGGGGAGGATGGAGTCTTCATCATACCCCTCAACTAACTGGATAATCCCCGTTGCTCCTCCAGGCAGGGAAAGGGACATAAAGCCCAGGGGTTCCCGGATGAGTGCAAAGGCGATGATAAAGATGCCCAGGGCGGCGGCTTCCAGGAGCGCTTTTAAGAGGACCTCCCGCAGCATCGGCGGATCATCTACGGAATTAAGGCGCCCGAATAAATCGGAACCGATGCAGTACCCGGGAATCAGCATGATGACATAAGAAACGCCCATGGCCAGAAAAGGGCTTGCCAGCCAGAATAGCAAGAGATAGAAGCTTCCGATAAGGCTTGACAGGAAGATAAGCACGATAATTTTTCCTTTTTGGGGGAAAAAAGGCTTGGCGAAGAAGACCACCATGGCAGTCAATTCGTAAACCCATACCAAGGCACCTGCAACAACCAAGGCAAAGGCAAGATGGCTTGAGGCCATGATTAAAAGCCCCCCCCCGGCCAGGGTGGAAAGGGGGGCATGAGAACCCCAGAGCAAATAGGTTTGAAAACGCCGGTTCATTTATTCTACCTCCTGATCTTCCCGATCTTCCGCATAGCCTGCTTCCAGGGCTTCCCCTTCCCCGTGAACAGGAGGCTGAGAAATCGAACCTGCCTCCGCTTCTATGCGCCGTATATAGGTTTTGATGATTCCCCGGGGAAGGTGTTCCAGAATTTGTTTCGAATAACTGTTTACGGGGATGATGTTCTGCGTATCCACCCTTCCTGCCGGGGAGACCACCGCGATACAGGGAGCAGGAATTCCATCGGCCATGATAGAAAAAACAAGGACCCGGCTTTCGGAATTGACCATGGTATACCAACTTCCCAAGAGGCTCGTTTTTCCAGGAAGCCCATGCCGAGGGATGGGCGCATCAAGCCGCCGGAAATCTTCTTTCCATACCATGGTTACCCCGCGCCACAGTACCTCGGTACGGATAGACTGGGTAAAAAACCACAACGCCCCTCCCAGGAGGATGATCCCCGCAATCCATCCGATTAAAATACCGATATCTTTCAATTGAGCCTTCAGCGCGGAGGTATTCGTATCCGTATCATCCATCGATACCTCCCTTTGCCGGTTCTACCGCCACATACAAACGCCGGCTTTCAATATCCCGGATCAGGGGTACCAGGACGTTCATCAAGGCAACGGCAAAAAAAGCACCGTATACTTCCGAACCCTGATAACGGAAGATATAGGTAAAGCAGGCTGCCAAGAAAGCCGTGATGAGGGTCCCGATCTTTGATTTGGGTCCGGTGGCGGGGTCCGTAACCAACAAGAAGGCTGCTACCATGGTTCCCCCTGAAAAAAAGCCGAAGAGGATATCCCCGGCACCCAAGGCTCCCCCAAAAGGCAAGGCTCCAAAGATTCTGATGAGCAGCCCATACATGCCCAGGTATACCGCCGGTACCCAGGATCGGGTTACCTGGAATGCGACGATGATAATGGTTCCCAATAAGAGGGCAAGCAGCCCCCGATCCGCAATGATACCGGCGGTGGTAGCGGTAAGCAGATCAATATACCCGCCGGGTAATTCCGAACCGGTGATTGAAAAAATCGTTTTGTTGAGCCAAGTGGCTACCGTATTGTCAAAGGGACTACCTCCGACCGGAAAATCTGAGATACCACTCACCTTGAGGATCTCCAGAGGAGAACCCTGGGTAAACCCTTTGGTAAGATCCGGGAAATTGGAACCATCCCGCTCCAGCCGTTCCTGCAACATTGCCACCGGAGCGGTTGCTATGGCATTATTGAAGGCGGCGGGCCATGAAAAACGGATAAAGAGCCACCCCCCTACCGCAGGGTTCATCCAGTTTGCTCCGAGGCCGCCAAAACTATGTTTCACTACGGTCATGGCAAAAACAGCGCCCAGGGCCGCATACAAGGGATGTATCTGATTCGGCAACAAGAGGGCCAACAGGAGAGCCGAAGTGATGGCGCTTCCATCCTTTACCATGCCTGCCTTTTCGGTCCTGAAATAAATGAGAAATTCCGTGATTATTGCGGCGGCCATTACCGTAATGGCGATAATCAGGGATGCAAAAGCATCGGTTACCGATGACTGAAAAATGGCCAGACCGGCGCACAGGCTGACCAGCCACATCCGTCCTGCGGTGGACCAGGCAAGATTGATATGGGGTTTCTGATACAGTACCACCTTCTTTTCATCCATACTAATTCCTCCTGGAGGCGGCTTGTACTATGGTGGTACTCAGGGGAAGCCTTGAAGGGCACACCACTTCACAGCAGCCGCAGCCGTGGCATTCCGCAACCCTGTCGGCCACTGCCTGTTCCGGGCCGTTTATCTGCTTGAATACCGCTTCCGGATCCAGCCCCACCGGACATACGGTTCTGCATTCCCCACAACTGATACAGCTTCTGGTAACCGTACCCCCGATCTGGCCTTTGAGGAGGGCAATGACCGCGTAACTCGTCTTAATCACCGGCTCATCAAGATCAACCACAGTACGGCCCAATAAGGGAGACCCAAAAGCGATGCGCTGCGGTTCTTTGACCAATCCCCCACATTCGGCAAAAATATCACCGATCCTGGTTCCTATCCTGACCTTCATCACCTGGGGGGTTTTGACCGCAGAGCCTCCGACCGCGATATACCGGTCAAGGATGGGCTTTTTTAATCGTATTGCATCGTAGATTGCCGCCAGGGTAGCGGGTCCCTGGATGAGCAGGGCGCCTAAGGCCAGGCCCTCTTTTTTCTCATATTCCCGGAGCACCAGCTCCAGTTCACGGCGGTTCCGCTGGGGATACCGGGAACCTACCAGGACCAGCGATGCGGGGATATCCCAGGATTTCGATTCCGCAAGCAACAGCTCCCCTAAATTCCGCTCCTTATGGGAAACGGCGTATACGATACGGCTTACCCCGCTGGCCCGGCTCATGATGATACTTCCTTCTACCACCGCTTTGAGCCGTTCCTGGCAGACCACATAATCGGCCACGAGCCAGGGATCGTCAAACACGCAGCGGACGACCAAGGTAATGGAGTCCTCCTGGACCGAACCGAGGGAAGCAAGCACATCCGCTAGGGGACAGCCTTCACCTTCCATTTCCACGATGCCATATTCCGCGATGAGCCACTGGAGATCCCGGGGAGCCAAGGCTTCCCAAGGGTAGCGTTCTTCCCGCTTTCCTAATTTCTCAAAACTCCCCTCCATACGGATGACCAGGGCATCATTGGTAGTGCCACCGGCCATTTCCCAGGAAACCATGCGTATCACCTTGCCGGGAACCGGGGCATGGACATTTGCCGAGAGCGGTCCCTTGCCCCGGCCGATGAGCATGCCTTCCTTAACATAGTCGCCCACAGAAACCACGGGCTGCGCCTTGCTCCCGGTATGCTGGGCCAGGGGAATCACCGAAATTCCCGGAAGAAAAGCGACCACACTGGCGTCTTTAGGAGGAACCGTCGGATCCTCAAAAGTTATCCCTCCCCGGGGAAATGCATATACTTTCATGCGGCTATCCGTTTATCATTATATACCAACATCTTCTTCTTCTTGCCATACCGCTGCTTCCGCCGGAATATGGCCGGAATACAAAATCCTAATACCAATCCTACCGGAATCAGTTCTGGCGTATCCGTCGTCTTGATCCAGGTAGCATTCCACGTATAAGTATGCCCGGAATCCCCCAAAAGTTCCATCAGGCTTTCCAGGGGAAACGGGGGAATTTCCTGATTTTTTCTATAAAAAGTATCATCATCATTAGTATAATCATATATCGGGCTTGTTGTCTGGTCATAGGCCCCGATATCCGCAATGAGTCCATCTTCACCGACATGATACCGCGTACCAGGACGGGATACCCCGCTCCTTCCGAGGGGACTTACCGAAAAAGACCCCTGAAACGCGGCATGCTGTTCATATTCAGCAGCGGTGATTAAGGCCTCATCTCTCAGGTCCTCCGGCACATGATAGGGATTGATGCCGTCAATCATACTGGGTAGAAACAGGGCCTGGAGAGAAACCAGGGCAAAGGGAATGATGGTCCGGGGAAATACCGGCTGGGTTCGGGGGACCTCCATGATCGCCACCGGGGTAAACCGCACATGCGCGTGGGCGTTTCCCCTAACTGATTCCATGGAAAGAGTTATCCCCAGAACACCAGAGAAGCATACCAGCCCGGTAATGCCAAAGGCCGGGGGAATTCCCCCGATGCCGCAGAGTATCCCATAGCCCCCTAAGAATAGCAGCGATACCCATGACCATTGCACCGGGATATCATGATACCCATACCGGAGGGAAAGGAATAATTCCCGCAGGGGCATGGTCAAGGCGCCGGATAGGGCGGCCAGGGCCGCGGCCAGGGCAAGCCCCAGGGGACCGGCGAAGGCAAAGGGCGCCAGGACCGGAAGCAGCGCAACGGTAACGAGGGGCGCCTCCGAAAGGAACAGGGTTACCACCGCAGCCAAACCAAACAGGATGCAATACAAGAGGAGGGGCCTTTCATACCCGATATATTCGATGCCAAAGGGAATATCCCCCAGCACAACGGCAATGGATTTTTCAAAAGCTCCGGTTTGCGTGGTTTTACCGTGAGCAGTGTTACCTAAGTCCAATACAAGGGGAATAAAAAAACGCCGCTTCCCATTATGGATAAAAAAGGAACGAAGCCGTTCCGCGTACCCGTCATTCCGGGGATCAAAGGCTTCGACCCGATCCCGGTAAGTATCCAGGGGGATCCGCTGTAAGGCGCCAAAATCATCCAGAAACACCCATTGGGTGGACTCGGACAGGTAATTTTTGCCTATCCCCGCTGCAAGGGCGTCCCCGATAAACCGGTCAGGGTAGGATGCATCCACCGTCAGAATCGCATATTTTTCGTTCCGTTCCTGGGGTATGTGGCGGAGGGCTACCAAAAACATACCAGCCCCCAGGCCAAGGGAGAGGAGTATTGAAATAAGCACGGGTTTCCAGGAAGCCATGGGAGGTATCCTATAGGTTGGCATAAGCTGCGGCAATAAAAATACCCAGAAGCGCCCCTACCACCACTTCCAAGGGGGCATGGCCATGGACTTCCTTTACCGGATGGTATTCCGTATGCAGCCGCTCCGCCACATTCCGTCCGAGCATATTGAGTACCCTGGCTTGGAGTCCCGAAGAACGGCGTACCCCCATGGCGTCCCGCATGACAATGAGGGCGACCCAGAAGGAGATCACGAATAGATTCGATCCTATCCCTTCGCTAAAGGCCACGGAGGTCGTCATGGACGAAACCAAGGCCGCATGGCTTGAGGGCATACCACCGGTCCGCCAGGCTATGGTTTCCAGGATTTCCCGGAGGGTTCTTTTACGGGCATTCAGCAATACAATAACCGCCTTTATAAGCTGCGCAAAAAACCAACTTGAAACAGAGGATAAAAAAACAGGATTTTCAAAAAAAGGTTTTAACGATACCCCTCGTATAGACATTGCTAAAGACATTATCTAACAATCCACCAGGAAAGGGCTTTTGTCAAGAATAGTAGTCCATTGCTTCAATTTGGAATATGCGATGAGATCGTGGCCAGATAATCAGGGGCCTGGCGGGGCAGGAAAATCCCTGGGGCGCTCACGCTAGGGTTCTGGTACCAAGATACGATGGGACTTCATGCTTTTGAGCCAGAACCCGTCGATCAAGTGAGCGCCCCAGGGATTTTCCTGCCCCGCCAGGACTATGTTTCCGGCGCGGTCTCTCAATATCCCGAAATGACCTCAGTAAGGAAGGGGAAGCGCGGCTCTGGGGGAACCGTTACCGGCTGAATTTCCAGGGCGAGCGCATTAAAGTTGGCATGATTTTCAATATCAAAGAGCGCCATTAGCGGAATACTTCAAAGACATAGAAGATCCGCTTACCACCGTCATCCTGGTCCTTGACACGGTGAAAAGGCTGGGCGTATCAAGGGGCAATTTTTTTTCAACATATATATGGACAAACAAAAATTAATGTGATATACCTAATACATGACGATATAGGTATATATCCGGCATAGACTATTATGGTATGGAGGGTTGAGACAATTAAGCAGTCTCATTAAAAGATGCAATTAGTTCTTTATAATAGTTATACCCCCCCCCCCAGCAAGAACTATACCAAGTTAGCTTCTTTTGCTTCATAAATTACATTATTTTTAACAGATTTCTTCCTCGCCAATTTTTTTGCGCGATTCTATTTCGTATCCCCATGCTTTTGGTACACCTGGACATACAACGTCAAGCTCAGTCATTGGCAATTCCGCTGCGGAAAGACGGCGTATCTCGCCATACCGATCAAGAACAAAGGCAAGAAAGGTCCTTGGGGATCGCTGGTTCAGGCTTTAATCCCGTAAGGGAAAGCATATACAAAGGAGTAATTCAATGATTAAAAAGAGTTTCACCATGATCTGCGTCACTCTTGTCGTAACAGCGGCGCTGGTACTGACGGGTTGCGATCTTGGTGGTGATGACGGTGGCGAAACCACCACTGTTGCCAGTGTAACCGTAAGTCCCGCAACGGCAAGCGTGGCAAAGGGCG
>JAITNP010000043.1 GCA_031290455.1 Treponema sp. | reverse complement strand
CAGTTAATCAATATTCTCATAGGTGATATAAGTGTTGTGGGGCCGAGGCCGCAGACGCCGAAGAACTTTGAGTATTTTCCGCCGGAAGGACAGAAGATTATTTCTTCCATGCGGCCTGGATTAACTGGGATAGGCTCTATTGTCTTTCGGGACGAGGAATCACTGGTGGAATGCCTCAATATGCCGGTTGACCGGTGTTACCGTGAAGTAATCGGGCCGTATAAGGCGGAATTGGAAGAATGGTATAAAAGTAATCAAAATAGTATAACATCATATATATTAATCATTTTTGTTACTGCATGGATTATTATTTTCCCGAAGTCTGAAATATACCGCAAAATATGGCCATCACTGCCACCGTTGCCAGTACAATTAATTATATAGAGGTTAAACAGTATGATTCGGTTGAGTACCAGCTTACTCTTCATGGAGATGTCGGGGAAGAATACATCGGTTATTTCCGGGAAGCCGGGTTTTTCAGCCGAGACCATGATGATCCGTCTTTTAAAAGTGAGTTTTCATCACGAATGCTATTCATGCTGTTTAGAGGGTTGATGATGCAGTTATGACCCGTGAACGGTTACATCAAAAATAACCCACCCTTCTAATCAGGAATATAAGCCATTGAAAAAAACAAAATAAGGAGAGGGTATGTGTATGAAGAAAATCCTAACGCAACTTCAAAAAGAAATCATCACCTATATCATCTCGGAAAATGAAGAAACCGAGTCTCCCAAAGGCGATGCGGTTCATTACATGCATGCCTTTGAAGGCGGCTTTTCCTCTATGATGCCCTTCACCCTCTTCTTGCCCTTATCTACCAAAGTAATCCTGTATGTCGCTGAAGAAGGGGCGAATAAATCCGCTGATCGCCGATCTGAATTTAACAAACGCTGCGAAGCCCTTAAAAAACCGCTCATTGAAACTGCCAAATTTATCATCGATCTGGTGAAACATGACTATATCCGAATCATAGCTAAACGTTCCGATGTAGAACTGCCAGAGAATTACGGCGCCCATTGGCGACGGTATGAAGCTTTTTACCCGTCGGAACTTGAGGTACTGATAGTTGTCTGTTCCCATTGGCTGGTCCCCAAACTAAAATTGTACAAATTCTTAAAAGTAGGTGAAGAAAAATCTCACCAATTAATTAAAACCCTCTAAATTCTAGGAAGACACCCCGAGTAATAGCCCGCCAACCTGGCGTATTTTTTATGACGCTTCCCATTCCATAGCTTTAAAAGTAAAGACCGCATTTTTGTGCATAATCCCGCACATCCCTGGGAACCATGGCGCCGGCTATAGCACCCAATAGCTTTTTTCCTTTTATTTCATTAAACGGATATTTCCGCATTAACTTCATACGCTTGAGATGGTGTTTCACCGCTACGCCCTACCGCCAGAATCGCGGTTATCGCAATACCGGCAATTGTCTTAATCAACTTTTTCCCTGAAAAATTCACCATAATGTACTCCTTCCTTATGTAGACAAATCAGGGGGCAAAATATTTTACGGAATATTTATTTCCAGCATTAAAGCATGTATGGGACATTTTTTTATACAATGACCACAACAGTGACATTTTTCATGGTCAATTACCCATGCTTTATTTTTTTTATCCACGTTAATTGCTTTATGATGACAAGTTTTTTGACATTTGCCACAATAAATACATGTACGGGTATCATTTTTTATTATTCCTGGTTTCTGTAACAACCTGTGAAAAAAATGTAGCATATAAATCTCCTTCTTTTTCTTTCTTCTAACGGTTTGTCTCCGATTTCGCGAAGAAAAACGTACCGAAACATGATGCGTTACGCCTTGCGCTTGTAAACGCGGAGCGTCAGCGGAATGAACACAGCCAGCATCGCCAGCGCGCCAAGCAGCGCGGACCAGAATTCCGCGCCGATTGCGCCGTAGGTCACACACACGGCATTCATTTCCCCTCCTTACTTATGTAGACAAAAGAGGGTGTAAAATATTTTAGGTTTATATATATTTTGTCATATCTTCTTTATAAAATGCCGCAAGTCATCGCTCCACTCGGTTTCGATAAACCCTTTTGGCGAGTAAAAATAAAAGGTAAAAGCGCAATCCCTACGCCAAACATAATTTGTATTATGGGTATCGATAAAAAGAGCAAAAACCTGTTTAGTACATTTGAGATGAGGATTGCCGCCAATAACGTCCCGGCTATTTACGACGTTTTTGCTGCATAATTTACACAAAATTTTAGCCCCTATTTCGCATAACTCCTTGTAGACGCACCTTACTTCGCCTAACGTACACCCGCCTCTATCTCCCCACAAACATAGTCTCGAAAACCCCAAGCTCCATTTGAGGGATTTCCACAACAGTGTTGAACAGCGGATGCAGTGGGCGCTGTGGCGCGTGCTTTCATCCGCCTGTTCAAAACGGGTCAACGCTGTCCTTCGGTTCCAGTACGGAACCCCACGGGAACCGGCTTTCACTCTATTACATAAGAAAATTCCGAAACTTGTTTAAAAGTTCTAACGCAGCCGTGCCAGTACGGTGCGGCTGCTTTGTTCAGGGGACTATGGCTGATATCATGGTTCCCCAAGGACCTGATTTACCTTTACCGTTTTCAAAGCGGGCGGCGAGGTAACAGGTTTTGCCGGAGGCGGACAAGGGGAGTTCAAGCGTGTCTTTGACTCGACGGGTGAAAAATGAGTTAGGCAGATCAGAGGCCATGCGGGGCGGAGAGGAGAGCAGATACACATCCTCGGTAAGATGGGTCATGCTTGGTTCTTCGGTTGTTACCGCCGTATTGTTTTCAACGATGCCGTAGTAAACGCGCACACCGTGGTCTGATTCGTTGCATCCCATGTTGAGCGCCACAAAACACCGGAAGCCTAAGCGGTCCTCATTTGATTATTTCTAAGCCGGGCTGATTGACCGGTATAGGTACGGCCGTTTTAGTATGATCCGAGGGTTTGAGTTCAAGTAAGACGAAATCCTCGTCCTTGAGGGGCGGCTTGAGGAAGTAGTGACTTTTGATGAAGCGCATTTTTTCGGTAAGCGCATCAAAAGCGGCTTTACATTGTGCGGTGGTAACGGCTGTCCTGTCAGTGGACTGCGCTATTTTAAGACAGTCCTCCGCAGTCGCGATCAGTGCCGCCAGTGCAGTTAATTCGCTTTGTGGTACCCCCAAGCGGTTGCATTCAATTCGAGTACCTCAAGCCAGCGCATCCATGTCCACAGACGTTACTTTTTCACGGTGCGTAGGTAGGTCTTTCAACACTTTGAGTATACGAGGATATCCTATCGTAGTCAAGTATTGAGTATCGTAGTTACAAAAATTAAGAAGAGGCGTAAATAGTGCTTGCACTATTTACAAAAGCCAAAGGTTGCGGCTTATATCCCAAAGCTAAAGCATTGGGTTTTACGCCGACCCTTTATAAAATCATTGAACCTATTCTTCTTTGTCAAGAAGCGTTATTATTCCATTGGTACCGTCTACCCGTGCTTTTTGTCCGTCCTTCAATACAGTATAAAGGTATTGGGAGTGATAAGGCCGCTGACAACCGTTTCGCCAAGACCGTACCCCGCGCTTATCAAAATCTCATCACTTTTCCCATTGACAGGATTGGCGGTGAACATGACTCCGGCAACCTCTGAGGCGATCATCACCTGAACGACCACCGCAAGCTCCACTTTAAGGTGTTCAAAGCCATTGCTTATTCTATAAGATATGGCCTGTGCGCTCCAAAGACTTGCCCAACATTTTTTAATATGTTTCAAAACCGCGTCTTGTCCCTGTATCCCTAAATATGTTTCATGTTGGCCGGCAAAGGATACCGAGGGTAAATCCTCGGCAGTCGCGCTTGAACGCACCGCGACCGGCAATGCCGGCCTTGTTTTTAGGGATAAGCTCTCGTAGGCGCGGCTCACTTCTTCCCGCACCGTGGCTGGCATGGGAACCGCTTCAATCCATGACGAAATATCATCGCTTGCTTTCATGATCACGCTCAAATCATTTTCCCCAAGTCCCACAAGCCTATTTGCAATACGCTCTTGCAGCCCCGCTTCTTCGAGATGGGTACGATATGCGCCGGTAGTAACGATAAATCCGGGCGGAACAGGAATATTCGCGTGAATGAGTTCACCCAGATTAGCGCCTTTGCCTCCCGCTTCTGGCAGGGAGTTCTTGTTTATTTCTTTCAAATCTTTTGTGTAAGTGATCATTTTGAAGAGCCTCCATTATTCTTTTACCATGTCGTCGTATAGGTGTTTCAGCCGTCCCCGCAAACGCAGTACCGCGTAGTGTTTCCGGGAAAGCAGCGTATTGACCGGCGTCCCGGTGATCCGGGAAATCTCTTTTACCGGTATATCCAGAAACTCGGTCTGCTCAAAAATCTCCCGCTGTTCCGGTGGCAGTTCCGCCAGGGCGGTTTCAATTTCAGCCCAGATCAGGGAGCGCAGATATTCTGTCTCCGGTGTCGAATCATCGGAAAACAGCACATCCGCAAAATCAGCGAATATTTCATCATCGTCCTCATCATCGGTACTTACGGGTAAGGGTTCACGTTTCTTCTTCGCGTACCAGTTGATGATATGGTTACGCGCCACCCGGTAGAGCCAGGCCGAAACCTGCTTTATTGGCTTTGCCAAAGTATCTATCCGGGATAATTGATAGAACACCTCCGAAAGGATATCTTCCGCGTCTTCGTTCGATGACACCCGTTTTCGGATAAATTTTGCTAATTGTTTGCCGTAAGCACTAAAAGCGTCTGCGGCATTGGTCTTCGGCACGCCGTTTCAATCTATTCCTTGTTTTTGTCCGGGGACGGTTCATCGCTGCCGTGTTCTTCAAAAAAGTGAGAGTGAAAGAGATGCTGCTTGCGGACAAATTCCCGCCGTTCCTCGCTGCTCATCTTTTCCCATTTTTCACGGAACGGGTTGCCGTGATCCCGGCCGCGCATAGCCCCTCCCGCAAACATCCTCCCCATGCCGCCAAGGCTGCCAAAGAGAATGCACGACAGGGCTAACAGTCCTACTGCCTGTAAGAAGGTGATTGCCGGCAGCCCGGCAATGGGGGGCAGCAGCCAGTTCCACAACAGCATAACCACGACGCCGAACAGGACGATCACCGCCAGCACCATCATAACCCGTAGAATACCCCAAAATAATTCCTTCATAGCATTACTCCTGTATTTTTTCCGTTAATCGGAAGGGAACAATGTTCCCAATGCTCCTATAGATTACGCTACCATCCGTGTCTTTTGGAAGTGGTAAACGAGCCAAATACTCATCACACCCACTATCGACAGCACACCCATGCCCACCAGATAAAAGGGCGTCACCAGACCAAATAGGTTGTAAACGATATACCGGGAAAAAGCAGCAGAGGACCGACCAAGGTTTACAAAACAGAAACCCATGATGCGGTCATATAAGGTGTCCGTGCCCGGTGCCGCAGCGCCTAAAATCAAGTTGCCGAGTAAAATAAAAACGCCAATGCCGAAGACGGCCGTCTGAAACTTTGCCTTTGATGAAATCAGCGTCATAACCAGGGCAAAAACGATTCCCGTGAACAAAAGCCACAGGATAGAAACAAGGGTGTACTGCCAGATTTGCATTCCCAAAGGTGCGCGGACATAGTCGGGAATGGATCGCAGGGGGGCATCCCAGCCGGCAAACATCCCCGGTCCGGGGGCAACCGACAGGAAGATTCCCATGAATGTGGCGGCCAAATATCCCGCGATCATGATTGCGCTTGCAGTGATAAGCGCCGCCAGTTTCGCGGTAACGATTTTTTTTCTGCCGCTTTTTGAGCTGAGGATGATATTGTCCATCCCGCTGGATGCCTCTATGGAAAAGACCGGGGAAACGATGTAGGCCAGAGGGAAGAATAACAGAAAGATTACCATGATGCTACCCCATGTGTTAAAGAGACCCTGCCAAAGAACTGTATTCGCAAATACCGGCGCGCCTAATTCCAATTCTTTATCAAGCTGTCCTTTGACGGCTTTATACTCGAATGAGGATTCCTCGAGCGTATCCAGTTTAGTTTGCAGGGGATAAATACCGTAGGGATTTTCCTTTGGATCGTCAGGCGAACCGTTGTAATATTCATCCACAAACTCCGCGTATTTGACATAGGCGATATGAAATCGCAGTTCGGGATCGGTCCTGGCTGAACGTCGTTCCACCATACTAGACCCGGAGCCGTACTTTTTCACGGCATCGTCATACGCCGCCGTTGATACGGCAAGCTGCGCCTCATCCAATTCGCCGGCCGCCGCTTCCGCCAAACCGACGTAGCGCCCGTAGCCATCCGCCCCATTCAGGGAAAGATAGTTCATGAAAAATCCCATGAGTCCATAAAGGGCAAACAGAACGCCCGCAAGGAGCATCGTTTTTTTGTTAAACAGGATTTTTTTCATTTCATAGTTGAACAGCGACATTACATATTCCTCCCTTGCGTATACTGAAAAATGAACAGATAAGCGTCCTCAAGATTCGGCGCGGCGCGTTCAGCGTCAGCCGATGGCTGCTTTTCGTCAATTACCCGTACCTGCATCATATCCCCCGATGGCACAACGTTACTAACCACCGTATTTTGCTGAAATTCCTCAAGGGCTGTGGCTGGAATCATCAATGTCCATACGCAGCCTTCAACCTGACGGATAAATTCCGCGCTGCTTGCCTTGCGGTTGATAACGCCGCTTTCCATCATCATCACCTGTTTGGCAATGCTGTCCACATCCGAAACAATGTGCGTGGAAAGCAACACGAGCCGGTCCTTTGAAAAGGCTGAAATGATTTGCCGGAGCTTGATGCGCTCCTGGGGATCGAGCCCTGCGGAGGGTTCATCCAGAATCAGGATTTCCGGCTGGTTCAGCAGCGCCTGAGCGATTCCCAATCGCTGCTTCATACCCCCCGAATAGGCGGCGCATTTCCGATGCAGATCATTTTGCAGGCCCACAATTTCTGCCAGCTCACGAATCCGCCCTTCGGCTTCCACCGGAGACAGTTCTTTCAACGCCGCCGCAAACCCAAGGTAGTCAAACCCCGTAAAGTCGTTGTAGAACACCATGTCCTGGGGCAAAAAACCTATTTTACTCCGGTACAAATCGCCGCAGGTATTTTTATCCTG
>JAITNP010000168.1 GCA_031290455.1 Treponema sp. | reverse complement strand
AATAGCGGCGCTGCCCTCTGTCGGAATAAAGCGATAGAACTTTCTCAAGGTACGTATCTTGCTTTTCTTGATAGTGATGATCTATGGCTTCCTGAGAAACTTGAAAAGCAATTACAATTCATGCTGGAGAATGATTGCGATTTCAGTTTTACTGAATATGAACATATAGATGAAGAAGGAAAATCGCTTGGCATAAAGGCAAGGGTTATCAAAAAGCTTTCCTATAAAAAATTGTTGTTACATTGTTTCCCGGGCTGTTTAACGGTAATGTATCACCAGAATCAAGGGCAAAAAATATATTGCAATGATATTAAAAAAGATAATGACCATGCTTTATTTCTTCGTGTATTAAAATATATGAATAATGCAATGGGCATACCGAATAATCTTGCATTGTATCGCATTAGAGAAAATAGTATTTCAAGAAAGAAATTGCAAATGATAAAGCCCTATATCACAGTCTTACATGATTTTGAACATATTAATATATTTTATTCATATTTTTGTTTATTTACACATGTCATTATAAAAATATTTTTTAAATACAAAAGAATCATACCTATGAGATATGAGCACAAAAATATTCAGAAGTCTTAAATAAAGGTTAAAATAATATGTGGCATGTACAACTCTTCAAGTTAAATTATGATGAGCAGGAACAACAGGCGGTTCAGAAAGTCCTTAATTCAGCATGGATAACGATGGGACAACAAACCATTGATTTTGAAACAGCATTTTCAGATTTTTTGGGATATGACACCCAATGTCTTGCCGTTTCAAATGGCACTGCCGCATTGCACATGGCGTTACTGGCTTGTGGCATACAAAGCGGTGATGAAGTAATTACTCCTTCTCTCACCTTTATTGCGGATCAGAATGTTACCCATTTAATTGGGGCCGCTAATGTTCTCGCGGATATCAGCTCTCCAGAGGATTGGTCAATGGACCCGATAGAGATTGAAGCGCATATCACCGAAAAAACCAAAGCCGTAATGATTGTCCATTATGCGGGTTATGCATGTGATATGGATTCCATAGTTGATATATGCAAACGACATAAGCTCTATCTCATTGAAGATTGCGCCCATACACCGGGCGCTGATTATAAAGGACAGCCACTGGGTACATTTGGCGATGTAGCCGCCTTTAGCTTTTTCACTAACAAAAACCTTTCGCTTGGCGAAGGTGGCATGGTGGTGACCCAAAACCCTGAGTTATTCATAAAGCTCAAGGGCTTGCGTTCTCATGGAATGACAGTTCCGTCTTTCGACAGATATAAAGGGCGAGCAAATTCCTATGATATTGAAATGCCCGGATTTAATTACCGAATTGATGAAATGCGTTCCGCATTGGGATTGGTTCAGTTGCGTAAACTAGAGGACGCAAACAGAAAAAGAAAAGAACTGGTAGAATATTACTATAACAGACTGGATACTATTCAAGAAATTACAATTCCTTACCGATATTTTTCACGGGGAAAACCGAATTATCATATTATGCCTGTTCTACTTTCTGATAAAACAGACAGAAATACTGTCATTGAATCAATGAAACAGGATGGTGTGCAGACCAGCATCCACTATCCCGCTATTCAAAATTTTACAGCATATAAAGGAAAAGTGAACAGTACACCTAAAGCGGAATATGTATCCATTCATGAACTGACTTTACCATTATATCCCACCATGGCTTTTGAGGAAATTGATATTGTATGCGATGCTTTGATTAGAGGTTTAGTGTGATACGTTTTTTTGATATTTTTTTTTCATTTATTGCTATCGTTATTCTTTTTCCTTTTATGATTCCAATTATGGTAGGCTTAAAACTTACCGGTGAGCATTATGTCTTTTATCGACAGTCAAGAATAGGGAAAGGTGGAAAGGAATTTAATATACTAAAATTTGCTACTATGTTGAAAGATAGCCCTAATTTACCGGGCGGTGTATTAACACAGAAAGATGATCCACGTATTCTCCCTATGGGAAAATTTTTACGCAAAACAAAAATTAATGAACTACCACAGCTTATCAATATATTTGTGGGTGAGATGAGTATTATCGGACCACGGCCGCAAGCAAAAAGGCATTATGATTTATATTCAGACGAAGTAAAAGTCGCTATAGACTCAATCCCGCCTGGATTATCCGGTATCGCCTCTATTGTATTTCGGGATGAGGAATATCTGCTTGATAGAATTTCTATAGATCGTGATTTTTTTCACGATACGGTTATCGTCCCCTACAAGGGAGAACTTGAAATGTGGTATAGCCGCCACAGAAATATATTAACCAATTTTCTGCTTGTGCTTATTACCGTCTGGATACTTGTAAGACCAGAAAGTAATATTTATATGGTTATTTTCAAGGATATTCCTTCAATACCGCCTAAACTTCAAGCGTATGCCTAAACTACTCATTATTGTAATATCAAGTATGTTTTTACAACATGTGTATAAAAAATCTGATTCACACCTTGTCGCCGTATTGGCATTATCAGTATATGGATGTGCCAAACGTCGAATATTTTGCGGATTGCCTCGTGAATATTCCCCAGTAGTGTAAGGGTATAATTTCATGCTATCAATTCTTCCCCTCATTGGCCGTACCACTCCTCTCTTCTCAACCGATATTGCCGTCCACGAAAGCGAGTTACGGGAACGTATCGCCACTTCCCGCTTCCTCGTTATCGGCGGAGCCGGTTCCATCGGTTCCGCCGTGGTGCGGGAAATCTTCAAGCGCAATCCAAAACTGCTTCACGTGGTGGACATCAGCGAAAACAACATGGTGGAACTGGTACGGGATATTCGCAGTTCATTAGGCTATATTGACGGTGAGTTTGCGACTTTTGCGATTGACTGCGGTTCAGATATATTCGATTCATTCATCACCAATGGCAAGGGTTATGATTATGTACTAAATCTGTCAGCGTTAAAGCATGTGCGGAGTGAGAAAGACCCTTTCACCCTCATGCGGATGATCGATGTAAATATCTTCAATACCGATAAAACAATATGTCAGACAAAGAACAAAGGCTCAAGAAAGTATTTCTGTGTCTCTACTGATAAGGCGGCAAATCCCGTAAATATGATGGGCGTTTCAAAGCGAATTATGGAAATGTTTCTCATGCACCGTTCACTGGAACTGCCGGTGTCTACCGCGCGGTTCGCTAATGTCGCGTTTTCTGACGGCAGCCTTCTGTATGGTTTTAACCGCCGTATGGAAAAAGAGCAGCCCCTTGCGGCACCCAATGACGTGCGCCGGTATTTCGTGACCCAACAGGAAGCGGGGGAACTTTGCCTTATGTCATGTCTACTCGGTGAGAACCGCGATATTTTTTTCCCTAAGCTGGATTATGACCTTAATTTGATAACCTTTAGCGAAATAGCTGAACGCTATTTGAAAAATCTGGGGTATGAGCCGGTGCAGTGCGTCACGGAAGATGAGGCGCGGCAAAAAGTCACAGAATTGAAAAAAAAGAAAAAATATCCGGTGCATTTTTTCAAAAGCGATACTACCGGCGAGAAAGATTTTGAGGAATTTTACACCGACAAGGAAACGCTGGACATGGAACGGTTCAACACAATCGGTATTATCAAAAACGAGCCGGACTATGACGAGGCTAAATTAACGCTATTCACCGAAACGATACAGACCATGCGTACATCCGGTATGTGGAGCCGTGCAGAACTAATTAGCCTGTTTAACCGTATGATATCCGAGTTCAGCCACAAGGAAACCGGCAAATTTCTGGATGGGAGAATGTAGGGGCTACCTAAGTCTCCATAAGAAACTCTATTTATTTCCGCCGTTTATGTATTGAACAACCCCATGACCGATTTTTCACAGCGGTTACACGAGGCCATAGCCTACGTGGGATTATTGCAAAAAGACGTGGCACTGAAAGCGGGAATCAAGAAACGTGCGCTGGATATGTACTTTGATTCCCGAAAATCCATGCCGCCCGCCGATGCGGCTGCTCGGCTTGCGGACGCGCTGGGGGTATCGGTGGAATATCTGGTAACCGGGAAAACAAAGCCGGCAGTCCTGCGACCTGTCGGATTATTTGAAGTTCTGCGGTGTTATCAGCGATTTGCGGGTTTTATCCGATGAAATACTGCGCCCCATAACAACCATGATAAAAGCCGCCGCAGAACAGGAACGAGGGAAAAATTGAGTACGCTGAACATAACCCCTACGGTATGAGAAGTCATTAATTACCTCATAGTAATAATAAACGGGAAGCGGCACACAAGGCCAGCATACTGGCGTAAGTGCATGAGTATATGAATATGGAAAATACGTTTCGTACAAATCTGAGAAGCGAGCTGGAGTATCAGGGCGTAACGGTCAAGGAATTGAGTGCGAAGACGGGGATACCGAAGCCGATACTGGAATGTTATGTGGACAAACGCGCAACCACGCCGCCGGCTGACCGGGTGGTACGGATAGCCGCTGCGCTGGGTGTGACGGTAGAGTTTCTGGTTGCCGGGAGACAAAAATATTTACATGAGGATGGCAAATGCGATAAATCCTTATGGCGATGGGACGACAAGTAAGCAGATAGTTGATATTTTAACGAGAATTCTGCGATATTAAAAAAATATTGCCGGCTGAAGTGAAATTTCAAGAAACAACCTGCCAAAGTCCTGGATCATGATTTTCCCGGACCTGATATTCCCCATGCGTATCCTATGGGGATATATGACATCAAACGGAATGAGGAATTTGTCAATGTCGGCTCTGATCATGACACCGCACAATTCGCAGTAGCGTCAATACGCGCGTGGTGGCATAAAGTAGGGAAGAAGCTCTAATACCCGTCATATTCAAAAACGATGCCGTTCATTTTCCCTACGCGCGGTTTATAACCCAACCAGTATAGCTTGTTATTGCTCCGATCATTATTCAATATGATGGTATTAAATTAAAGGAATTCCCTATCAGTTATACTACTGTTTTCTGGAAACCGATTATCTATTCCGGTGGCAGTTATTTTTGTCTTTTTCCCTATTCGTGTATTAAACATTGGACAAAACAAACTGCTTATTTGATGACCTGTTTTCATCCCCGTGATTTTGATACAAAACAACCCATGATTAAATCATTACCGCTTATGCGTAAAATTAAATCTGCCCGGTGATTCATATTTAATAATGAGAAATACTATGCCAATACATACATTATCATCATTAGAAAGAGATGTAATCAACTCCATCATTGCTCAAAATGAAGAATGGGACCCGCCGGAAACGATACGGGACTATATGCGCGCATTTGAAGGTACTTTTGAGCCGGACATGAAATTCACGCTCCACACGCCGACGGTGAATAAACTGATCATGTATGTGTATGAGGAAAATTGTGATATGACCGGAATACCCCGTGCTGAATTTTTTGCGCGCTGTAAGCCAATTGTGCAAACCTTTTTAGCCATAGCAAATTTTGTGATATATCTTGCGGAACATGCATATATACATGTTACATTCAACGAGCATAAGCCCCCGGCGCTGCCGGAGAATTATCAAAGATGCTGGCGTCGCTATGAAAATTTTTATCTCAGTGAAAGCGAACCAATCATCTATGTAAAATCAATTAAAATTATACCAAAATTGAAGCTGTACAAACTATGGGAACGTTATACCCATGCACAAATATCCTGAAATCATGAGAAAAAGACGCTATTAACGACGTTATCCCAAAAAACACAGTCCTACCCACACACAATCAGCCCACTAACAACCACCAGACTTCGAAGACGACCAGCCTGCACCCTCCTCCCTCATCCTTTACAACTCGGATTCTTGAGCTTTTCGACATTTCCATAGTCTCTATTCCCGCATAAAAGTATGGCGTATTTTTGCTAATGTCTTGGTCGGTATCGCTGAGATTCCACCCTATTTGAACCAATAATTTTGCCTGGGTTATTTTCCGTAAAACGCGCTAAATCCTGAAAAATATTACATAGATAGCAAAGGCTCACCAAACTCGGTGGGCCTTTTTTTTCAGTACAGCTGGCACACCGATCCTGACTCGACAACGTACGCAGCGTTTTTTCATACCCCTTTCTTTTACCGATATTTTGAAAACAGCGCTATTGAGTGGTTAAAGCACGCTCAAAGATACTAATAAAGGGGTCGATTTCTGTTCGTACCCGTTTGAGAAAGGAAATATCCGTTCCCCGGGGCCGCCGGCCCCCTGTACCGGCGCATTCGGGGAAATGGGCCCACAGGTAATCGCACTCGTCCAGGAGGGTCTCAAGGTGTTCCGGAGAAGTCGGGGCGGTTCCCGTGAGCATACCCTTGAGCGTGATGAGCGATGCCCGTTCCTGGCGTATAAAGGCTGCAACGGTCTTTTGCAATGCCCTATTGGGCGGTACCGGGTCATGGTGAACCGTATAGGGGACCCCTTTGAGCCGTTCAAAGGCCGCCTCTGGGGTAAGGATCGTAATACCCAAAGGTAGCCCGGTACTCCCTGGCAGCGCTGGGTTACCCGGCAGTCCTCCGGCTATATCCCCCATTCGTGGTTCCCCGGCAAATTCCCGTTCAAAAAGGTCCCGGTAGGTTTTCATGGCCGGGTCGCTCCGTACTGCTACACCGGATTTTGATTGGGCGGCGAAGACCCCCCGGCGGAATGCAGCCTCGCCGTTGAGGATGTCCCGGAAACGGGTTTGCCGCCGCAGCCGTTCCAGGTGACCCGGGGTTGAACGGGCGTGGTAACGGTCAAGGGTAAAGGAGAAATCAATCCCCCCAATAATGACCGGGCCGGACGTAACCCGCAGGCCCAGGGCTGTTGCAGTAAGTCCCACGGAACCCAGGGGGCGGAAGGTTTCCGGGAGGAGTCCCGCATCATGGAGCCGTTCAAAGGTACGCAGAGGGGTCCAGGGGGTGGCAAAGAGAAAAACCACTCCCCCCAGGACTTCCCCGGTGGCAGGAAGAGCGGAAAGGTCCATGGCTATGGGCACTTCCCAGGAACCAAGGCCGATGAAGTCCCGGAGGTTCCAATGCTGGCTTTCCAGAACAGCCACCAGGTCCGGTTTGATGTTCCGCGCTTTGAGGCTGGAAAGACAGGTATCTACACAGATTATCTTAAAGGGGCGTGCATCAGGATCATATAAGGCGTCCCCAAAAGAACGATGTAGCCCTGCCAACACCCCATCCAGAGAAGGCCCCGCCCCCAAAACCAGGACCGGGCTTTTACCAAAGCAGAGGTCCCCAAGGGTATGGGACCGGGGAATCAGGGCTAGATTACGAAAGGCATTCCTGATATACCGCCTTCCCAGCTTGACCAGGGTCATGGCATTGCCCCAATCCAGGGCAATATCCTGTTGCAGGGTCTCTGCCAAGGATGCATACAAAGCGGGGAAGAGCTGCCAGCCCCCGGTCAGGCGGATGGTTTCCACCCGGCGGAAGGTCCGGCTGCCCCAGGTTTCCCGTACTAATGCACAGAGATGCGCCGCATCTTTGGCATGTATCAGGCGCAGCCGTGGATTGTCCTGTAAAAAACAGCGCTTTCCAAACAGCGCTTCCATAGCCGTCATTGACCATGCCAAGAGTTGCTCATCCGCCTCAACACAGAGGATCGCCGAATCATCACTGATATGGTTAAGCAGGGACTCAAGGCCATACCCATAGAGGGGAGAAGGACAGAAATAGAGGGTCCGGCTGCGTTTTGAGACGGAACAGACCACCCGTTCAGCCTGGGCCATGGGATCTATGACCGAGAGGAGGGTCTTTCCCCTATAGGCAACCGAAAGTCCCCGGCGCGCTTCAAGCGGCCGGGGCGTATCATCGGACATGGATGGATTAATTTAAGGGCTGAATGTACTTGAAGAAGGCATCAAAAAACCGATCTTCCAGTTTCTCGTTGGTCAGGAAATAGGAATGTACGTTTTGATCAAGGATATAACTCAACCAATAGGAAGAATAAGCGGTTTCGATATATCCGGCGTTGGTTTCATCCGCCGGAGTCTCTTCAAGGGGATATAACACCACCACATTATTGCCGATAACCAGGGGCTTTGAGGGGGTGTTGAGGGGGGTGGAAAAGGCGGTCTGCCAAAAGTTCTCGTTTGATACGGCATCGGTCAATTCAGACACGGAAAAGGAGGCTAGGGAGGTGAAGAGGGCAACCCTTCCGTAATTAAGGGGCAGGGGACCGAAGTGGCGTTTGGAAAGTCCCTGTTGGGCAAGGGCTGCATCAAAACCGCTTGCATTGATAAGCCCTATCAAGGCGTCAGCCTGATTGACAAAGAAATCCTCCATCCTGCCTCGTTCAAACTCGGTAATATAGACCCGGATTTTTGCCACCAGCGCAGCATCCCCGGTATCCGCCGGGTGAGGCGCATCCTCGGCCCTGAAGAAGGCCCAGCCAGAGGGAACCTTTACAATAGGACTATAGGCACCCTTGGCAAGACCGATAACCGATTCCCGCTCCGTTGCATCGGGTACTTCGGTGGAAAGCTCATAGGCAAGCTTGATACCCATATCGCCGCCCTTCTCCGCATAGCCATCCTGGGAATGGGTCCGGGCGGCATCTTCAAAGGTCTGGGTCCCCTCTTGCACGGTGGCAAGGATCTGCCGGGCTTCCCGTTCGCTGGAATTGATGGCGATCTTTGACAGATGGGTAACCTGGAAAAGCCCTGGGTTGCTGAGGGTATATGCAATAACTTCCGTGTCGGGATAGTCGCTCAAGGGAAAGGCCGCCATATCAAAGGTCCGCTCTGGCGACGCCATGGCCTTGATAAACGGCCCTTCTTTCGAAGATATGCGGAGGTTCGTCATATCGGCGTTGTAGCGGTCTATGGCGATGCTGTCCTGGACTTGCCGCCAGAGGGACATGCGGGTGGTATTATCAAGCTGCCGGTATCGGGCCGTGGAAAACCGGCCGTTTTCCTGAAACTGCGGCAGTTGGGCTACTTCCCGGTCCACCACATCCACCGGCGCGGTATAACCAGCATGGTTCATCTCCTGCAGTATCGCGGTATGAACCACCGTTTCCTCAAAGGCCTCCCGCCAGATTTGATAGTTCACACTAAAATAATTGCGGTCATCCACCGAAGGCTGCTGGTATCGAGCGATGTTCTCTCGTACCTGGGCAAAGTAATTACCCGGCACATACGTAAGGGGGACTTTATTATAGGACCCGAAACTCAAATCGACCGATGGCCCCCCCGCTGCGGGTACGATGGCGGGGACCAACACGAAGGCGACGATGACGATTATCAGGATAACGATGGTCCCGATAAAAATGAAGGGATTTGCCTTGAACCGGCGGATAAATTCAGCCCCTGCGGAAGTATCTTCCTGGGTTACCTGCTTTTTTGCCTTAAAAGCCATGAAATTGTATACCTCTTAATTGAATCACTGTAATTATTGAATTTGTACCATACCATTTCAGCGGCATATCGTCAATTCCTCCTGCCCCGGCTGTCCCCGGACCTTAAAGGTTTTCCGCTGTATCGGGGAGGGGCCATGGCGGGCTAGTTTTTCCACATGCTCCTTGGTAGGATACCCTTTATGCCGTTCATAGCCGTATTCCGGGTAGAGCCGGGCATAGTGGGTCATCATCCGATCCCGGGCGGTTTTCGCGAGGATCGAAGCGGCCATGACTTCCGGGATGAGGCTATCCGCCTTGACCAAGGCGCAGCAGGGGATGGGAATATCCGGGACATAGAGGCCATCGACAATGGCTTTAAGGGTACCTAAGCCGGGATGTACCCGCACCATGACCGTAAAGGCCCGCTTCATGGCGAGAAGGCTGGCTTTGAGGATATTCAGTGCATCAATTTCCGTGGCCGATGCCCAGCCAATACCGACAATAGCCCGCTCAAAAATAAGCGTCCGGGCTTTCTCCCGCCGGTGGGGGGAAAGCTTTTTTGAATCCCCTAAACAATCCTGGGGAAAGCCTTGGGGGAGGATCACCGCAGCGGCGCAGACCGGACCTGCCAGCGGCCCTCGTCCCGCTTCATCAATGCCGCAGATCATCGAAGCCCCAGATCATCGAAGATGTTCACATCAAAGCCATCCCGCAGTTCAGCATCACAGGCGAAATAGTGCTCTTTCAGCTCTTCCGCAGTCAGCCCCACCAGTTCGTGGCTCATATAATGGATCCACATGGCCTCATCTTTAACGGATAAGGTATGCTTGCGACACCAGTAATCGGGCTGAATCGGAAGCTGGTAGGGGGCGTCGTGAAAATACTTATAATCGTGGACCGCCACCTTGAAATCCTGCCGGGGGATGCCCTTCTCCAGGATAATATCCGCCAGATGATTGATGGTACGGCCGGTGTCGAAAATATCATCCACGAGGAGTACCCTATCCCCCACCCGAAGGTGTTCCGGTGGATAAGTCCAGCCTTCCACCATGATTCTCCCGGCCTGCCGGATATCCGTATAAGACCGGGCAACCACCGCGGCATAATAGACCGGCCGTGCGCCTTTGCGGACTATCTTAAAGTATTCACTGATGACATTACCCAGATAGGCCCCTCCCCGGAGTAACACATAAATAACATCCGGGATATACCCCTCATGGTAAATCCGATGCGCCAGTTTAAGCGCATTGTTCCGTATCGCATCAAAGGGAAGAAATTCCTTTTTCATGGGATGATTGTACCCGATAACGGATCACAAAGGAAAGGGCCTTCAATGCGAAATATGTGATTGAGATCGTGGTCTGATAAGGCCTCCTGGGGCAGGAAAATCCCTGGGGGGCGCTCACCAATGCGTACAGCCTTTTACCACGACTGAATAGTTACATTTGTCCGTATCGGAAAGCCACGCGTCCCATCTGTTCATTAGATCAATCAACTCTTGTTCCCGGTGGGGAATCCAATCGCTGTGTGCCATAGCTGCTCCTTTGTGCCGGACAGCGGCGCCGGGGACTTTTACCCCATTTGTATATTTCCGGCATAGCACCGGAGCCTTCCCCTCAGACGCAGGGGATGAGCCTTTGTTTGGCGGACTTAAGTCCGTAAGTTCCGTAGCCATTTCCGAAAGTTCCAGAATCGTCTCTGAAAGCTCCAGAACCGTCTCTGGAAGTTCCGTAGCCGCTTCCGCAGACATCCTCAATGGCGAGCGAGGCTTCATTATTGGTGCGGGCGATTATTCACCTTCAACCGTATGCAGATAATTCGGGTAGAGCTTGACCCGAATCCGGTGTAACACTTCGGTTACATTGTTTATTAGCGCCATAGAAAACCCTTTTTCGACGGCATATTTTATTAAAGACCGCCATACGGCAGCCCCATTTCCCCGTTCAATGTCCCTGTTTCCGCAGCTCTTCCAGATTATTCCGTGCCTCAGCAAAATTGGAGTTGAGCCGGAGCGCCTGATTTAAGTCCACTATCGCACGGTCATTGTTCCCTTTGCCAGCATACGCAGCACCCCGATTGTTATAATACGCCATATTATCCAGCTTTAACCGTATCAGTTCAGTATAACCGCCTTGAGCATACCTTTTACTCTCTCTTTTATCAAGCCCAGAGAAGTCCAACAGACTGCTAGGCGACTGAACCCCGAGGGAGCGTAGTGACCGAAGCGCATACAATCGTTGAATTTGCAGAAAAACTGTTTCCCAGAACTTGTATCCTCCCCCCAAAACTCATTTTTAGGTATACACCCCACCGTGTTCCGGCGCCCACAGAGATGCCTCTTCCTCGCCCTTTCCCCCCATTTCACCCCGCCATGCCCCATCGGGCCATAAGCCTCCACACATTTCCCTCTGTTGTGCACGGTGCAATACAGGAGCCACTGCCGGTTCACCTGCACTTTTCCCCTCATCGTAAACCGGTTCATCTCTTTGCAATACCTTATGTTCACAAATACCGGCTCTCTTATGTGCATCCGTTGCCCGTATTTGATCCTGTTTTCTGCCTCGTCTATTTTCTCCCGCATCCGCTCACACCGGTTGTCACTCCCA
>JAITNP010000103.1 GCA_031290455.1 Treponema sp. | reverse complement strand
CGCTTTACGATCAACGTGAAGATCGTGCGTGGCGGCATTTGGACAGTTGCGCGTACAAAACATACATTGCCGGATGCCCCGCAGTAATTGTTCTGAACATGGAATACGGACGATGGAAGTGCTGTGGGCTGAAAGCCTGGCCGGTTCACCAGGCTGTTTGAACGGCACGCGATATGCTTGCAAAAGTCCACGCAAAACAAGAGCAAGGCGGCGGAATATTTAAGTATCAGTTGGGATGAAATGAACGGGCGGTAGCGCGGGGGCTGTCCAGGCGGAAAGAGGAGCCGATAAAATATCTGAGAGTGGACGAAAAGAATTTTCACGCGGGACAAAGTTATGTTCAGGTATTGACGGATACCGAGGGGAAGCGCGTGCTCGACGTCGTGGAGAACCGGGACGAAAAGGCGGTAAACGAGGTGTGCCTTACGGAGGGGCAAAAGGAGGCTGTGGAGGCAATCAGCATGGACTTTTGGGTGCCATACATAACCGGCACCGGTCTTCATCTTCCCAACGCCTGTATCGTGCATGACAAGTTCCATATCATGCAATGAATGACGCGGTAGATTCGGTGAGGCGTTCTGAAAACAAAGCGCTTAATAAGGCGGGGGATAAAACATTGGTGGGGACGAAATATATATTCTTAAAAAAACAAGAGAACCTGACAGAGAAACAAAAGACGACATGTGCGGAATTGACAGAAAAACAGCTTGATGTGAACCGCGCCTGGCACAGGCGGGAACGGTTAAAGGAATTCTGGGAATGCATTGACGAAGCATCAGCGGGTCAATTATTTAAGGACTGGTATTTTTCCGCGACGCATTCCCAGCTTACTCCGATTATTAAGGTTGCCAAGATGCTGAAGAGGCATTTTGAAAATATCATAACGTATTGGACGCATCATCAAACAGTTTTGCTGAAGGCATAAATAGCGTTATCCAGCATATAAAAGCTACTGCCTGCGGCTTTAGAAGCTTCCAAAACTATCGTACTTCTATACTTTTCTATTGCGGCGGACTGGATCTTTACTCATAGGTTAGCCGGAAGAGCCCAATCTGACCATAGACGGTATGAAACAGCGTCTTACGTTTAACGAGATTGGTTGAATACAACTGAGCGCTTATGGGTGCTGAACACTAATGTAAAATTTTTACACACTGTAACCATTTTCCTCAACATCATCTGATACTGTTACTGATTTTATGGTGAATATTCGGCAGGATGGGGTTCAGGCCCCTAAAATTCTTGGCACGATATTTGCTATATATATCATGAGTCGTTGACTCGCAGGTATTTTTTTGATGGAGTATCAGAATGAAACGAATTGTTTTAGGTATTGGTCTTGCCTGTATCATGGCCGGAATGCTCGCCGCTCAGAGCGGACCTTTCGGCGCTCCGGCTGAAGCGGTTACGGTGAGCGGCAACCTTGCCCTGGTGAACGGCAGAATCGCCGTAAAGAGCGGAAACACGATCTACTACGTGGCGGGTATTCAGCAGCTTATCGGTTTTATCGACGGGCTTAAGGAAGGAGCTACCGTAACGCTGGAAGGTTCCGCGTCGTCAATTCCCGTTGCACCAGAATATCGCTTCCTCTGGGTAAGCGCACTCAAGTTTAACGGGAAAGAGTATGACTTATCCACCACCGCCATGCCCGGCCACATGATGCAGCGGAATTTCCAGTATATGCCCGGACGGGGAAAAAATCGCCCCACAAAATATTGAACATGCTGATATGGGCATTCTATTGATAGAAGCTGCCCTGGATACGCTGCCGGAAAAAAGAACCGCATTAACTCCGCAATGCTTTTCTGCCATTTCCGGCATTTTGAAAGCGGGTCAGTTAAAAATGTGCAATCCCGTGGTCTTCCAATAAGGCAAAAAACTTACGCTGATTTTCAGCGGGGATCACCAGGCTCCTCCCCTCGGCTCGCAGGGCAATAGCTCTTAATGCCGGATCGTGCAGCAGTTCGCCAGCCAACTCCCGGTCTTCCGGCAGGGTATACACCGTGGCATCAAGCCGTCTGGTATCAAAGATTCCCGCCCGGGAGAGGGTCTGGTTAAAAAGACGCTCCCAATGGGGCGCCGGGTTCTTATCTATCAGGGCCTTAAACCGCTCAACCCGTTCCTCTATCTGCTTCTTGTTGGTACACCCCGCAATAAACGATGCAGGACTTATCCGCCATCGATCCTCCCCCAGCTTCTGACCTATCTTGTCAAGGTACACCGTCCGTTCCAGAGAATTACCTTTGACCGTAACAAGGTATAGTTCCCGATCCGCGATGGCCTGGTACTCCTGCGCCGGTTTGGGAGGCTTTTTGTCGGTCAGGCCCAGGCACCACCGTCCGAATCCCGTGATACGGATGATTTTAAGCCCATCATACGCCGAGACCGGGAGCTTCTTATCATGGTACTTCCGTTTGAGGGGCGGCGATTCCTGGGTCATTTCCAGAATCCCCAGGGCGGCAAAGAGATACCCGTAGGCCTTAAAAACCGGCTTTACCAAGAGTTCATGACGAAGACAATCAGTGGGGCGGTATTCATTATCATAGGGGCGCGTATATACCACACCGTCCCCCTCAAAGAAATCGGCCTTCATCTTGAAGGATTTTTCCATCTCCTTTTCACAAAAGGAAAAGTCCCTGCCGGTAAAACGGATATAATCGGCAAGTTTATCCACGTCAAAGCAGCCGCCGTCTCCGGCAATTTCCAGGAGGATATCATAAAAAATGCTACGGGAACAGGGCAAATTCTTATCATCGGTCAAATTATGTGCCCCGGCCTTGCTTAAATGTTCCAGGAATAGATTGTATTCCAGGAAATTCCGGTCCGGAGCGTCCCATTGATTAGGATACCAGGATTTTTTATTGAAAAAATGCGTCACCAGGTCGCGGATCGCTTTCTGCCCATCCTTGGGGCGGGTGGGTTTAAAATCCTCCATGCAGAGGACAAACCGGGCGACCAGATCCACGCTGTCCGGGGCATCAATGCCTTGGGCAAAGGACAGGAAGCCGGAAGACTTGTACAGATTATTGAGGATTTTCTTCTTAAACCCCAGGCGGATAGCCCGGTTCCGCTCGTCCTGATCAAGTTCTGTGCAGACGGTTTTAAGGGCGTCGCAGAGCAGGGGAAAGGATTCCGCAATTTCCACACTATTGTTCCAGGGTTGAAGCGCCGGGGATGGTTCTACCGCATGACAATCAGCGAGATTGCCCTCCGGAGGCGGCTCCAGCCACGGCAAAATTGCCATACGGAATATCTGCGGTATGCTGATGGAACAATATCCACATACCTCACGAACCTTCAGAAAATCAAGCTTGAGAACAGGATCCAGTTTCCAGCACGCTTCCCAGTAGTAGAAGGATTCATTTTTTACCACAATGGACTGCTTAAGTTCTTTTTCAATAAGGACTGAAAGCAGATGCTCTTCAAAAACCACCCTCCAGAGGATCTTTTGGCTCACCGGAGGCAGGGTATAAAACCACTTCTCGAATTGTTGCACCGACGGGAAGGCCAGGGTTTCAGCGATATAGTTAATCGTATCATCTTTGGTTTTACCGCTCGGATTTTTTCCGGCAAAGGGATACCATAGATCCTTAATTGATTCCTTGGTGGAATACTCAAAAAAGGCGCGAAACTCCTTTTGACGCTCACCACGGGGCTTGATGGTTTTGGGGGTCCGGGTTCGGATCTGTTTAGGAAAATAGACCATAACCCCTCTATTATACCATTATTCCGTGGTGCTCTTGCAACTCCCCTGCTATGCGCTTGTTCCCGCCAAGGCGGTCCATCCCACATAATCCCCCCGGGCCATGTTCGGCACGAACCCAAAATTCCGGATCCGGCCTTCCATACAGAGCCGACATTCGGCGGCTTCGTCGCCGGTACAGATCTTGTTGTCATAGAGGGCATAGAGCTTCCGCACATCCTTGGGGGAGAGGTTGGGCATCAC
>JAITNP010000018.1 GCA_031290455.1 Treponema sp. | reverse complement strand
CCGTGGAGATTCGGGGGAGCGGGCTGAACCAGAAGCAGGCGCTTCCTGCGTGGGGTTCTTTCCCTATTTCGGATATCCAGGCGGGGACGTATACGGTGAAGATAACCTATACCGACGGCAAGACCGAGGAAAAGACCGTGGAGGTGGGCCGCGCTGAAAGCAGGAAACTTGAGTTCAGCTACCGCATTGCGGCAGTTCCCGCGGCTCCAGCTCCACAGCCCCCCGCAGCCAAACCGGTAACCGTACCCCAGACCCCGCCTGCACAGACTCCGCAGCCTGCCGCGGTCAAGCCTGCGGCGCCCCCGCCGGTTAGACCCGCGCCCATACCGGCGGACTTTGTGAAGATCAACGGGGGGACCTTCATGATGGGAAGTCCCGCATCGGAAGAAGGCCGAGATAGCGACGAAGTGCAGCATCGGGTAACGGTGAGCGGCTTTTACCTGGGGAAGTACGAGGTAACCCAGCGGGAATATGCCGCCATTATGGGGACGAATCCCAGCGCCTTCAAGGGGGACAACCTGCCGGTGGAGAATGTAAGCTGGTATGACGCGGTGGAATACTGCAATGCCCGAAGCCGGAAGGAAGGCTTGACGTCTGCGTATACGATAAGCGGGTCTGGGGATAACCAGACCGTAACGTGGAACCGGAACGCCAATGGCTACCGGCTGCCCACTGAAGCTGAATGGGAATACGCTTGCCGTGCGGGGACCACCACGCGGTATAGTACTGGGAACAATATCAGGAAATCACAAGCAAATTATGACGGAAACACGACCAAGGCGGTGGGAAGTTTTGATGCGAATGTGTGGGGCTTGTACGACATGCACGGAAATGTGTGGGAGTGGTGCTGGGACTGGTATGACAGTTACGGCAGCGGCTCTCAGACGGACCCTATGGGCGCGTCCGCGGGCTCGACCCGCGTGTTACGCGGCGGGTGCTGGTACAATAATGGCCAGAGCCTGCGTTCGGCGAACCGGTACTACTACGCGGCGTCTGATCGCTACAACGACCTTGGTTTCCGCCTCCTCCGCCCCAGTTTATAAGCCGGGCCTAGCAAGCCAGGCATAGTAGCTGCGGCGACATGCCCCGCCGCCGGGACGGCGGAGGAAGGGGCATGGAGCGGCAGCACGGGAGGACCAGCAGATAAGGAATTAACCGGGGGTTCGGGGGGCCTGTGGCCCCCCGATCTTTTGGTACGTACAAACCACAAGGGCAGTTCTAAAGCGTGAGGACTTTCGGGGATGGAGTAGGTGAGGAAGGTGAGCCGCAACCTATGCTCGAAAGAAGCGTCCACGGATTACGCAGCTTTGCTTAATCCGTGAAAATCCGCGTTAATCCGCGGACTGTCCTCCTTAGGGAAGCGGCTCGTAGAAACCCTGCTCATCCCACAAGCCTTCACGAACTTCTCCTCGAATACTCGGAATATCCAGCACTACCGCAGGAAGGATGAAATTTGGATTGTCTATATCCGGCAATTTTGACCGGTTCGCATCATACAGCAGTCTCCACCGGGTAGGATCGTTGTATACCCAAGGGTATCCCGCTATGTTCCAAAGACAATCCCTCACCGACGCCCAGGTTCTCACCAGGTACTGGGCCGGTAATGGGGAGATTGCATGAACCGGCGCAAGGGCCGTCATCACCTGATTCGCCCCAATAATCGCTTCCACCCAGTCATTCGCGGACAAGGCGCGTCCCGCATCAGTATATGCACCCTGAGCCTCGGCAAAGGCGTCGGGGAAGTGGATGTCCGCTGCTACCGAGGCTGCCCAGTCAAGCCGTTCCTTGGCCGCCGCAACCCTATCATTGGCTTCGTTCGCTTTAAGCCGCTCAATTTCCCCAACCACGGCAACCACCCGCTGTGCCGCGGCTATCGCGCCATCTTTATCGTTTTTGGCCACATCGTCCAGCGCTTCGCGATAGGCATTTTCAGCCCGGGTAAAGGTATCGGGGAACTGGGTAGCTGCTCCTATCAAAGCCGCCCAGTCGAGCCGTTCCTTGGCCGCGGCAATTGCGTCCGCCGCTTCCTGGGCTTTACGTCTTTCGGCTGCTTCATACTGGGCCTTAAGGCCCTCAATTTCGGCAACCGTGGCAATCACCCGTCCTGCCGCAGCTATGGCGTCATCCCACTTTTTCTGAGCCTGAGCGTCCAGGGCTTCATTATATGCGGTCCTTGCTTTGGTATATGCATCGGGGAATAACGTAGCCCCTCCTATAGCAGCGGCCCAATCGAGCCGTTCCTTGGCAGCAGCAATTTCCCGGGCCGCTTCTTCGGCGAGGAATTTTTCGGCAGCGGCAATGGCTGCCGCTGCGGCAGCAGCTTCCTCCGCTGCTTTAAGGCCGTCAAGTTCGGCAACCGCGACCATCACCCGCCCTGCCGCAGCTATGGCATCATCCCAGT
Source organism: Treponema sp. (assembly GCA_031290455.1). Lineage (GTDB taxonomy): Bacteria > Spirochaetota > Spirochaetia > Treponematales > Breznakiellaceae > JAITNP01. The sequence continues at coordinate 13,865 of JAITNP010000018.1, read as the reverse complement.
CTTTCTCTGCCTGAGCGTCCAGGGCTTCATGATATGCCATCCCTGCTTTGGTATAGGCGCCGGGGAACCGCGTCGCCCCTCCTATGGAGGCCGCCCAATCAAGCCGTTCCTTGGCCGCCGCAATCGCGGCTGCCGCTTCTTGCGCTTTAAGAGCCTCAATTTCAGCGACTGCCGCGAGGACGGTATCAGTAGCGGTCATAACATCACCAAATTGTTTGACATTCTGAGCTTTCACCCCGTCGGTATACGCGGAATCCGCCCGGGTATAGGGAGTGGGGAACTGGGTCTTTGCCCCTATTGAAGTCGCCCAATCAAGTCGAGCCTTGGCCGCCGCAAGGGCGTCATTCGCTTCTTTCGCTTTGAGGGTCTCAATTTCAGCAACCGCCGCAATGACTTTATCGGCAGCGGTAAGCGCGCCATTCCAGTTTTTCCCATTTTGCGCCTTTACCCCGTCAGTATATGCGGAATCGGCCTGCTTATAGGGGTTAGGGAACTGGGTCTTTGCCCCCATCGAGGTTGCCCAGTCAAGCCGCTCCTTGGCCGCCGCGAGGGCGTCAGCCACTTCCTGTGCTTTGAGCCGTTCGGCTTCCGCTGCTGCTGCCGCGGCAATCGCCGCGTCCTGCTGTGTTTTCAGGTTTTCAATTTCGGCAACAGCAGCAATCACCCGTCCTGCCGCGGCTATCGCATCATCCCAGCCTTTTCCACTTTGAGCCTTCACCGCGTCAGTATACGCGGAATCCGCCCGCATATAGGGAGTGGGGAACTGGGTCTTTGCCCCTATTGAGGTTGCCCAATCGAGCCGTTTCTTGGCCGCCGTAATCGCGTCATCCGCTTGTTTCGCCTGCAGGGTCTCAATTTCAGCAACCGCCGCGAGAACTTTATCAGTGGCGGTAATGACATCACCAAATTTTTTGACATTCTGCGCCTTCACCCCGTCGGTATACGCGGAATCCGCCCGTTTGTAGGGAGTGGGGAACTGGGTCTTTGCCCCTATCGACGTTGCCCAATCGAGCCGTTTCTTCGCCGCCGCAAGGGCGTCATCCGCTTGTTTCGCTTGCAGGGCCTCAATTTCAGCAACCGCCGCCATGACTTTATCGGCAGCGGCAAGCGCGCCATTCCAGTTTTTCCCATTTTGCGCCTTTACCCCGTCGGTATACGCGGAATCCGCCCGTTTATAGGGAGTGGGGAACTGAGTCTTTGCCCCTATCGAGGTTGCCCAGTCAAGCCGCTCCTTGGCCGCCGCGAGGACGTTAGCCGCTTCCTGTGCTTTGAGCCCTTCGGCTTCCGCCGCTGCTGCCGCGGCAATCGCCGCGTCCTGTTGTGTTTTCAGGTTTTCAATTTCGGCAATCGCCGCAATCACCCGTCCTGCCGCAGCCATGGCATCATCCCATTGTTTCCCCGTCTGTGATTTCAAGGCTTCGTTATATGCTGTCCCTGCTTTGGTATACGGCTCAGGGAACTGGGTTTTTGCCCCTATTGAGGTTGCCCAGTCAAGTCGCTTCTTTGCCGCCGCAATCGCGTCATCCGCTTGTTTCGCCTGCAGGGCCTCAATTTCAGCGACCGCCGCCATTACTTTATTCGCAGCGGGAACAACATCACTAAATTTTTTGGCATTCTGCGCCTTCACCGCGTCATTATAGGCGGAATTAGCCTGATTATAGGGCGTGGGGAATTGGGTCTTTGCCCCTATTGAGGTTGCCCAATCGAGCCGTTTCTTCGCCGCCGCAAGGGCGTCGTCCGCTTGCTTTGCTTGCAGGGCCTCAATTTCAGCGACTGCGGCTATTACTTTATGAGCCGCATCAACCGCATTAGTCCATTTTTCCGCGGTTTTCGCCTTTAATGCATCGCTATAAGCGGAATTTGCCCTATTATAGGGGGCGGTAAATTGCGTTTTAGCCCCCATGGATGTGGCCCAATCAAGCCGCTCCTTTGCCCTAGCAATGGCATCATCCGCTTCCTGTATTTTAAGCTGTTGTGCCACATATTCATCCGACATCCTGGCATATTTCATCGCTTCGGTGGCATAGGCCGTGGCGGCATCATAATCGCCATAATCAAAGCTTTCCCGGGCTAATCCAAGAAGCCGAACACTTTCCAGATAATACTCGTTATTTTGCGGATCCGGCGGCGCTGCACCGACTATGGATACCGTAACCATACCAAATACCATACTGAGGAGAAACAAAAAAATTACACGCTTCATCATCCTTTGATTCACCGTTTAACTCCTGCCTGTTTCTTCGTCCGATCGCCGCTTTCAACGATCTGCTTCTCCGCTGCCTGTATCGTCTTTGCCGCGGTCTGGCGCTTTTCTGTGGTGGTTTTATAAACTACCGTAAACATCGTCTCCGCAGGGGTAAAACATTCAACCGCCCGTTTAAAATCCCGGTCGCTCAGTGCGCTGTCCCCCTGGGAATAGACCCCATTGGCAGCTTCATAGTCATTTTTCATTGCGATATTGGCTTTAATATCCAATGCCTTCGTCCGTTCAGCATTCGCACGCTGCCTTCGTTCCAGGGCAAGGGCTTCCCAGCCAGTAGCTGCCACCAGTTGGTATTGTGATAAGGCTTCCGTCGCGGCACTTTGGGCGGCAGGAATGTCCTTTGCGGTATATGCGGATAATGCCCTCTGCATACCTTGTTCCGCGGCGGCAAAGGTATCAGGATCATAGGTGCTGAGATTATAGGTTGCAATTTCTGTGCGAAGACCATGGCATGCGGCTTCAGTTTCAAGCAATCCATAGCGATTTTGAGCGTCATCAAAAGCATCCGCTGCCGCATAATACTCCTGAGCGTCCCATAACTTCATTCCTTCAGTTACCGTTTCATCAGCAGTACCCACCTGTTCCGGCAGCGCATCCTCAGCGCCTGCCTGTACGGCCTTGTTCCGTGCGCTTTGCAGCGCCGTTTTCCGTTCCTCGACATACCGGGGCAGCACCTTTTCGTTGAGGGCCTGATACTCACCGGCCAAAGTAGTATATTGTTCTATCGCCTTTTTATAGTCTTCTACGGTCGTGGGCTTCAATGCCTGGGCCTGAGTATAATGCGATCCCGCACTATCACATTCAGCGGGATAATAGGTGGGACCTGCAAAATCAAGGGTCAATTTACGCAGACTCTCCACCTTTTCTTGCGCTGCTGCCAATGCCTGTCGAGTGGTGTCATCAAGCGGTTGTAAGGCTTTATCTTCCTGCTGGGTTTCACCCGGTGGCTCTGTAGTGGGAGCAGGTGCACTTTTACAGGATATCATACCGCATATCATATAACCGATAATACATATTTTTACAATTATTACCATAGTAATGTTTTTTTTAGTAATGTTTTTTTTCATTAATATCCCCAATAATGATATATTTCTAATATATATATATAATTGGCAATTATGGAATAGTATTATCCTCATTTTAATGAATTCCTGACCTGTTATCTACTGATGTTCCGTGGATACGTGCGGTCTTCAGGTTAAACGAGTTTTGGTAGATTCAACATTTTTCCAAAGTACTTTCCCTGATGGCCGTTTCGAGCAATGCCCCAAGCTCAAGCTGTTCGTAGAGCTGCCCCGCAGTTTCCGCTTCCCCCCGCAGAATCGGATGAGGAGGGCTGAAGAGGACGCAACAGTCTTCATAGGGCAGGATCGATGTTTCATAGGTGCCGATGGTTTCCGCCATACGGATGATTGCTTCCTTATCCATTCCGATGAGGGGTCTAAGAATGGGCAGGGTTACCCGGCTTTCGGTGCAGGTGATGTTTTCTATGGTTTGGCTCGCCACCTGGGAAAGGCTCTCCCCGGTGATGAGGCATTTGTCCCCTCGACGCCGTGCCAGGGTCTCCGCGCATTCCATCATGGCCATCCGCAAGAGCACCGTGGTCCACCCTTCGGGGGCGCGCTCTTTTATCCGCATTTGAACCTTGGTAAAGCTTATGGTCGTGAGCCGTATCCCCATGGAATACCGGCCCACCAGCTCCGCAAGGCGCACCACCTTATTACGGGCTTCCTCTGAGGTATAGGGATAGGCATGAAAATAAACCGCGTCAATGCCCATGCCCCGGGATGCCATCATATACCCTGCCACCGGAGAATCAATGCCCCCTGAAAGGAGGAGCAGCCCCCGGCCGGCGCTTCCCACCGGAAGCCCTCGCCGGCCCTTCCTGCCGGTTCCATAGATATAGGCCTGCTCCCGGATCTCGACGGTGATGATCTCCCCAGGGGAATGGACATCCACCTGTAAACCGGGAACCGACTCCAAGACGGCGCGCCCCCCCTCGCTCCGTATACCATAGGAATCCAGGGGGAAACTTTTATCCGTCCTCCGGGCCTCGATCTTAAAGGTCCTTCCCCCTTGGTCAAAAAACGCCCTCCCCACTTCCACGCAGCAAGCCAGGACCGCTTCCACGCTTTTTTCGCAGGTTCTTGTTTTTGCCCAGCCTGCTATTCCCACCAGATGGTCCAGGGCATCCTCAACCTGCTCCGCTGCCGCTTCCCCACAGATTACGAAAAAGCGGCCCGTGGTCATGATCACTCGTGCATCAGTTAGGCGAAGCATGGTCAGGAGGTTCCGTTTGAGGATACTTTCAAAGTTTTTCCGGTTTTCCCCTTTCAGGCTGAGTTCTCCCGGTTTAAGCAAATACGTCATCATCTATGATAATATATTCTACAATATAAATGGAGCCGATTTCAACCTGCCGGTATTTTAAAAGCGCTGAGGATTGCTCTGATGGCTTGGGTTAATGCCGCAATATCCTCCGTGGTTGTGGACCAGCCCTGGGAAATACGGATACCCTCAAGGCTGGTAGGCTCATCCACCCCCATGGCGGTAAGCACGGGCCGGCCCGGCTTTGATGCGGAGCAGGCGGAACCGGTGGAGACCGCGAAACCCGCGGCATCCAAAGCGCGGACCATCACTTCACCGGGGATATGCTTAAAGGCAGCCTGCACTATCCAGGGTGAAAACCGGCTATCCGCATCCTGCCGGTCCTGGGGGATGAGGGTACACCGGTCCATTGCCCTGAGCGCGGCGATGAACCGGTTCCAACGGCGGCTTGCCGCTTCGTATTCGGCCTTAACCACCGAAGGGGTCCCCCGGCGCTCCAGGCATACGGCCAGGGCAACGGCCCCGGCGGTGTTCTCCGTTCCCGGCCGTATGCCCCCTTCCTGGCCCCCACCGGTATAGAGGGGGTCCAAGGGCTTACGCAGGTAGACGAGGCCAACCCCCCGGGGTCCCCCCAGTTTATGGGCGCTTATCGAAGCAGAATCCAGGTCCCAACCGGCTATATCCACGGGGATCTTGCCGATGGCCTGTACCAGGTCGCTATGGACATGGATAGGGGCCCCACCCCGTGCCCTGATAAGGCGAACCAGACTCGGTACATCCATCACCGCGCCAGTTTCGTTATTAACCGCCATGATCGCGGCGAACCGGGTCTCAGGATGCTTTTCCAGGGCCTTTTCCAGGGTTGCCGGGGTAACTCTGCCATCCTGTTCCACCCCAATGGAACCGAGGTGTTTCCCAAGCCCTTCGATGACGACGCAATTTTCCCGCACCGAGGGGTGCTCAACCGCAGACCAGAGGAGCCAGGCCGCATGTCTCCGCCGTAACAGGGAATGGATCACCATGGCGTTTGATTCGGTTCCTCCGGCGGTAAAATAGAGGTGTTTTGCAGGCACCCTCAATACGGCGGCGCATCGGGAACGGGCATCTTCCAAGACCGCCTTGGCCTGGCGGCCTTCACGATGGAGGGAAGAGGGGTTGCCGAAAGCGGGTATGTTTTCAACGCCAGAGGAGTCAGGAATGGCGGTAGCGGCCCAATCAAAATAGTACCGTCCGGGAGCATTATCCTGCGTATACCCATCCATGAAAATCACCCTTCCGGTTCCTGGTTTTTAACCTTTTGGTTCATAAAATGGATCGCCGTAAAAAAAACAATCCCTATCAGGTAGGCCACACAGAGCAGCCTCAGGGACCGGATTCCTTTCACCGTAAGGGATAAAAACACCACTCCCCCCAGGAGTATTTGCAAGCCGTATAATACCCCGTCCACGCCCCGGGCATTGAGTCCCAAATTCATGAGTTTATGGTGGATATGGGACCGGTCGGGGCTGTCGATACGCCGGCCATCCCGGATACGGCGCCACATGGCGGCGATGGTATCGAAGATGGGAATGATCAAAAGCGCCGCCGCATAGGGCAGGGGCAGTGCCGTATAGCCCCGTTCCCCCTTATCAATGAGGGGCAGCAAAGCCAGTATAAACCCCAGGAATTGGCTCCCCCCATCACCCATGAAAATCTTTGCCTTGGGAAACGGGGCGTTAAAGATGAGGAAGCCTCCGAGGGCTGCGGCCAGGCAGAGGCCCAGTAAGGCGGTTGAACCGGTATCCCCGAGGATCACCAAAATGCCGGCATAGATGAGGGCGATGAGGGCGGAAATTCCTCCTGCAAGGCCATCCACCCCATCAATCAGATTAATGGCATTGGTCAGCCCCACCAGCCAGAGGAAGGAAAGGGGATACCGAATCCAATTTAACTCGGAAAAAAAGCCAATATCAAAAAAGAACAGCCGATGAAAGGTATAATCGGGGATAACCACACAAAGGGCGGCGATAATCTGGATAAAAAGTTTGTGCCGAGGCGCCAAGGCACGGAAATCATCATACACCCCGGCTATGAATATCAAGATGAATGCACAGAGCGCGGGCAAAAACCGGATTCCCAAATGGCCTGTGGGGAATTTGAAGGTGATAAAGAAGGCCATGATAATAAAGACGGAGACAAATCCGACTCCTCCCAGGCGGGGAACATTTCCAGTATGGATTTTCCGTTCATTGATTTTGTCATACCAGGACTTTTTATGGGACAAACGAATCATCAGGGCAACAGCCATGAGGGATAAAACAAAGGTGAAAATAATAATGCCCACTATTTCTGGCATAAAAACAAACTCCATTGGAATTATGTATCGTTACCATAAAAATGATAACCCATACAGCTACAGCTACAGTTATGATATATCTATAATCTATAATAGCACAAAAAAAGAAAAAAACAAATATATAGGCAACATTCAACTCAATACGTAATAAAAAATTCAAAACACAGCCCATGGCCTTTGGACTCGTAATGGTCAAAACACAAGGAGAAAACTATATACTTATTTATATCTTTTCGTCAAGATATTTTTATATGCCTCCAATCATCCTTAGTTTCAAAAACCACCAAAGCGAATAACCTGTTTGGATTTCTCTTCCTCACTCCTTGACAGAGGGTCAAACAACCGGTATAGTAATAACGTTTCTATATAAAGAAACATTATTACTATCATGATAAGGAGCGCATCATGGCAAAGAAAATTCCCACCCGGCTGTACCTTGATGAGGAGGAGATCCCCCAATATTGGTATAACCTCCGGGCGGATATGCAGGACAAACCGGACCCGATACTCCATCCGGGGACCTTACAACCGGCCTCTGCCGCGGACCTTGGGGTGGTATTCTGCAAGGAATGTATCAAACAGGAACTTGATGAAACCACCCGCTTCATCGAAATCCCCGAGGGGCTTCAGGAATTTTACCGGGCTTACCGCCCTGCCCCGCTGATTCGGGCCAAGTTTCTGGAAAAGGCTTTGGGCACCCCCGCGGAAATCTACTACAAGCACGAAGGAACCAACACCTCCGGCTCCCACAAGCTGAATTCAGCGGCGGCCCAGGCGTTTTACGCGAAAGCCGAGGGCCTCACCTGCCTTACCACTGAAACAGGAGCAGGTCAGTGGGGGACTGCCATGGCCATGTCCTGCGCTTTTTACGGCCTTGGGCTCATCGTGTATATGGTGAAGGTGAGTTCCGAACAAAAGCCCTACCGGAAGGCCCTCATCGAGACCTACGGCGCGAACCTCATCCCCTCACCGTCAAATACCACCGAAGCGGGGCGTAAGATTCTGGCCCTTAACCCCAATACCGGTGGTTCCCTAGGCTGCGCCATCTCGGAAGCGGTTGAAACCGCGGTTAAAACAGATAAATGCCGCTATGTGTTGGGCAGTGTTCTCAACCATGTGGTGCTGCACCAATCGGTAATCGGACAAGAAGCAAAGGCCGCCCTGGATAAGTACGATATCAAGCCAGATATCATCATCGGCTGCGCCGGAGGGGGTTCAAACCTCGGCGGGTTAATCGCACCCTTCATGGGAGACAAGCTGGCAGGAAAATCGAAGACCCAGTTTATCGCGGTGGAGCCTGCCTCCTGCCCCTCCTTCACCCGGGGACGCTACGCCTACGACTTTGGTGATACCGCAAAGACCACGCCGCTGTTACGGATGTACACCCTGGGCAACGGCTTTATCCCCTCGGCCAATCACGCAGGGGGCTTGCGTTACCACGGTATGAACCCGATCCTGTCAAAGCTCTACCACGACGGCTTTTTGGAAGCCCGTTCCGCCGTACAGACCGAGGTGTTTGACGCTGCGGTTCAGTTTGCCAAAATCGAAGGGATCCTACCCGCCCCTGAATCGTCCCATGCCATCAAGGTTGCGATTGACGAGGCCCTTGTATGCAAACGAACCGGTGAAAAAAAGACCATCCTCTTCGGCTTGACCGGCACCGGTTATTTTGACATGACAGCGTACATGGCCTACAACGCCAAAACCATGAGCGACGTCATCCCAACCGATGCCGACTTAGAACAGGGCTTTTCATCCTTGCCGGATATTCCGCAAAACAAGCAGTAGTATAGCAGCTGGCTTCATTCGGAATATAAGATTGAGATCGGGGCCAGATAATCAGCGGTCTCAACGGGCAGGGATTTTCCTGCCCATTGTATTTCCAGCGCCATCTCTCAATACCCCGAAATGACATCAGGAGGAGGGAAGAGCGCTATGGAGTGGCCGCTTTGCCAAAACGTGTGATCTTTTTCCAGCAAAGGCCCCATCCCACTCTTCCCCCTTCAAGCTTCAAACCCTGGCAATGGCAGCCAAGGGACCGCGTAGCGGAAACCCGCCGGGAGCGGTGAAAATCCCCAGTAGGGCAACTTTATCTATGCCGCAAGCGGAATGGGTGGCCGTCCTGGGGTTTTTCACCGCCCCCGGCGGGTTTCCGTTACGCAGTCCCTTGGCTATCAAGACCAGTATTTTGAAAGCGACTCAACGTATTGACATTTCAGGGCATGGAATTTAGAGTCAAAGAAGTTCTATTAAGAAGCATAAGCAGTTTCGCCGGTGGGAGGATTCTTAGTTACGATGTTTTCAGATGAACTTAAAAATGTACTTATCAAGATTATTACTTCCTGGCAAGTAATTGTGGTAACCCTAGTGATGATCTTGTATTTTTCCCTGGTCTCCTATGTGGTTCGGGTCCACCGCCGGCCAAACACTCCGATGGCACCCAAACCTAAGAAGTTCAAAAAGCTAAAGACGGTTGTTTCTGAACCGGTCGAAGCTGAAGCGGATGATGCGTGAGCGGGCTCAATGCATCATACCGTTAGTTTGTCCTTCCATAGATGATTGGATATCTTCCGCAGGGTTTTATTTCTGAGGAGGTGTTGTATCGCCTTTTTAGCGTCATCCTCAGACCAGTGGAGATTTTCAGCCTGGGCCAATACATGGATGGCCTCGGTAAGGGTATAGCGGCGGCGATTCCTACGAAAGAAGCGGATGAGGCTATCCGTTTCCCGCAGGGTTGTTGTGGCCGTTTTGTCGCATACATCACAGCAAGCCGATTCAGGGCTATCCCCCGGCCCTTCATAGTTGAGGAGTGTAAGGAGGACCCCCCGGCGGCAATCCCTGGTGTTTTGGGCGTAGTCCAGGAGTGCTGAAAGGCGTATCCGGTCCGTTTCGGATTGTGCCCTGTGCAGGTGCCGTTCATCATCAGGTCCCCAGAGGAGCACCGCTTTTGCAGGAAGTCCGTCCCTGCCGGTCCGGCCTGATTCCTGGAGATAGGCTTCCACCGATGGCGGGCAGTCCCGGTGTATCACGGTCCGTATATCCGCCTTATCGACCCCCATCCCATAGGCGCAGGTGGCGATCAAGATACCCCGGGCATTGTTAAAAAACCAGTGTTCCGTAGCGGTTTTTTCTTCCCGGCTCAGGCCCGCGTGGTAAAACCGGATTTCTTTGTCCGCCAATTCGTTTCTGAGATACCGGGCGAGCTTTTCCGTGCCCGGTCTTGAGGAACAGAACACAATGGCAGGACGCGGGTTTCTGAGGATGAGGTCCCGGACCGCCAAATCCCGGAGGATGCAGCCTTGGGCAGCGTAGCTGATGTTACTCCGATCCGGGTTCCCAATGATCCGGTGCGCCCCTTGGCCGCCAAAGATGTATTGTTCTATTTTTTCCAATACTGGCGCTGATGCAGTGGCGGTAAAGGCAGTTACTATCAGCGAGGTTGTGGGATCCGGCCTCCGGGCGGCATCCAGGATCTCCCCAATCCGCACATAGCTGGGCCTAAAGCTTTCTCCCCATTCGCTGACACAATGAGCTTCATCAATCACGATATGGACAATACCCAGGCTTTCCAGTTTTCCCATCACCGAAGCGGTCAAAAGCACCTCTGGGTTCGCGATGATGAACCGGCTTTCCCCGGAACGAAGCTTTTCCCAGAGGGTGTTCCGTTCTTCCTCGTTTTGTCCCCCCCGGAGTATGACCGGCGCAAACCCCCGCTCTTGCAAACGCCGTTCCTGATCTGCCATCAATGACAGAATAGGATAGATTACCAGCGTGGGTCCATCCAGTAGGATGGCCGGAAGCTGGAAGCAGAGGGATTTTCCCGCGCCGGTGGGAAGGATGACGATCTGCCGGCCTAAACTTTCCCGGTCCCGGTCGTGGGCTCCATCCGTCGCTTCCAGCACTTCATCATCCACCGGCTTATGCGGGGGGTTCTCGAGTCCCGCCGGCCAGTGAATGGGAATCCCCGCCGCCTGAGCAGCTTCCAGGATATTGGTTACCACCAACCGCTGATAGGGGAACAGGTAAGAAAGGCCGAAGAATGCCTGAACCGCATCGTTCAAGGGGTCGTGGTGGGTATTCATGATGTGCCTCCTGATATATACGACCGGGAACCGCGATTTTGCTTGATCCCCTGGACACGGGAAGGCCAAGGATTTAGTATACCAGGTATGACAGATGACGCCTATACTGCGCTTCGTGACGGCTTTACCACACCCATCCGGGATGTGCTCTGGGGGCACATATACCTGACCCCTTCCCTCGCGGCCCTGACCAATTCGGCGCCTTTCATGCGGCTCTCCCGGATTTTTCAATTAGGCCCGGTATATCGCATCTATCCCGGAGCCACCCATACCCGGGCAGCCCATTCCATCGGGGTATACCACCTTGCCCGCCGGCTCTTGCAAAACCTTGCGGAGCGGGGAGCCGATGCATGGCTCAGTGCTACGGGGGTCCGGTCCTTTCTCTGCGCGGCCCTCCTCCATGACCTGGGGCATTTTCCCTATACTCATTCCCTGAAAGAACTGCCCTTTCCCGCTCATGAGGAATTAACGGGAAAAATCATTGAGTCCGAACCCATTAAAAGCCTGGTGGCGGATACCGGGGCGGACCCCTATTTTACCGCCGCTATCATTGATACCAAACTCTCCGGAGGGCATAATAAGGAACTCTTTTTTTACCAAAAACTCCTTTCCGGAGTCCTGGACCCGGACAAACTTGACTATTTAAACCGGGATGCCCGGTATTGCGGGGTTCCCTACGGCGCCCAGGATGTGGATTTTATCCTCTCTCAGGTGTATCCCCACCCTGAACGGGGGATCGATATTGATTCCAAGGGTATCCCCAGCGTGGAATCCATCCTTTTTTCGAAGTATCTGATGTATCGGACGGTGTATTGGCATCCTTCGGTACGTTCCGCCACGGCGATGATCAAAAAAGCCCTCCTGGGGGGCCTTGAACAGGGACTCATCACCGGGGAAGCCTTGTACGGCCTGGATGATCAGAGCCTCTTCGCGGTGATGGCAGGACATGGGGATTCCCTGCTTTCCCTGGCCGAAAAGGTACGGAGCGGGCGGCTCTATGTGGCGGCCGCGACCTTCCCCTTTGATGCTGAGGAATACCGGGGATTATTGGATATCAAAAATCGTTCTTACTATGAACAGGCCCTAGCCCTGGAATTTTCCGAAGTGCTGGGAAGCCGGATCCTCCCGGAAGAGATACTGATTGATATCCCGGAACCGGTCTCCTTTGAAACCGGACTCTACGTGACCGACGAAGGATGCTATTTTGCGGAAAGTTCGGGCCTTTTTAAGGCCGAAACGGTGGATGCTTTTATAAAATCTTTGTATCTTATACGAATTTTTGTAGACCCAATCCATGAAATGCGGATAAAATGTAATCCACGATGTTATGAGATATTGCATATAAGAAAAAAATGGTTACATTTAATATAAGGAGAACGCTTTATGGATCTACACAACACCAACGAGGATAGTGTCATTGCCAAGGTGAATGATATCTTTGATTCCATTGAAAAAAAGGGTAATCCGGAAAAAATTTGTTCCTGTAGCCAATGCCGTATTGATACAGCCTGCTATGTGCTTAACCGCATCAAACCTCATTATGTTGTTTCAAGCAGGGGTGTCGCCCGGATTGGACAGGAAGCTATCGCCCACCAGCAGGTGACGGCTGATATTGTCACCTTAATATGGGAAGGGCTTAAACAGATCAACCATAACCAGCGGCCTTTTTTCAGCCATAACAGGACCATACATAACAATACTGCCGAAACCAGTCAACCGGTATTCACCATACCAACCATAGTCGGACGCCTCTTCAATGGGTTAAATTTTGCGCCCATGGCGGATGTTCAGATAGAACTCCTGCATAAAGGCGAATTAATACCCATGCTAGATAGTAATTGGCAGAATCCCTATCACCTGGTGCCCCATACCACCGGGACCTTTACCTTTTGGCCTGCTCCCATTCAGGCGGAAGCAGCAAATCTCCATCAAAACGTTAGATTTTCCATAAAAGTTGAAGCCGAAGGGTTTGAAAAAATGAAACATTTCTTTGAAATTCCGGTCATTAGTGAAGTACCCATCCCGGCTAAAGTTTCCACCGAGCAGATCCTCAAGTTGCCGGACCTCTATTTGTTTCCTCTTGGTGGAGAGGATCGCGACCGGTTCCTGGACTAATTGACGTGGAGCGATATCTGAGGTATTATCGCTCTTGGGTTGACCCTTCAGGTGGTTACCCTTTCTTTCGGGATGTAGCCTAGTGGCTAAGGCGCTTGCTTTGGGAGCAAGAGATCGGCGGTTCAAATCCGCCCATCCCGATTATAATTCATTGCTATACAGAGACTTACAAGACTTCGATTTTCGGGCTGCCGGGGAAATGTGTGGTATTACTACTGGCTAGATTCGGATGGCAAGCAGAATCAAAAGGTCTGTAAGGGATGCAAGACCAGGGGCGAAGCGGAAGACTACATCCGAACCCTGCCCCACCGCTGGGGGCGGCCCAGACCCGCGGCATGGGTCCGGGTGTGTTAATTCGGGACATTGCCAGGGATATGTACATCTTCGGTTCCGCTCATGTAGGCCGCTGGAAACAGCTTGGAAAATCGGGGTGGTGATCTACAGAGTATGCTGAGTAATTCCTTATAATATATAGAATTAGCATGAATTTATGATTAACATGATTGTCTACTGTTCCGATCGAGAATACCTAATTCCTTATATAGCAAGGAATTAGAAAAATTCTAATGCGTGGACAAAAATCCATTTTAGTTAGATTTTTAACGTAATTCTATATCTTATAAGGAATTAGCGAGCATACTTTGTAGATCACCACCGGATTTTGGGAGGTGATCGAAAAAGTATGCTGAGGCATCAAACGAAGCCATAATTGATGTAGAAAAAAGCTATGTCGAAGGCTTTC
>JAITNP010000114.1 GCA_031290455.1 Treponema sp. | reverse complement strand
TGAGCTTTGCCGTGGCGGCCTTGACCGGCCTTGCCCCGGACGGCGGCCTCTTTGTCCCCGAAGAAATACCCCCCTACCCCCGGAAGGTAACCGCTTCCCTAGGCAGCATGGGCTTTCATGATATTGCCTTTGAAACGATAAAACCTTACGTGCACGGGGATATCCCCGATGCGGTATTGGAGGACCTGGTCCATCAGGCATTTCCCTTTTCCACGCCCCTTATCCCGGTGGGGGACCGGCTGGTGCTGGAACTGTTCCATGGTCCCACGGCGGCATTCAAGGATTTCGGCGCCCGGTTCATGGCCAGGGCCTTTTCCTATGTGCGCCGGGGGGAGGAGCAGCCCCTGCACATCCTGGTGGCCACCTCCGGGGATACCGGCGGGGCAGTGGCGGACGGCTTTTACGGCATTGAGGGGATTTCGGTAACGGTACTCTATCCTCAAGGCCGAGTCTCCCCCTTGCAGGAGCGGCAAATAGCCGGTCTTGGGGGGAATATCTCCGCCCTGGCCGTGGAAGGCAGCTTTGACGACTGTCAGCGCCTTGTCAAAGCCGCCTTTGGAAACGAAGCCCTCAGAAAGCGGCTGGTCCTGTCGTCTGCCAATTCTATCAACGTATCCCGGCTCATTCCCCAAGCGGTATATTACGCCGCTGCCGCAGGAAAGGCCTGTGCCGGGAACTGTGACCATGACGCGGAAGCTACCCCCCGATTAATAGCGATGCATGAGGAGCGAGGCGTGAGGAGTTTTGCACACAGCGGGTCTCCCCCACTCCTCACGTTCTGTGTCCCTTCTGGCAATTTTGGCAACCTGACCGCCGGCCTTTATGCCATGAAGATGGGCGCTCCTATCCAGGGCTTCATCGCCGCCACGAATATCAACAAGACCGTCCCTGATTACCTGGCGAGCGGCACTTACGAGGCCCGGCTTTCCCAGGCCACCATCTCCAATGCCATGGATGTGGGGGCCCCCAGTAACTTTGAACGCATGGCGGCCCATTGGTCCCTGGAGGAAATGCGGAAGATGATTCGAGGGGTCTCGGTCTCGGATGAGGATACCCGGAACGTAATACGCCGGGTTCACGACACCTATGGCTACTTCCTCGATCCCCATGGCGCAGTGGGATGGGAGGCGGTAGACCATCTCAAGGCGCACCATGCCCTCACCCCAGGACCACTGGCAATACTGGCCACGGCCCACCCGGCCAAGTTCGCCGAAACCGTGGAACCCCTGACCGGACCGATCCCGGTTCCTTCCTCCCTGCACAAGGTGATGGAACGGCCCGTGGCGGCCCGGATTATTCCGGCGGATATCACCGCCCTTTTGGAGGTATTATCATGAAACCCTGTCCGTGCGGTTCCGGCCTTGCATATAGCGAGTGCTGTGAACCCTATATTACCGGTGCACAAAAGCCCCTCACCGCAGAAGCGCTCATGCGGAGCCGTTATACCGCATATACGGAACACGTCATTGATTACATCATCGCCACCTGTACCGCAGAGGATGCACAGAAAACCGGTGGCGCAGCAAAAACAGGTGATACCGATCGCCTCAAAGGTAATCAGGAGCAGGCGAGCAGAGCCATTGATGTTAAACAGACCAGGGACTGGAGTGAGAAGTCCCGATGGCTGGGCCTCAAGATCCTATCCGTTACCCAGGGCGGGCCCACGGATATTGAAGGAACCGTGGAATTTGAGGCTTCCTATGAACGGGAGGGCCTGCGGGATATTCATCATGAGCGAGCCCGGTTTAAGAAACAAGATGGTCAATGGCTCTATGATGATGGGGATATTGTGCCCCATACCATAGTCCGCGCCAGCCCCAAGGTGGGACGCAACGTACCCTGCCCCTGCGGAAGCGGGAAAAAATACAAACACTGTTGCGGGGCATAAACAACTGGAAACCCTAATGCCCGGTACGCTGGAAGCCCAGCAGCGTATCAATCATTGCCGTGAAAGAGGCGAAATGGAACTCGACCTGTCGGATCTGGGATTAGAGCACATTCCGCCGAAACTTGCAGAATTGACCCATATTACCACCCTCAATTTGAGTGAAAATAATCTCAAAGAACTGCCGGATTGTATCGGCAGGCTCACGGAGCTGAAATATCTCGACATCCACCGCAATAATCTGAGGTCGCTGCCGGAAGCCATCGGCAAGCTCACTGAGCTGGAATCCCTGACGCTTCGGGGCAATGAACTCATGACCCTGCCCGAGGCCATCGGTAATTTGTCGTCCCTCAAAACCCTGGATATCAGCCACAACAACCTGATGGCCTTGCCCGAAACCATCGGTAGTCTGGCGGTGTTACAAGAACTGGATATCCGATGGAATAAGCTGACCGCACTGCCGGAAACCATAGGCGATCTTAAGGCCCTGGAAACCCTGAATCTCTGCGGCAATGAACTTCCGGTATTACCGGAAACCATCGGAGAACTCACCGCGCCAAAAGAACTTACGCTGCTGGGACACTTTGAAAAAATTGTTGAACTATCAGAAAAAAATGGACTGAATAAAATCTTTTTTGACAGTGCCAAGGCGCACCTCGCCTTTATAACACAAAAACTGCACATAACCCCCATACAAGGGGTGTTCTTTGCGCATTTTCTTAACAGATGCGATGATCAATCTATTTCCATAAATGATATAGCGGAATCAATCAAGTGCAGCAAAATACAACTCATTCAATATATGGATGACTTTGATGCATTAGAAAAGAAAAAATTTATTTGTGGCTGTAGAGGCAGAAGAACCGTTTCGTACCGTATACCCATGGAAGTAATAAACGCCCTCAGAAAAGGAGAAGCCTTCACCCCGGTTAATCATCAGCATATCTCAATCACCGAATTTTTTACGGTTGTAGAAAATCTTTTTGAACAGCGCAGTGAGAATGAATTGACCTATGATGCATTGGCTGCGGAATTACATACCTTACTAGATGATAATATGCAGCTTCTTTTTTCACTGAAAATAAAAAGTTACTATCTTGATGACGATGACATGATACTGTTGGTATTCTTTTGCCTTTTATTCATCAATAATGATGATGATAACATTAGTTCTCATGATTTTAATGATATATATGACAGTAAATTTACCTTTAGAAATGTAAAGACCCTGTTAGAAGACGGGGATCACGGATTAATGGAGCGGCGTCTTATTGAAAACAGCAACAGCGAAGGTTTCGGTGACCGGGAATCTTTCAAATTAACCGATAAAGCTAAAAACGAACTGCTTGCGGAGTTACATATCAAAGAACGGCAGGGAAAAAACAAAAAAGGATTAATCTTATCGGGGACGCTTTCTAAAAAGAAGCTTTTCTATAATGAAAAGGAAGCCCAGCACATACAGCAGCTTACGGCGCTCTTGGAGGCTGAAAATTTCGTCGCTGTTCAAAAGCGCCTCACCGACAGTGGTATGCGAACCGGTTTTGCCTGTTTGTTTTGCGGACCGCCGGGAACCGGAAAGACGGAAACGGTGTATCAGTTAGCCCGTGCAACTGGCCGGGATATCATGATGGTGAACATATCGGAAACCAAGAGCATGTGGTTTGGGGAAAGTGAAAAACGGATAAAAGAGGTTTTTGACCGTTACCAAGTCTATGTAGAAACCAGTGCGATTGCACCGATTTTGCTGTTCAACGAAGCCGATGCGATTATCGGAAAACGCAAGGAAGTAACCCATAGTTCAGTGGCTCAAACCGAGAATACCATTCAAAATATCATTCTGCAAGAAATAGAAAACTTGCATGGTATCTTGATTGCCACCACCAACCTGACCCAGAACATGGACAATGCTTTTGAACGGCGTTTTTTATATAAGATTGAATTTGCAAAACCGAACCTGATTGCCCGGCAGTCCATTTGGCAAACCATGATACCGGCCTTGTCCGGCGGGGAAGCACAAACATTAGCTTCCCGTTACGATTTCTCTGGTGGACAGATTGAAAACATCGCCCGCAAACGTACCATTGACAGCGTTATTTCCGGCACGGAACCTTCGATTGATACACTGATTGCGTTTTGTCAGGATGAATTACTGGCCAGGGCGGACACGGGAAGGAAGATAGGGTTTACCAATCATCCCCGGAGCGTATTGACACATACGAGCAATGGGTGATATATTTAATCAACGTATGAAAGATTTTGCGGCGATAGATTTTGAAACTGCCAACCATAAACGTTCCAGTGTGTGCGGCGTGGGGGTGGTGATTGTTCGCGGTGGTCAAATCCTGGAAAAGATTTACCGGCTGATTCGGCCAACCCCAAACTATTATCTTGCATGGTTTACCAGTGAAATACACGGGATTGCCTATGAAGATACGGTACATGAAAAGGAATTTCCCGAGGTGTGGGCGGAGATAGTGCCGAAGATTGCGGGACTTCCCTTGGTTGCCCATAACAGTCCTTTTGATGCAAGCTGTTTACGGGCTGTCCACGAATATTACGGTATGGCATATCCTCAGTATACGTTTTACTGTACGTGCCGTGCTTCCCGGCAGGTTTTCGGTGAAGCGCTGCCCAATCATCAGCTCCATACCGTAGCGAAACGGTGCGGGTATGATTTGGAACATCATCACCACGCCTTGGCGGATGCAGAGGCCTGTGCGTGGATTGCACGGGAGATACTGTAGGGTTACATACCAATGATGTACAGGATGACGTCTTTAAGGGACAAGCAGTATGATTTTCTCGTAAAATACGGCTATGGTCTCTTGTATTCGCAGGATACGCATAAAATAACGGTAGATGCGTTATATGCACTCATAAACGGTCCGGGAATACCCATTGAAGGCCTTACCATCGTAGAAGAAACACCACAACGCAGTGATAAACGCTATAGAATAACGAAAAACATTTCACCCATTGAGTGCGTATTAGAATTCAGTACTGTCCAGGGAAAAAAGAGACTGAGTATAGTCCTGAATATCCAGGGCCAGGATACAATAACCTGTCAATGGTCTGTTGATAATGGGGAGTGTGTATATCGACTGTTACACAGTTTTGATACGATAGGAAAAAAATACCGTGATTTTATCGCACGGGCGGAGAAGCGGGAAAAGATTAGCACACTTGCGCGAGACAGCATAAAAACCTGGATCACCGCAATCTTACAAGATTCGCCATATTCGTATTGTACTGAAGAAATGGTCACTAAAATGGTGCTGTATATTCAGCTTAAAAACAAGCGGCAGTTAAAGATTGACATTCAATATAAATCATTTCAGGAAACTATGCCGGAATTGCTGCAGACCATTCAACAATATGAACATATGCTAAATAACGAGAAATTCAATGTCAGCATAATGCAGAGTTCCCCCCATACGAAATGGATCAAGGGAACTGGTCAAAAAGGATAATGACATGGGAGTAAAGATCAACACTGCGGAATTATTAAGTATCCTCGGCCTTACACCGGCGCACCATAACATCATGCTGGTGGGTAAACACGGCATCGGTAAATCGCAGATCATTGAACATTATTTTACCGCCCGTTCAATGCGGGTAGTAACCCTGTTTCTGGGGCAAATGAGCGATCCCGGTGACCTTATCGGCCTGCCGATGCTGGATACTGCAACACAAAAGACAGACTTTCGACCGCCCTACTGGTTTCCCACAGACGGCAAGCCAGTGGTGCTTTTCCTGGACGAGCTTAACCGCGCCCGTCCTGAAATTCTGCAAACCGTGATGGACTTGACCCTCAACAAGACCCTGGCGGGAAAAACGCTGCCGGGAGGAAGTCAAATCATATCGGCGGTCAACGAAGGCGAGGAGTACCAACTGACAGATTTGGATCCGGCGCTGCTTTCACGCTTTAATGTGTACTATTTTTCACCTACCCCCGCCGAGTGGCTGCTCTGGGCCGCGGAACACAACATTGATATCCGTCTTATTGACTTTATCGAACATAACCCTGACTACCTGGAAAGCGACACGAATGGTGATGCGGGCCTGGAAAAAAACCCGGACCGCCGTTCCTGGGCCCGGGTTTCGGAAATCCTGAATACTATCGAGAGCATCGACAAAACCGTTGAAAAGGCGATTGCCGGTATGGTGGGAATAAACGCTGCACTTAAGTTTTCCACCTTTGTGAAAAATAATCACGGGGTTAACCCAAGAATGGTGTTGATGGATTTTTTCGCCCAGAAAAAGCGCTTGGAAAAGCTTGATATCCACGAATTAACGCCCCTCAACGAAGGCATGTTCCGCACCATAGAAACAGAAGACCATCAGGAAACCGTGAAAGGGTATATTGCAAATCTTGAACACTATGTGAAGTGGCTACGTACCAAAAAGCATAACGAAGTATTGGCCCACTGGACTACCCTCTATGAGTCTTCGGCATATCCCAAAACAAAAGTGGCGGTACTCACCTATTCGCCCTACATCTTCAAGAATATCATCGACTTCATTAAGGAGATTAAGTTATGAAAGCAGCGGACAAGGTCATGGACAAAGGGGAATGGTGTCTCCGCCGGATACAGCATATAACCGATACGTGGTATGTACGGGAACCGGTGCTACTGATGACCTTGGTATCGCATCGTGTCGAAGCCAATGAACGCATTCAGACCATTCGATGTGGCCAGGGGCGCATAGAATATAACCGCGATTATGTGTCGCAGCTCTCGGATGAGCAATTGGAGACACAATTCAAAATTGAAGTTATCCGCATCCTGCTTCGCCATCCCTACCGGCAGCCGCCGCAAAACAATTTAAAATGTTCATATATTGCCAGTAATATTACGCTGAATGCATATTACCCTTTCAGGAATCTTCCTTACAAAGCCGCCGACTTTTGGCCATCCCAGGAATTTGCAAAGAAAAATTTTGAGTTTTACTATCGGGAACTGAAAAATCTTGACCAAGATAACGGCGCCGATAACAAAGCCCAAGGTACAACGATTAGCAATGACGGAAACACCACAACTGGTAGCGGTGGGGATACAAGTGAAAGCGACAGCAACCGCGATGATGATATAGAAAACACCGGCGAATCGACGAGCACGGCCATGGAGAAGGCCGGCTTGTGGGAAGAAGATGACTACCTGGATCACAAGATTGGAGAAATTATTTCTTTTGCCCAGCAGCGTATGTCCTGGGGAACCATTCCGGGCGCCTTGAGAGAAACCCTGATTGTCAGCCTGCGTCCGGTTATTGATTATCGAGAGGTATTGAAGGGATTCCGCGCCACGATTTTATCGAGTGAAAAAACGCTTACTCGGTTTAGACCGAGCCGGCGCTATGGTTTTATGTATATGGGTAAGAAAAGCACGTTTACTACCCGGCTTTTGATAGGCGTTGATGTGAGCGGTTCTATTTCCAACGAAGAAATCGATCTGTTTTATGCAACGATAAACCGCTTTTTCAAATACGGTATTCAATCTCTTGATGTACTGCAATTTGACGTTGATATTACCGGGGAACCGGTTTCGATGCGGAAGGCCCGCAAAACCATACAAGTAACGGGACGAGGGGGCACTCATTTTCAGCCGATTATCGACTATTTTTTAATGGCAAAAAAAATGTATGATGGTTTGATTATCTTTACCGATGGTTACGCACCGGCTCCGGAAATACCGGCAGGGGCGGCGCGAAACATATTGTGGATATGCAACAGCAAAAGAAACTACGAACGCCACCTTCAGTGGATGAGCAAGATGGGGCGGTGCTGCTGGATTGAATAAAGTTTTGGTAAAAAATTCTCAAAAAATCAAGGAGCATGTTATGGCAGCATCTACGGTAAATATTTCTTTTCAGGAAGATTTATTAAAAAAATTGATCAATTTGCAAAAACAGCAAGGAAACAAACATGGAAGTAGAGATAAAACTGATAATAAATAGGGTAGTTATCTACAAAGTATGCTATAGAATCATACAAAACCATCATTGATATAAAAAAAAGCCATCTCAAAGGCTTTCCCAGTGGTTGCGTAACTTCTGAGAGAAACAACAGGTTTTACGAAAAACCCGTCGGATACGATGACACAGGGTGCAATTATTTCTTTCAATTTAGTCCAAAACTCATCAATTTCCAGGGCATCATCGTGTTTTTTAGGGGGTGATCTGATATTTTGAAGAAGTCAGTATCTTTAAGACCTTTTTTATGCTGATGAGGAGTACAAAACTGATGTCCCGAATGTCTGAACCACGGACAAACATGGGTTTTACCGTCTCGGCAATCCCTGCTCGGCAGCCGTTGTAACGCTTTTCCTCTTCAGCTATTGCATAGCTCATAATACCGCTTCCTGCGCTCTTTGTCATGCTCGCTTCCAGTATACTTGTCGATCACCTCCGGGACATAAAAAGCCGATTTCCCGCTGCTTGCCGGAACCGTGCGGGACCGGCAGGAAGAGGGGAGATAGGCCCTGACCATGACCCCTAAAAAATAACAGAGGTACCGGGACCATCTCCCGGGTATGGGGCCAGTGGTCAATACCCTGGATATTCAAATACATACATGGTTGAAACAGAGGGCAGGGATGATCAGCAATGATACAGGCGTTTTCTCATGGTACTTTACCCTATTAGTAATATCAAATTATTAATATATTGAACCCCCTAAAAATCTCAGTTTTTGGAGGGTTTTTGCTCCCCTCAATCGGGGGACATGCGAACAACTAGTAATATTGCTACTTGTTTTTGAGGGAGAGATATGATTATAATGTTAGCCAGGGAGTAAAATAAACCAGAATACTTCAATAAAAAACGTAGATTTCCTATCTTTATTGTAAGGATTGGACCATGAGAAGTTTGAAAACGATGTTTCCCCAGAACTGGATGCAGCGTACCAGAACCGAAGTTTTTAGTTCAGTAAAGCCCCTTGTACAGACGAACACGGTACCTTTGTATCGGCGTATGCGTCTATTCTCAAAAATGGTAGGGTACAATTTTAAGGAGTTATAGTATGAAGTTTTTTAACGATTTATCTATTGGCGCAAAATTCTTGTTCAGTTCCCTGCTTATACTCGGAGTTCTGACCGTTATTTGCTGGCAGAGCATACCGAACCCCCTTCCCTGACAAACACCGGTATCGCGGCGGCGACTGTCTCCAGCCACTGGTTACCCGAATACGCCTTGCGATCAAAGAAGCCGCGCCATGAACCAGGCGGGAGCCAGAGCCGGCGCGTATCAAGTCCCGCCTGGAGTACCGGCGCTACAAGCAGATCGCGCCCCAGCATGAACTCATCGTCAATGTCGAGCGCCGCCGCCTCGCCGCTCCAGTCGTAGACCAGCGCCCGCATAAGCGGGCTTGAGTGTTCCACGCAATAGGCGGCTTCGGCGAGCAGGTAGGGCAGCAGCGTTATTCTCAGCTTGTGGTATGCGCGGATTCGGTTGAGATACGCTTCCTGTTCTGCGGCGGGTAGCGTCGCCGCGATATTCCAGGGACTGCGCTCGTTGTTGTCCAGCGTTTCTTCACCGGCAAACTGACCTCCGTCCGGCTCAGAATGCCACTGCATGACCGGCGAAAAACAGGCCAGCTCTGTCGCGCGCAGATACAATTCCGCGTCCGGCAGCGGCCCCGCAAAACCGCCTGTGTCAAAGCCCCAGAAGATCACTCCCGACAGGGCGGCGGAAAGACCTGCGCGTAACTGGGCGCGTAGTTCCTCAAAGGTGGACTGCTGATCGCCGGCCCAGAGAATCGGCGTCGTGTGCTATCCCGTATAGCCAGCCCGGCTAAAGAGTGTCCGTTCCGCGCCGGCAAAATCCGTATATGCGCTTACATAGCTTTGCGCGTAGCCGTTTATCATGTCCGCGCCGCCTGAACCATCGGTAAAGGAAATATCCTCGCGGTAGATAAACTCGCCGCCGTCGGTCTTAAAGCCATCCACCCCGATGTCGAGCAGATAGCGTCTCTTGCCAAACCATATCCGCCGCGTTTCAGCGCTGGTAAAATCCGGCAGCAAAGAACCGGCGAACCAGTGGCCTTCGGGAATGGCGTAAGGCTTGCCTTCGCTGTCCATGACGCAGAGTTTATGCGCGACAGCATACGCGCGATCATTGTCGCGCTGGATACAGGGCGCTTCGTCCTTGTCCGGCTGCTTGTAGACCGGAATCTGCCAGAGCAGCAGACGCAGACCCGCATTGTGGAGTTTTTCGATCATGCTCCGTGGATCGGGCCATTCGCTCGCGGAAAAGTCAAAGTCTTCGTATCGCGGCGCGGCGCAGCCCGAAACCGGCGTGTAGCCCGCGCCGTTAAATATGTAAAAAGTCGCCTCATCGCTCCACGCCTCAATGACCAGAACGGATGCGGGAAAATCGTGCTTTTTAAGCAGATC
>JAITNP010000178.1 GCA_031290455.1 Treponema sp. | reverse complement strand
TTGCAGCGTGAACTCGTAGCTTCCCGGAAGCAGCTGTTCTGCCAGATTGATGCTTAAAAACAGGCCCTGCGTCCTATTGGTCGTCTTGTAATGTGCCATAATGTCACGATTATAGCCTGTTTACGGCTTGTTTGTCCAGGTTTTTTCTACAACCTCGTTGGGCGCATGTGATACGGGATGTCCGATTTCTCGCAAAATACCCAGACGAATCAGTGGTGAAGTATGGGAATCGGCTATTGAAGAAAATATATGCCATGTTTACGACGATTCATCAAAAAGAAGTGCTACCGGGTGAAACGTGGATTGAACAGATGAACCGACATAAGGAAGGGATACTGAAGACGAGTCAATGGGGTGTACCTGAAAACAAAGATGCGCGGAATATGGCAAAGCGCCTGAAAAAGCACGGAGCCCATAAAAATAATCAATGTCAACAAGTTAAGAAGAAAAACCACGTTGCGTCACGAAAGCTCGTGAAAGGAGGAAAGAGGAGAAACCGTTCGAAATGACCTTATGAGACCGTCAGAAATGACGCACCTCATCCAGAAAGATAGAGCACATCATGGGAAGCGAGTCTTGCATGGGCCTTGGTGACGAGGTTTGTGAAAGGTAGACCGCGAGTACAAAAGCCGTGTGATAGAGCCTCGAAAGACTTCATGCAATCATGTTAATCATAAATTCATGCTAATTCTATATATTATAAGGAATTACTCACCGTCTCGCGTCATTGCGGAACCGGAAATCAGAACCTCCATCAAACCCCGCTCTTGCTCTTACGGCCGCTTCCCCGGTATTACCGCCCGGATAGACTCGTCATACATGGCATACGCCTGGATCGCGGGCATGAAATACCTCCCTCCGTAGGCATTGTTGACCCGGAAGGTAATGGTCTTACGCTCCCCCCGGACTAGGTCAAAATAGGTCATGATGGCGTCATCCCGTATGTCCTGGTATTTGATTGCGGAAGACGCGGTTGAACTTCCCGCAGTTAAACGGGTGTTCAGTATCTCCCAAGAGGCGGGAAGGGCATGGACCAGGGCAATCTCCGGTACTGCAAGAACGCTGCGATTATCCACGGTTACCCGCACCTCCAGGTCGTCCCCTAAAGCCGCCTTGGTAGGGTCGGCAATCGGGCTTCCTGAAAGGGTACAGTATTGGACACTCAGAGAAAGCCCCGAAGCCATCGCCGGTTCAGCCCCTTCCTCAGGGATCCCCCGGGCGAGGATCTGGGCATACACCGGAGACGCGGCAGTGTTCTTGATACTGATACGTCCGGTCTTCTCAGGCAGTGCCCCAAGGTCCGCCTGGATTACCGGAGAAGGAAAGGATAGCTGCCGGCTTACGCCTCCTATGGCATACTCAACCGTTATGGGTGCATCCTTGTTGTCCGAGAGAAAAGGCAGGATGGCAATCAACGCGTAAGCAGTCTCCTGAGTAGAAAGCCACTCCCCCGAGGACAACCCCTCGGCAAGGTCTGCAAGCAGGGTCTTGGTCTGCCCTGCTTCTCCCATGATCGAAAGGGTTTCGAGGATCATAGCCTTGTCCCGGAAGTCTGAGCCGAAGGTACCCGACAATTCCCGGTATGCGGTTACGGACTGGGACACACTGCGGATCATCCGGCGCGCCGCGTCCCGCTGCCCCGCGTACCAGTAGGCTGCGGCGAGCCGCCATATCGCAATCGCCGGCAGATTGGCCCGTTCCCGTAAACGGTTCATGGACCCGAGGTCCGGGTTTCCCGACAAGGCCAGGGTGTAGAGCCGGTACGCCTGGGTGAGCATATCCCCCTGGCCCCCTGAGCCGGACCAGGAAACCGCCTTGTTCCGTTGAAACGCAACCCACTGGTTCAGTAAGCTTTGGGGCACGGGATAGCCGGCTTGCTTTGCGGAGATCAGAAAATGTCCTGCGTAGGTGGTGCCCCATTCATGGGCCTCTCCACTGCCGGGCCAATAGGAGAATCCCCCGTTATAGGTCTGAAAGCCCCCTATCCGGTCGATGCCGGCGGCCACATGTTCCCGTAAGGCCCGCAGCTTATCCGCGTCGAGGGACAGGACCTTATCAAGAAAGAGTTGAGGAAAGACGGCGCTGGTGGTCTGTTCTATGCAGCCGTGGGGATAGACCATTAGATACTTGAGGCGATGCTCAAGATTGAGGGGAGGAATCCGGGAACACTCAAGCATCGCCGTGTTACTTCCCGGTCTTCCCGGCAGGGTAATGGTTTCGGTCCATGAGGCGCCGGGGGCAAGCAGTGTCGTATACACCGATGTTATGGGAAGCGCGGTAGAACGGACTTCCAGGTCAACCGTGTTGAGCGCATCCTTAAGCCCCGGGGAGGTGGCGCGGATTTCGATATGGGCGCTCCCCGGAAAATCGGCGGCCTGCGCACGGAACTCGACAATTTTGTCCCCCGGCTTATCGAACACCACCTCCAGCGTAGTTCCCTTTCCGGAGGCACTTCCCGCAGCACGGTGCAGCGCTCCTTCCAGAGTGATATCCACCTGTACCCTATGGGTTCCTTCTTTATATGAAAACACCGATACGGGAATGACCACCTCATCCTTGGGAGAAAGGGTCCGTGGCGCCGTGCCTAACACCATGAGGTCGCTCTTGACCTGCACGGAGTGTTCCGCAACCCCATAGGCTGGGCCATCCCGCTGCGCTGAAGCGGCCACCACCATGATACGTACCGCCCCTACATATTCGCCCAGGTCAAAGGTCTCGGTTCGCGTTTCCCCGGGCTTGAGCTGGTACGGGCCAAAGTACTGTACCACCGGCTTAAACCGTTTCGGCCCTTCGCCACCATTTCCCAAGGCATCGTCGCTGCCGCCGATGGCCAGGAGGGTTTCGAGTTTCCCGGAGTAAGCTCCCATGACCGCGGAATACATATCCCAGGATTTGAGGAAAGAGGCTTCCTTGCGGTAAAACGTCCCATGGGGGTTGGGCATGGTATACCGGGTAAGCCCTAAAAGCCCTTCGTCAATCACCACCGCCGTATAGGTCATGGCTCGATTCTGGGCTTCTGTGACCATAAAAGACACCGAAGATGACGGTTCCCACGCCGGTGGTGCGATGATCCGGGGCTGCAAGCAGGTGGCGGGGTCGTTGATAGTAACCGGAATGATGCCGTAGAGCCGCAGGGGAAGATCATTGGCGGTCTGCAAATGCTGCTGTAAGAGGGTAATATGCACATAAATGTTGGGGGTCATCCCGGGATTCGCCGTAAACTCATACCGGGTGGTTCCTTCGGTACAGGGTATCCATTCCTCTGCGATGATTTCCCCGGCTTTTTCAATCACCACCAGGGCCGTGGCGCTTTTATTGGAAGGAAAGCTAACCGCCACGAGTTCTCCCATGGTGTAGGATTGCTTTTCCGTGGAAAGATTGAGGGAGAAGGCTGATCCCTGGGGCCCGTCCTGGGCCCTTCCCGCCCAGCCGGGCCAATCTATATAGGCGATGGAGCCTGCCGCGTGGCCCCCCTGCTTGTCCCGCACCATGATGAGGTAGCGCCCCCAGGCGGGGTAATGTACCTGGAATTTCCACTGGGCCTTACCGCCGGCAGTATGGATGGTTTCCTGCATCACCGGCGTTCTGGACAGGGCGTTAGTAAAGTCCGCAGAATCATCCCCGCCCTTTTCCCACCACCACCGCCAGTTCATCTGATACAGGGCGGCCTCAAGCTCAACCGGCTCGGCCACGGGTTTCCCCTCCGCATCAAGGACCACAATATCCGCACTATGACCCGTGCCGGTGAGGAGCATATTCCGCACAGCGTCTCCGGGGGGCAGTTTAAGACCCACATACCACCTATAGGGAGCGTAGTCCATGGCGATTTGCTCGGATGAAAAGGCCCCTGAAGGTTCAAATACCCTGGTCATAAACCGTGCCGTGAGCTTCCCCGGCACCGTGGTCCCTGGAGACAAGGTTACGGTAAACGCCGCCCGGCTGTCCTTATCCAGCTTTCCTTCAAACAATACCTGCCGCTCCCCCGGTACCGAACGGGAAGCATCCTTGAAAGTATAATCCCTATAGGTAGCAAACTGGGTTTCCCTATCACTGAACACCACCGATACATCCGCCTTTAAGGACGGAGCCGGCGCGCCGTGCAGCCAGGCCGCTTCCAGGGTCATGGTCGTGGGAGCGGGATCGAGGTATCCTTTGTCCCCTGCATCCAGGGTCATCTTGAGGCGGTTCGGCATGATCGTCTCTATTTTGAGGGTCTTATTAAACACCGCGCCTCCCACCCGGACCCGGGCTGTCCAGTCCCCGGTGGGGGCGTTTTCCGTGGTCGAAACCGTGATGGGATAAAAGCTCTCCATTGATTCCGTGTAGGTCCGATGCTCCACGATCCTGCCCTGGGGGTCTTCAAGCTCAAAGATCACCGGATGATCCGGGGGAAGGGTGTGCTTGGTATCGGCTAAAAGAAAGGTAAGGTAGAGGGTGTCCCCGGGCCGCCATACTCCCCGTTCCCCATAGATAAGCCCCTTGATCCCGTCATTCGCCTGTTCTCCCGACACATCGAAGTGGCTGGTGGCCAGGGTCAGGGAATCATTCAGGCGGATATAGGCCCGGTTCGAGCCGCTTTGGGCACAGAGAAACGCTGGTGCCGTAGCAAGCTGGACCTGGGCTGTCCCGTCCGTATTGGTTCTCCGGGTCTCGATGACGCGCCCCTGATAATTGAGGAACTGTAGTTCCACGCCGGACAGGGGCGCCGCAGTGCTGAGGTTATTTGCGGCCACAAGCCAAACGCCGGAAGAGGAACCTTTGGCCAGCAAACCGAGGTCGGAAATGAGGATATTCCTCCCCACCGTGATGTTGTGGCCGGAATAGGACACATAAAAAGCGGGATGACAGGGGTCGGTGTAGTACCGGTTCCAGTCTGCCGAGGGGTAATCGTTTTCCTCATCGTTCCATTCGCTGAATGTCCGGTTAGTACCAGGTATCGGCGGCAGCGCATCAGAGGGGAACTCCAGGTTTGAGAAATCGCCGTGTCCCGCAGTACATTCATAGTGAATATGGCGGTTCCTGAAGGTAAGCCGTATGTGAAACATACCGTCGGGATATGTACGGGCAAGCGCCGTCATATCAAGCCCCCGACGGATCCAGCGGTTCTTATCGGTTTCCGCCCAATCAAAGTCAAAGGCCTTGACCCACACCGGCGTGCCTACCCGGTCAAGCTCCGCTTGTCCGTTAAGATTATTCACTTGCAAAAACTGAGCCATCTTCTCCCCGTAGATTGCGAAGGCTTCGACCATCACCCCCGATACGTTGCGGGTCTCCACCGCCATGGTGGAACCTTGACTGCTGGGCAGAATAACCCCTTGGCCGGCAAAACGGACTTCCGGCAGCTCCCACTTTTCGGAAACGGTATATACCGTAGGCTGATACAGGGTTTCTCCGTACCGGTCCTGTAGGTCCGCAATGGTGAGGAGTGACCCTGGTGAGAAGGAAACGCTTCCATAGATTGAGACCGTATTATAGGCGATGGAATAATGGATGTCCGCACCGGAGAGGGAAACAAAGCCCCGCAGGTCTTGGTTCTGGTCCAGGGGGGAAGAAAAAGTTACCTGAACCCTATCGTTCTCAGGCTGACTGATGTCCAAAACCTCAAAACGCTTGAGTTCAGGAATAACAAGCGCCTCCTCGCCCTTTTCCTTAGAACCAATGGGCGCTCCGTTCCAGCGTATCGTAACGTTTTGTTCAGCCCGGTTCCGTACTATGGGCTGAAAGGTAAAGCGGTGGGTCCGATCTTCGTGTACCCATTCGGCAATCTTCAAATCCTTGGACTGGATGATCCGTTCAACTTTATCTTTTGCCATACCGCTTTCAGTAACAATTGTACCGGATATGTGGGCGCTCTTGGCGTCATCCATCCGGAGGGGATCGAAGCGGATATCCACCAGCGTACCCTTGGTGGCAAATTCAAAACTAAGGGGCTGCGGAGTTTCAACTTCAGTACTGTTCACAAAAGAAGCGGGATTTATCTTCACGGTATAGCGGGTATCAGGACGAAAAGATATTTTCGGGGTAAACACGAGCATATACTCGGTTTCCCAGGACACCTGCCCCTCAACCCGGGGGTGTATGAAAAACGCATCCTGGGCCAGGGGCTTTGAGATATCTTGAGCCTCGGTAAAGAAGACCCGCACGGATTCGGTGGTCCCAATGACGCCCCCGGTAAAAGACACCACGAGCCGCTCATCCGGGGGAGGCGCAGCAACCTGGTTTTTTCCATCCATCAGGATCGCTACCACCACTAAAGCCCCTATCGCTCCTAAGGTTAACGCGATACACCCGGGCCGGGCCTTCCCAGAAAGTACTTTCTTCACGATTGTCCGCATTACTCCTCCCCTCCATGTAATCATAGTCCATCCTCACCGACCATAGGGACAATTAAGAGAACAGGGGAAACATATCACCGAGGATGTCCGTGGTATCGGTGGTTACATACTTGCAACCAAGCCCACCATGATGGGCAAGGCCAGATTGTCGTAGTCTTCCAGCGGAAAGGCTTCCACCACCATGGCGGCAAGCGCGGCAAGGAGGGCTGTTTTGTAGCTAAAGGACACTTGATAGGCGGTTACCAATACTGCCATAAAACAGGCCAAGGAACCTTCAATGCTTTTACCCCGCAGAAAAGCAGGGCGGATGCGTCCGAAGAATTTTCCGATTAAGCTGGCGAAGCCGTCGCCAAAGGCCAGGGCATATATCCCGATGGAAGCTGCCGGTGAAGGATATAAAAGCAAGGCAAGAAGGGCGCCGATACCGAGGGTAACCGGGCCAAGCACGAAGCGGCCTCTATCCTTGGACCGGGAAGCCATATTCGTAAGGGAAGAGATCAGCGGAACTGCGATACCGGAAAGCCGCAATGTTTCCATGGATGCATACAACACGGTACCGAGGCTCAACACTACCATTGTAAAGGGACGATTCACTGCCGCCATACTGGGGCTTAAAGCAATGAGGAAATGTATCAATTTTCTGACGATTTCTGTTTTAAGTTCCCGGAACGCCGGAACCCCTCTTGTAATACCATAGAACTGGGGCATAACTAACTCGTTTTTTTGCATATTGATTTGATTCATATTAGTATAACAGCAAATTCTATGCCAAGGTGATGGTGCTATCATCGGAAGGCCGCTATTTATTTATAAAATAAAGAATTACCTATCCTGATGAAGCCCGGAATCTATGATATAGAGCATAACTGTATACAAAAATACACAATATCAATTCAAAAATTACTAGCTTTCAAAATTTAAAAAAATACGATGATATATGTCATATTTATGCCATCAAAATGATAGGTTATTGCCATTATCTCCATAGAACCATAAAAAGGAGTGTACTATGCGGGATATTGTATCTTTAGACGATTTATGGCGGCAATATGCTTGTGGCACTTTGCAGAAAAAAGAATTTGAAGGGCTTATCTTTCAGTTTATCCTTGAACATTACCAGCGTTTTCACCTGTTTGACTGGGATAAGGATGCCTGCACTGATTATCTCTGTTGGCTGTATCCTCGAATCAGCCGGGCCATAGAAGTCTATAAGGATATTGGGGCGTCCTTTGATTCTTATATCGGCTCTTTGGTGTATTGGGCGGCCCGGGAATACCGCTCACGGGAAGCGGATCATTATGGTACCGAATGCGCGTGCTGGGCGGCCCGGGCGGAGGAGGAGATGGCGGTTTGTAGTAATGATCCTGAATATTGGGAATCAGGTCCGGTGGCAAAGTCGATTCCCAATGCGCAGCAGCTTTTAGTATTACTGCTCAAATCCTATTTCTTTATATCCGAGGAGCTGCTCGCCCGTGCAGCGCCGATGATAGGCATTAAAAGGAAAAGGCTGCGGTCCTTGCTTGATGCAATCCGGGAGCAGCGGCTGAAACAGGATGATGAAGTCCGGAACCTCCAGGAACGTATATACGGGCAATACTATCGGTGTATTGCTTATGAAAGCAAATTAGCTGCTGTTTTAGCAGGAACGCCTGCTTATGAAAAAATAGCAGGCCGCCTCAAGCGGGCACGGACACGGTTCGTTGCCATGAAGAAGCGGCTGACGGACTGCCGTCTTGACCCAAGCAACCGTCAAATCGCCGAAGTATTGGGCATTCCCAAAGGAACGGTTGATTCCATGCTCCATGCGGTTAAACAGAAGTGGAAGGTGGACGCTGTATGACCCGCAATCGCCCGCAACCGATCGTATATAAACGGGTCATATTAGTGAAATGAATACACGAACCTTGTCATACCGGAAATGGTGTCCGGCACGGTCGCCCCTTCCCTTTCAAACACCGGGGGAAGAAATCGCCAATTCCATATTACACGGTGTCGGTTCTCTCCTGGCCTTTACGGGGCTGGTGTTCCTGGTACTCCGGGCCAAAGGTTCCCTGGGAGGTTGGGGTGGCGGGGCCTTGGGGATTACCGCCTGCGTTATTTTTACCGCGACCTTGATCTCCATGTTTCTTGCCTCGACCCTCTATCATGCTATCCAGCACGAAGGGGCAAAACGGATCTTCCGCATCCTTGATCATTCGGCGATCTACCTGCTGATCGCCGGAACCTACACCCCCTTTTGCCTCCTCGCGCTTAAAGGCGCCATGGGGTGGATCTTCTTTGGTATTGAATGGGCCTTGGCGGTAACCGGTATCACCCTGTATGCGGTTAATTGCACCCTCTTAAAAAAGGCGGAACTGGGGGTGTATATCCTGATGGGCTGGGCCATTGTAGCGGGGTGGTTTCGCCTGGTCTCGACCGTTCCCGTTGCAAGTCTTGTCCTCCTCGCCTCTGGAGGAGTGGCCTATACCCTCGGAACCATCTGGTACGGTAAGCCGAACCGCCGGGGTACTCATGTTATCTGGCATGTATTCGTCCTGATTGGGGCAGTCTGTCACTGGTGGTCGATTTGGTTGATGAGCTAATCATACTTGACCAAAAAGCAGGGAAGCCTCTGCGTCCATAATGGGTTTACCGTAAATATATTCAAAGAGAAACCGCATATCCTCCGGGGTAATATCCAGAAAACGGCAGCCAAAAAAGTCTAAGCGCTTCTCATTGTACTGCCGTACAATTTTAGCGCCTATGTTAATAGTACGCTTTGCCGTAATCAGTTTGATCGATATTTTTGTATTTTGCTGCAGGAATGCGGAAATAGGCACTCGGGGAAAGGCGAAACAAAGTCCCGACGCGCTTATATCCAGGGCGTTAACCTTCATGAACTTATCTTTGAGACGGCACGCTTCAAAATAGCCGCTCTTTTTCAGCGCCCGGATCAAACTTTTCATAAATTGATAGAGGGTTTCAATCATCGTATAATCAAACAGGGGCCTTCCCTCAGTCTGTATCCAGATATGAATATACCCGATAACATACCGGCAAAACACCAGGGGAACCCAGGCATCGGAAAGCATGCCGTTGTTTTGTTTATTCTTTATAAACTGAGCCGTGGTCTTATCAAACTGGGCAGCATTCACCCCGATACGTTCCATGTGCGCTTTAAACAGTTCTTTGGTTATCAGTATTTTTTTAGGATCCTTCTCGAATTGGGGATATTGATCCTGGGTTGAAGGGATAAAGAGGACTTTCCCGGTTTCAGCGACGAGCTGTTCCTCCTGGGTTTGCGGTTTGGCGTCCTTAAAAAAGACCAGTTTATAGCCATCGGCGTATCCCTTAATCCAGGAACCCATTTGGGCCATGCTCTCATTAACCGGTTTGGTATCCTGATTAGGCGCCGGATCATCCCCCTCCTCGGATTCCAAGTGCGCTACCTCGGGGAACGGAAGAAAGTACCGATCCTCAACAAAGGCAAACTCCACTTGAATATCCGCCGGAACGGTTACCCGGGAATAGGACCGCTCCAGATTTTTGTACAACACCTCCGGTATGTTCCCGATAAAATGTTCCGGGTTGAGATCAATGTTTTTTATTTCAACGGTAAAAGAAATAACGATGTTTCTATAATCAAACATAAGGTTGATTTTTTCCTTGACCGCCAATCCCGCTATCGGGCGATTCGCCTTAAAATAAAGCTCATCATTGGTCAGTTTTTCAATATGTAAGATATATTCAGTGCGATTGAGCAGATACATAATAGGAACCTGATCAACAAACAACATTTTAAGGAAAAAATCTCTTTGAATACGCCCTATTGGTGTCGCCATATTTTCTAAAAGAATCGTTCATAGGGGGAGAAGTCAAAACGGTAACCATCTCCTCCTGCTGATATATCCTTTGCCTCCTCCAAAATAAGATCATCAAACTTCCAGGTTTCTGCTTCGACCATGAGGTATAACTCCCCGGCAATCCACTGTTCCCGTCCGACAAAACGGAAGAGGAACGAGACGCTTCCATCAGGTTCTTCCCTGCCGCCGCCTAACCGGTATGTTTGCGGGTTAACCGGCTCAAGGTTCTTAAACACCTGCTCCAAAAAATCGCGGTTTAGGGCGATTAAAACCGCTGCCTCCCGGTTTTTCAGCAGTAACGCGGACAACAGATCCCGGCCAACCAGATAGGCCCCTTCTGGGGCTTCACCCTGCCCCAAGGCCCCGATAACCGTGTCCCGGGGATACCGGGGGGCCTCTCCCCGCTGGGGCCTGCGAAGCGTATCGGGAAGCAATACCCCGCGGGAAACCTCCGCCTCTCCCTGCTCCTGGGCAGGCACAACCACCATACCATAAAGACAACAAAAAATTATTATAAAAAAAAACTTTGATGTCATATCCAGCATATATCCATTATAATTTATTTGTCCACCATTTTTGATGATAAAAGACGGATTCATAAAAACGTGTTACCATAGGAGGTATTATATAATTATTATATATCCTTGTCAAGCAATTTTTTCAATTCCTTTGCGCGCGTGGCCAGATAATCAGCGGTATCCTGGGGCAGGAAAATTCGTGGAGTGCTCACGCTCGGACACTGGTTTTGTCCAATATGGACGAAATTCTGTTGGGCGCGCTCTCCCTTGAGGGCATGGACCGCATCGTCAACCCCGTGGCCGGTGAACTGGCTGGCGCCCACGGTGATGAAGTGCGGTGCATGATTAAGTAGGGATTGAATAGTGGTCTCTTATTGCATAGAATTAAGGCCATACTACAAAGAATGAGGTAATAATGACTTATAGTATCGCTATGGCAGGCAAGGGGGGTACCGGAAAAACAACGATCTGCGGCTTGTTTCTGGATCACCTGATCAAGATGGGGAAAGGGCCGATTCTGGCAGTGGATGCCGACCCGAATTCCAACTTAAACGAGGTATTGGGGGTGGAAAAGCTCATCACCTTAGGGGATATCCGGGAGGAGATAGCCAAGGCAGAAGTGGCCGAAAAGAGTCCCATTCCCCCGAGCATGTCGAAACATGACTATGTCGATTTCAGGTTCAATGCTGCGCTGATAGAACAGGACCATTACGACATGCTGGTGATGGGGAGAACCCAGGGGAAGGGGTGCTATTGTTATGTGAACGATTTGCTCCGGGAACAACTGAGAAAGTATTACAGCAACTACCATTACCTGGTGGTAGACAACGAGGCAGGGCTTGAACACATAAGCCGGGGGATACTCCCGCCGGTGGACTTGATCCTCCTGGTGAGCGATTGTTCCCGGCGCAGCGTTCAGGCGGCGGGCAGGATTGCGGAGATGATAAGCGAGCTGGACTTTAAGGCAAAATACGTCTACTTGATTGTGAACCGTGCTCCGGGTGGAAAACTGGACGCGGGGGTCCAAGAGGAAATTGAGGCCCAGAAACTCTCGCTCATTGGGGTACTGCCCCAGGATGACAAGGTTTACGAATATGACGCTGCGGGGAAACCCCTGGTTGAGCTGCCGGTGGATACCCCGGTCAGACAGGGCTTGATGGAAATCATCAAAAAACTGGGCTTGTAACCGTAACCATTCAAAAAAAGAGGTGTGCTATTGAAATGCCCGATATGTCGGGTTTTGATTTGCGTGCGCTCATAAAGCATATTCCTCACCTGTAGGAGGTGTCGGTTATCTTTGTAACTGCCCATGCAACTATTGAGTTCATTATCTACGCTTCCCAGGCCGGTATACGGGATTATGAAACTCTTTGCGCCGGAGGTCCTTAAAGAAAGTCTAGGGTGCCCTTAGCCTAGGAGGATTAAGAGCTGCAACTCCTATTGGGCGATGAGGGCCTCAAGTCAGGATATTGAGAGACGGCCCTGGAAACAGCGTCCTGGGGGGGGGCAGGAAAATCCCTGGGGCACTCATGGGACCGACGGATTCTGGCTCAAAAGCTTGGAGCGCTATCCCATCTCGTACCAGAACCCTAGCGTGAGCGCCCCAGGGATTTTCCTGCCCCCCCAGGACGCTGAATCGAGCCACACTCGCAATCCCCTATTCCGAATTGAAGTTTTAAAAAAAATTGCTTGACAACCTTTTCTTGAGGGATATATCATGATTTTGGTAATATAAGTTGGTAACCTGGGGAATGTGTTGAGGGTTATCGGTGTAATCGCATAATAAAACAGGGGGCATAATGAAAATTGCTGAAATAGTAAAAAAACGGATGACCTTTTCCTTTGAAGTCTTTCCCCCGAAAAATGACCAGCCCGTAAAACCCTTGTTGGAGACCCTTAAACAGCTCTATTGCTTTGATCCTGATTTTATAAGCTGTACCTATGGTGCCAGCGGCACTAACAAGGGACGGAGCAAAGAGGTGTGTGAAGCCATACATAAGAGTGGGCACACGATTATGACCCATTTTACCTGCATTGGAAACACCCGGGAAGATATTAAAAAGAGTATAAAAGAGTACACCGACATGGGGCTTGAAAACGTATTAGCCATGCGGGGTGATTTCCCGAGGGGGCAGGAAGGTACCGGCGGTGATTTTGACCATGCGGATAAGTTGATCGGCTTCTTGAAAGCCGAATTCCCCCAGGTTGGTTTGGCCTGTGCCGGCTATCCTGAGAAGCATCTTCTGGCGCCCAGTTTTTATGCGGATATTGCTCATCTTCGCAGCAAACAGGATGCGGGTGCCGAGTTCGTCATGTTGCAGCTCTGCTATGATATCGCTGCCTATGAGCAGTTTGCCGAGCGCTGCCGCAAGGGGGGTGTTACCCTTCCGTTCATCATAGGGCTTATGCCCGTCCTTGCCAAGGATCCCATCGTTCGCATAGCTCTTTCCAACGGTTGTTCAATTCCGAAGGAGCTTGCCGAAATCATTGGAAAATACAGCCACAATCCCGAGGATTTCAAGAAAGCCGGTATCGAATATACGATTGAGCAGCTCTGGGGTTATATGAATGCCGGGGTGAGCGGTATACATATCTACACGCTCAACAAGTACGAAGGAGTTGCCAGGATTATTCTTGAGTCCGGTGTCAGGGTTGCACGGTAAGAAGATGGCGCTCAAGGGGTATACCGGTTTGTGGGTATCGTGATGTAGTGTCAATGGCCTGGAATTATGTTCCGGTATGCTTTTTTGTTTCCTTGATTACAGGTAAAAACGGGTGTACCGTGAAAAAAAGTAAAAAACTTGTTGACATCATGTTGAACAAGGGTTTATAGTGGTGATAGTCCTGGATTTGTTCCAGGCAATTTTGAAAAGGCATTGGAGGCATAAATGAGGATTTCTGATATTTTAAAGAAGAAAATGACGGTGTCATTTGAGGTGTTCCCCCCCAAAGAGGATGACGGCGTCCCCAAGTTGCAGAAAGAAATCGACATCTGCAAGAAGTATAACCCTGATTTTATCAGTTGTACCTACGGCGCAGGCGGCACCAACAAGGGCAAGAGCGTTGAAGTCTGCTCTTATGTCCAGAAAGTGGGCATCAACTGCATGACGCACTATACCTGTATCATGGAAACCGAAAAGAGCATTGATGACAACCTGGCAGAGTATGCGTCCCATGGCCTTGAGAACATTCTGGCTCTTCGCGGCGATTACCGCATCGACCCGGCCACAGGCAAACCGGATGTCAAGACCGGCGGCACTTTCCACTATGCCAGCCAGTTGGTTGATTATGTGCACCACAAACACCCCAACTACTGCATCTCCTGCGCGGGTGATCCGGAAATCCACACTGACGCACGCAGCCCGTGGGCCGATATGGCGTTTATGCGGATTAAGCAGGATGCTGGTGCGGAATTCTGCCTTGCGCAGACCTGTCACGATATCGCGGCCTACGAGAAGTGGATTAAGACACTCCGCCACGCCGGCTTCCATCTTCCGATCGTTCTCGGTGTTATGCCGGCCCTCAACGCACGGTTCACCGCAGGCGGGCCGAATATCTCCGCGCTCTCGATGATTCCTAACGAAAGCGCCATTCCGCGCAGCCTCTCTGCTATCATCGGCAAATACACCGCTCCGCGCGGCGCATCCCCCGAAGTTGAGAAACAATACGCGGAGGACTTTAAGAAAGCCGGTAAGGAATGGACCGTGGACCAGATTCATAAATTTATGTGCTGCGATGTCCAGGGTATCCATCTCTACACGCTGAACAAGGCTGCCGATGCGGCTGATATCGTTGAATGGGCAGGCCTCCGCCCGTCGCCGGAAGGAAAGGACACTGTCCACCGCCGCCCGTCGATTTTCTTGGGGAACTACTAAAAAAGTAGGGAGTAGGGAGTGGGGGTATTGAAAACCCGCTCCTCACTCTCTAATAAGATTAAATTTATTTTTTAAGGAGATAAAGCATGGCGTATCCAGCCCCTAAGTACACTGGTCCCAAAGCACCTGGTTCCGACATTGAGATAGCGCAGACCGTCTATCCCCAGCATGCGGAAAAAATTGTTGACATCGCGAAGAAGGTCGGGATTCCCGAGCAGTATCTTGAGCCTTACGGCTACTACAAGGCGAAAGTTGACTACAACTATCTTATTGAACATAAAAATGATCCGGATGCGAAACTCGTCCTGGTTACCGCTATTACTCCGACCCCGGCAGGGGAAGGCAAGACCACCACAACGGTTGGTGTGTCCGACGGTCTTGCCAAGATTGGCAAAAAAGTCATTGTTGCCCTCCGTGAACCCTCTCTTGGCCCGGTATTCGGGGTAAAGGGCGGTGCGGCAGGCGGTGGCTGGGCACAGGTTATCCCGATGGAAGATATCAACCTCCACTTCACCGGCGACTTCCATGCTATTGGCGCGGCGAACAACCTGCTCGCGGCGATGATTGACGCGCACATCTACCATGGGAACGAACTCAACCTCGATCCGCGCAAGATTATCTGGCGCCGTTGCGTCGACATGAACGACCGCCAGCTCCGCTTTATTGTTGATGGTCTTGGCGGCAAGTCCAACGGCAGCCCCCGTGAAGACGGCTACGACATCACCGTCGCTTCCGAAGTCATGGCTATCCTCTGCCTTTCCTCGGACATTGACGACCTCAAAGCCCGCCTTGGTCGCATCATCGTAGGCTACACTTACGGCAAGCAGTCCGACAGCTCGGAAAAACCGGTTACGGCATCCCAGCTCAAGGCTGAGGGTGCGATGGCGGCCCTGCTCAAGGATGCTCTCAAGCCGAACCTGGTGCAGACCCTCGAAGGAACTCCGGCGTTCATCCACGGCGGCCCCTTCGCGAACATCGCCCATGGTTGTAACTCAAT
>JAITNP010000087.1 GCA_031290455.1 Treponema sp. | reverse complement strand
CATGATGGCTGTTGCGGATAATTCGCCGAAGTTCCGTGAAAAGGTGGATTTACCAGGCACCTTCTCAAAACCGCATAGCAACCTTAAGGCTGAATCCGTTTTGAGCCTCTGTATTAATTCGGTGTCCGTACTGAATAGCTGGGATTGATACGGTTTTCTTCCCGTCCCCCTATAGCTTCTTAGCATGGGACGCTGCACTGCTTCAAATACATCCTGCACATTATAAGAAATATCCAGGAGCCCTTGCGCTCCTCCTATGATTTCTGTTATACTCTTCATGATGAGAGCCTCCTTGTATTGGTCTGTTACCAATTCCAATCTTACAAGGTTCCTCTCATTTTTTCTATATCCCCTTTAGCCGATTTTAGCTGTTTTACGGGGTTTTGGGAAAGGCTCTTATGATAGAATTTTATCTCCCGAAATTGATACCCCACATACTGGATTGCGAAGCCTTGGAGGTATCAGCCATGTTCGTATGCCCTCAAGACGGATTATGCTGAAAATAGCGATGTTCCTGCTGGACTTCCCTGATAAGGTCCTTCACCTTCCATTCCAGGTTGGTAGGCGTGGAAGACGCAAAAGCAATAGCGGCGGGATCAACGCCAGCCTCTACCGCCGCTTTCTTGATCGCTCTAACGATAGCGATAAGCGTTTCCTCTTCAACCCCATGCACCAAAACAACCGGATTATCCATATTTTTCCCTCCAAAGTTAAAGCATAA
The DNA here is from genome assembly GCA_031290455.1 of Treponema sp. Taxonomy (GTDB): domain Bacteria; phylum Spirochaetota; class Spirochaetia; order Treponematales; family Breznakiellaceae; genus JAITNP01. The sequence goes on along the minus strand of JAITNP010000087.1, from coordinate 16,574 downwards.
CCCATGTTCCCTCCCTTATAAAAGATATGCGTGATGCATTATGCCTTTTCATCGGCTTCCTGCTTGTTGCCCCATCCCTTCCCGGAGATGCCACCAGCCAGGGCTTTTCTTGGGACCTGCTCTGGTCTGGTTCCTGGGAAGCAGAAGGGAACCTGATCAACCGGGGGGATCTTCGGTTCCATATACCCTGGCAGGACCTTTCCTTGCGGGCACAGATTATTGATAAGCGTCCGGTTCCCCCTTGGGAGCAGATTGATATGGGCAATACCAGGGTTTCCGGGGGGCTTTACCATGAACCAACCGGTTCCCGGCTCCTCTACGGCATTCTGGATGAACGGGGGTTGCCCGCCCGGATCCGCAACCCCTGGATCAGGGCAGTCCCGTTCGTGGAATACCACCAGCCTTCGGTGAGCGATCTGAAAACGGAACCATCCTCAACCAAAGAGCCGGAAGCCTACCTCTATCTGGGGAGTCCCTCCTGGGGTATTTTTAAGGGATTTGCCTCGGCGCTTCTGGATGAGACATTACATCCCGCATTTGGAGGCGGTTTAGAAGCCCAATTCAATAAAAAAAGCAGTGTACGGCTGGAAGGGTTCTATACCGGGAAGGAACTATCCCCTCGTCATGCCAGCACCTGGTTTTCTACATCCCCTCCCCTGCCGGAACGGGAGTTTCACCTCTATGCCCTGGGCCTGGTCTTTACCAGTCCCTATATAGGCATTGCCTCGGATTGGGCATATTCCGATACCTTTGCCTACGGCCGGGACCTCTATGGGAACCTCGGCCTCCGTATCGGGAGTAAACCCTGGCGGCTATCCCTAGCCGCTGATGGAGCGGGGAGCCGCTATGTGGGAAGGGATGGTACCGCCATCGGGCCTGGTTTCCGTACCGCCCTTGGTATTGAGCGGCGGGGAAAACAGAGCAGTCTTTTCCGGCTTCATACCAGCCTCCGCGCCGGCGGTCTTGGAGAACCCTTTGAGCGGAGTTCCAGCCTCATCTATTACCGTTTCCCCGCCGGGTCCGGGGGGGTCCCCATAAGGCCCTCGCGGATTTCCCTTGCCCTGGCCCGGAACGCCTCGGACCTGGATACAATACAAGACCGTTTTGAGGGAAGTATTGGCCTTAGATTAGGGCCGCTGCGCTCGGTTTTTTCGGGAACCCTGATCGGCATCTCTTCGGCAACGGAACCGCCTCCACCCTTCCCCATTCCAGAAGCTGCTTGGAATTTTAGTTCTGCTAAAATTTCCGGGGAGTTATCCTATAATGTACGGATCTTTCAGTTCAAGGCAACCGTCGGCTATACGGTCAAAAAAGAAAAGGACCCCCTATGGGACAGTGCATGGTATGCTTCGGTGCGGGGAAAACGGAGCCGGTTTAGTCTCAAAATAGCGTCCCCCGATTTCCCTGCCCAGTGGACCTATACCCTGTCATGGCGCCTGGAATGGTGATAGCGCATCCGGAGAGGAACCAAACCAGGCATACCGGCCATAATCTACCACGCCCCGGGCTGAAACCTTCACCCCTTCGGACCGAAGCAGGGCAATTTGCAGTTCCCGGCCATTCCCTTCGAGCAAGGCAATGTGTCCGTTGGCTCTGATGATGCGATGCCAGGGAAGCTGCTGGGAGCGGGACAGGGAATGGAGGACCCGGGCCACTTGCCGCGCTCCATTGGCAAGGCCGGCGACTAATCCGATGTCCCGGTAGCTTGCAACCCTGCCGTAGGGCACGGCTTTTATCGCATTGATAATATAAACGGTTTCAGCCATCATAATAGTTTTCAAAAATAGAGCATAAACCATCAGGAAGCATTTGACAAGACCCGGGGTTATTTGATATACTAAGCTGATAGTAGCGGTAAAAGCTTGATGTGATATTTGTTTTAAAAGGGGTAGGTGGTGGCTTCGGTTCATGAGTATAAGAAGCTTGAAAATAATATGGTCCACGAGGTTAGTAATTTCACTATCCTGATAGCCGGAGGGGTTGCCGTGTTTTTTAAGGCCATCTACAAGGCCCTCACCCGGCAATATACGATTGTACTGGTACCCCATTCGGAAAAAAATGTATGGAATCTGCATGTTACGATTTTATCATTTCTGTGCTTTATCCTGGTTCTGGCAGGGACTCAGGTGGCGCTTTTCTGGTATGGCGCCTCATACAACAAGACTGGAAAGACCTTCACGGCCAAGGACAGCCGCTTACGGGAAACCCAGGCAAGTCTCGATCAGTTGCGGGATGAAACGGCCCATCTCTTACGGGAAGCTAAGGGTTTTGAAACGGCCCTGTCGAGTACACTTTCCGCCCTGGGGTCAGATATCGCCGGAAACACCGCGAATCCCGCTGCGGGCGGGGATTTATCCTCCTTTTTTGATATAAAGGAAACCCCCGAAGGGATTCTGCAGGAAGTGAATGATATCCGGCGCTTGGCGGGATACCTCTCATCGGCAGTGGAACCGGTCAAGGAAATCGGTGCCCTCCTTAATTCCCAGAGCGCCCTCCTCACGGAAATACCGAGTATCTGGCCCATAAAAGGCGGTATCGGCCATATTTCCTTTTTCTTTGGACAGAATGAAAATCCCTTTACCGGCCAGTATTACATCCACAAGGGTATCGACCTTTCCACCTACCGGCAGGGAGATCCGATTGTAGCTACCGCGGACGGGCAGGTGGTTACCGTCGATTTTGATGTGGGCGGATTTGGCAATTATGTTATCATCAAACACAAGCATGGGTTTTACACCCGGTATGCCCATTTGCTGACCATCCGGGTAAAAACAGGTCAGCGGGTGCAACAGGGTGAAGTCATCGGATATATCGGCAATACTGGTCTTTCAACCGGCCCCCATCTGCATTATGAAGTGCATATCGGGTCGGATGTGGTGGATCCCTATAAATACCTTAATATCCGCTCCAGTCTTGCCCGGACCATCCGTTAAGGGAGCTATCCAATGGCTCACCAACGGGAAAATTTCTCCCTTAATACGATTATCGGGCCTGATACCTGGGTTAAGGGGGATATTGAATCCGGAGGGTTCACCCGGATTGACGGAAGTATACAGGGGGATGTGTCCGCGAAAGGCCGGGTGGTCATCGGTGAGAAGGCCCGGATGAAGAGTAATGTAAGCGGTACGGCCATAACCATAGGCGGGGTTGTCTACGGAAATGTCCTTGCCAGTGAACGGCTGGTGATCCTTGCGTCCGCGCTGGTCATGGGGGATATCATCACCCGGCGTATACAGGCGGACGAAGGCTGTCTTATTCACGGTAAAGTCATGGTATGCCAAACCGACGAGGAATGGGACAAGGCCATCGCCGAATATCGGGATGTCCAGGGGATTCGCTCCGCCTTTGCGGGAATTACCAGGAACCATGGCTAAGATACACCTTTCGGAAGGGCTTCCTTCCTTCCTGAATCCTGCGGCTCTTGCCCATGTTAAAGCTGAACCGCAAAAAACAAAAGATAAGTCGCCGGTCTTGGGAAGCCGAAAGACCCGGTTTTCCGGTGTTTTGGAAGCGGCAACCCGGGAGGCGGCCCTGGACACCATGCCGGCGTTTCCTGTTTCCGAAGAGGCGATTAAGGAACTGCTGGACGAGGTACACAGCGCCGGGGATGATTTAAAGAACCGGCCCCTTCCGGCAGAGATACAGCGGTATAAGCAGGCGGTAAGAAATTTTCTGCACTATGTGGTGGAAAACGGATATACCACGGAAAAACAATGTATTGGGGTTAATTTAAAAAGACGGCAAGAAAAGACCCTGGTTCAGGTGGTGGATCGCAAACTGGAACAATTGGCCGCGGGAATTTTGCTGGGCCAGACGAGCCAGTTGGAAATTCTGGCCCGCCTTGAGGAGCTTACCGGTCTTTTGGTAGATTTGCTGCAATAGGATAGGATATGAGTGACAGAGATACGTACAATCCGCTCTATGAGGATATGGAGGGCGAGAATGAAGAAGACATTGCCGCTTTGGAGGATAATCCCACTGAAAAGGATCTGGAAAGTACCGCAGTAATCATTGAATCCGGTGAGGGTCTTGAACCTCTGACCCCGGATACGCCGATATACCGGCTCAGGCTCCTCTATTCCCATGAAACCTTTCTGGCCGCCTACCCGGGGGAGCGGCTGAACCCTGGAAACATGGTCCTGGTTCCCACCCGATATGGCCGGGATTTGGCCCAAATTATCGGCCCTATCCAGAGAAATGGGCCCCCTTCGCCGTTTTTTGAAATTGTCCGGATAGAACGGCCTGCCACGCCGGAGCATTTGGAAAAATCCCTCAATAATCGCGAGCTGGAACAGGAAGCTTTTACCATCTGTAAACAAAAAATTGATACCCATCACCTGGAAATGAAACTCGTATCAGTACATTACATCCTGGAAGAGCCTAAGATACTGTTTTTCTTTACTGCAGAAACCCGGGTTGATTTTCGGGAGCTGGTAAAGGACCTGGTGGGCAGTTTTAAAGCCCGAATAGAGTTGCGTCAGATCGGCGTCCGGGACGAATCTCGCATGATCGGGGGGCTTGGGGTGTGTGGCCGGGGGTATTGCTGCCACACGGTTTCGGATAAGTTAAAACCGGTGTCCATAAAAATGGCCAAAGATCAAAATTTATCCCTCAATTCAATGAAAATATCCGGTTTTTGCGGACGGCTCCTCTGTTGCCTTGCCTTTGAACACACCTTTTATACCGAGCAACGCCGGGTCCTGCCCCCCGAAGGCTGTAGGATTGCCTATGACGGAACGATATGGAAGGTGTTGGAAGTCAACATCGTCATAGGAATGTTAAGACTCTCCGCCGAAGACGGCAGACAGCTACAACTACCCGCCTCCTCATTCGAAAAAACCGATGGCCGCTGGCGCATTGAAAGAGGAGTGAGGAAAGAGGAGTGAAGAAAGGGAGAACGGTTCTTTTCATGCCTCTTTCCTCACTCTATTATGTTATTTTTGGGTTTTGGCCAAAGAGCAGATCCGGCTTGCCATTCTGTCAAGGGGAACTTGTTCCATTACATGCCCCAGTTCAAAGGCAACTCGGGGCATTCCATAGACCACCGCAGAGGTTTCATCCTGGCCAATGGTCAGCCCCCCTTCCTGGTAAATATCGCCTAATTTCTCAGCCCCATCCCGGCCCATGCCGGTCATGATAACTCCCAAGGCATGATTACCGTAGACCTTTGCCACAGACCCAAAGAGTACATCCGCCGAAGGCCGGTGGCCGCTAACCAAAGGCTCATCGCTCAGATGGGCAATGGCCGCAAGGGATTTCTTCATCACCTCCAGGTGTTTATTCCCCTGGGCTATCAGGATCCGTCCCGGTTTAATCAGATCCCCCTCTTCCGCCTCCTTTACTTCCAGGGGACAGATACGATCAAGGCTCTTGGCAAATTCATTGGTAAATCCCGGGGGCATGTGCTGGACCACGACGATGGGTACCTGCAAGTCCACGTCAATTTGGGAAAAAACCACCCGTAACGCATCAGGTCCACCGGTGGAAATGCCGATGGCAATTATTTCTGTTTTTGCCGGCTTTCTGAAGGGCGCCGGCGGCTTGGCCGGCATGGGGGTACTCGAAAAGGTCATACTAAATATCGATGATTTGGGCTTGGGGGTTGCACTATCGGGAACCACATGTACGGCATCCGGTTTTTTGGTATAGTCCGCAGGGAGCAGCTTTTTCCCCTGAAGCTTCCGGTATCGACCGCCGTATCCTAAAAGCATACCCATGAGGCTATCCTTAACCGTGTGGATATCTTCCGACACAGAACCAGAGGGCTTTTGGATAAAATCACTAGCCCCCAGGGCAAGGGCTTCCATGGTTATTTCAGCGCCCCGGCTGGCAACAGAGGAAAGAATAATAACCGGTATCTTAATACCCTGTTTCTTGCGTTCCTTGAGGAATTCGATACCGTTCATTTCCGGCATTTCGAGATCGAGTACAATGACATCCGGATTGACCCGGGGGATCTTCTGCAATGCAAACACACCATTCATCGCTTTTTCCGCTATAACCAGGCCCGGCGTTGCCTCTACCATCTTGCCTATGAGATTGCGCATAAGCGCTGAATCATCAACAATCAATACACCAATTTCATCAGCCATAATCCCGCTCCTCTTATATAAATTTTCTATACAATGTAGCCCACTGGGTTTTTACAAATTCAAATTGCGTATCCATCCCGAAAAGGGATTCCGAATGGCCAATAAACAAGAAGGATTTTGACGCCATCGCATCCCAAAACCGTTTTATCACCGCGGTCTGGGCCACTTCATCAAAATAAATAATCACATTCCGGCAGAATACGATATCCAGATTCCGCTGACCCAAATCATGTATCAGATTATGGTAGTCAAAACGGATTTTAGACATTATTTCCGGCCGGACCTTATAACCGCCATCCACCTTATCAAAGTATTTTTTAAGATAGGCCGGAGGCACGCCGACAATCCGACTATCCGTATAAAAGCCTTCCTTCCCGGTCATCAGGGATCTCAGACTAATATCGCTGGCAACGATTTCAAATTTCCAGGGAGGAGGTAAAATTTCATTCATCAGCATCGCAATGCTATAAGGCTCCTCGCCGGTAGAACACCCTGCGCTCCAAATTTTCAGGGTAGTGCCGATAGACCCCTTCTTTATTTTCAACAATTCAGGCACGACATATTTCTCTAAAGCGTCAAAATGGGCCTGATTGCGGAAAAACCGCGTCAGATTGGTGGTAATGGAATCAAGGAAGTTCTTAAGCTCCTCGTTATCCTTGGAAACGATATTAAAATAAGCCCGGACATCAATCTTTTTATCCCTGAGCCGTTCTTTCAGCCTACTTTCCAATATAGAACGATTAGTGGGGGTAAAATGGATACCACTTTCATTATAAATGAGCTTACGGTACTGTTCAAAATCAGCATCGGTGAAAAAAACAGCTTCAGCCATAATTATTATACTAAAGAATGAACCCACCGCTGTCAATCTCCTATTTAGGCATATCTCAAGAATTTTATCCGATTATATGGGCTAATCATAAATTACAGCAATAACCGTGCCAAGTTTAGCGCGATTTAATCGTCTCCAGGGAAAAACCAGTAGCGGCAGCAATCTTTTTAACTGGAATAGCCCGCTCCTTTAATTTCTTCGCGGTTTCCAGCTTACCCTCTCTTTTGCCGCGCTTTTCGGCCTCAAGCGTCACCTTTTCCGATGGGGTGAGATCCAGCACTATCCCCGGATCGTTCTTGCTCAGTAAAACCGCCTAGACGCTCTCTGCTGCCGCTCAGAACACCACGCGGAAACAATATGGCCATCTTTCGCTCCTTCAGCTCCGACTGTATTGCAGAAATGAGATGCTGGGTACTTCATAGATAGCTCCCATCAGGAAAAGCAAGCCGTACCTTGAGCGGAACCGCCTTCTGCCCGGTGCTTTCCCAGAAAATGACCGCTGCATAGGAGGAATTTCACGGTAATCACCCTGTCCTGGATGGTTTTGGTTCACTGCCCTTCCGGACATCAGTTCAAATCTGAAGATTGAGGGTGGTTACATGACTGGTAAGATTTGATGGATACCTTTTTTATACCGCTACCGTAAATACACTGCCCTTCCCATTTTCACTTTCGACGCTGATACTCCCTCCGTGGGCCGCAACGATGGCGGTGGCTATGGTAAGCCCGATACCGGCCCCGCCGGTACTGCGGTTCCGGGATTTATCGGAACGGTAGAAGCGCTCAAAGATATGGGGGATTTCACTTTCCGGTATACCAATGCCCGTATCGGCGACGGTTACAGCCCAATTTTGTACCCCTCTTTCAATGTCTACCGTTACGTTCCCGCAATCGGTGTATTTGATCGCATTGGACAAGAGGTTGATAAAAACCTGTTTGAGCCGGTCGTAATCCGCAGTGATGGGACTTGCGGGAAGATTTACCTTGAGACTAATCCCCTTCTCTTGAGCTGCGGGCATAAATTGTTCCACCGTACTCTGTAGTAGTTTTGAAAGGTCGAAATCGGTCTTATTAAGGGTGAGGGTATCCCATTCCAGATTAGTCAGGGTGTTCAAATCCTCTACCAGTTTGGTAAGCCGTATGACTTCCTCATGACAGCTTGCAAGCCGTTCTGGTGTCGGCTTCCATACGCCGTCAATCATGGCTTCCACATTTCCCTGAAGCGTCGTAAGGGGTGTGCGCAGTTCATGGGCAATATCCGATGTGAGCCGTTTTTGACGGCGTTCTCCTTCTTCCAGGGCCGCCGCGAGTTCGTTGACCGCCTGGGAAAGTTCGTGAAGTTCCCGGGCGCCCTGTTTGTCCGGGATTCTGATTGTGCGGTTCCCACCGGCGATGCGCCGGGCCGCGTCCGCTGCCTGAAGGATGGGTCTTGACAGGGCGGTGGCGAGGATGATTGAGATGACAATGCTTAACAGGGTAACAATCATCCCGGCGGCAAAGAGAAAGCGGTTCAGGGCGGTTAAAAAGGCCGATTCACTTTCGCTGTAAAAAAAAGGACCGTAGGTTTCGATGTTGAGTTGCGCGATGTTGCTTCCTCCGTAGGTTAAGGTGTATCGGCTGTTTTCAAAGGCGCCGTTTAACTGATGATTTTCCATTCTGAGGACAATGGTATCAGCCACCATGGCACATTGGGTCATGTCGCAGGAGCGGGCATCCCATACCAAGTTCCCCGCCATATCCTCAAGGCTGATGATATATCCCTGGTGCATGAAATACATGCCCATGGCTTCAAGACTCACCACATCGAAACGACCGGATCGAGGATCATAGTGATCCGTAAAAGTCTGGATAATTTCCCGGTTCCGGGTATCAATAGTATCTTTGATATAGTCAGAAAAAAGTTTTCCTGCAAAGGAGTTGATAACGATACTGAGCACAAAAACAGAAACGCAGATGAACAGCGCATACACCAGGGTAAGGTAGTTTCGCAGGCTGATCATGAGGGCGCTGCTCCTCCAAAGCGGTATCCCATGCCGTAGACTGTTACAATGTATTTTGGCGTCTTGGAATCGTCTTCGATTTTTTGCCTCAGATTTTTAACATGGGTATCAATGGTACGGTCAAAGCCCTCATAGTCATCACTTTTGACCCCCGCAATGATCTCGTCCCGGGTAAAGATTTTTTGCGGATGAGCCATGAGGAGTGCCAGGATTTTATATTCATGAGGAGTGAGGGTGATGGTTTCACCGTTTTTGCTGACCTGCCGGTTCTCGGTATCCACCGACAATCCCTCCCAGGTAAGAACCCGCCGTTCCACAGCAGCGGTTCCCCCAATCCCTGAACGGCGCAGGACCGCAGCAACCCTGGCCATGAGCTGCCGTGGACTAAAGGGCTTGGTCACATAATCGTCCGCCCCCATACCCAGCCCGTGGATGATACTCCCCTCGTCCACCTTGGCGGTCATCATGATGATGGGGACCGCTGATCCGGCTCTGACCTTTCGGCACAACGCTTCCCCGGAAATATCCGGGAGCATCAGGTCCAGCAGCACCAGGGATACCGGATGCTGCTGTAACAGGCTCAGGGCTTCCGTGCCGGTCTGGGCCATGAGGGGCCGGTATCCGCTCTTTTCAAGGTACGCGCTCACCATATCGAGGATCTTGACCTCATCATCCACCACCAGAACGAGGGCTTGATCAGGCATCTTAGGCGTGATTGATGATGGCGCTGATAACCGGTAACAGGTTTGCCGTATTTTTCCGGTTTACCCGGGTATACACCAGATGCATTATCATAACCAATACTGCTGCCACCGCAAAAGGAAGTACTTCTTTCATGGCATTGATACCGGTTCTTTCTACCAGCACATTACCGAGTAACAAACCGGCTAACAGTCCGGCAATATACATGCCAAACCTCAGAAAATTCTGTGTGCTTACCGTATCTATTTCTGATTCAACACAAACCGTATCATTAATATCGGCGTTACAGGTATTGTAAGCCTCCAAAAATTCATCCTTGGTTGTATCAAAATGACAGCAGCCGCATGAAGCTGCCGCACGTTTGACTTTAACGGTTGCCACCTTGTCTTTAAGATTGACCACCACTCCGGTTTCTTTCATACCATGCTCCTTCCTTTATAGCAAATTAAAAGGTTTCAAAAATTTATCAACCTCAGTGGGCTTCCCATTCACATCAACCGGAACTTTAGTAAATACCCAGCCATCCACCAAATCAGGGGTAACGCCAGCCTGTATGAAGGGTTCAGGATTCAGCACAAACACGATATCCTTATCGTTCTTGGACATATCCTTTGCCCATTCAAATAGATTCCCGTTACCCACATTTACATTGTAATGATCCAAGGCGCCATGATATCCAATGTAATCACGTTTTAAATCAACAATTTGTTCATAGGAGGCAAGGGGAGTGGGTTCCCCGGAATAGTGCGCTTTCTCGGTACCCAACTTTATGCCGACCATGATTTTATCATCAATAATGGTAAAATCCTCCGGTAGTTTTGCGATATCCAATCCCGCATCCTCAAAGGGCTGTTTATTGAACACCAGCATGACATCATACATACCGCTTTGACTGAAATCGGGAACCCAGATAAACGCCGCATCTTCATCAGGCGCGGGCAAGGTCCATCCGCCGGTCATGGCATCGACCTTGATTTTCCCAGATAGGGTATCCAATACCGCGCCAAATGAAGTTTTTGATTGCCTGCCTACCACATCCAGCTCTTTGCAAGCGGAGAGGAGGAGCAGCAGCGCACCGATTCCCATTATCCATAGTTTAGTGTTGATCCTTTTCATGGGACCCTCCTTATTTTGTTGCTTTAAATCGTTTAAGCCGTAATGCGTTGCTCAATACCGACACGGAACTCAGGCTCATGGCTGCGGCGGCGAATATCGGGTTCAACAGGGGGCCGCCAAACAGGTGCAGTACCCCTGCGGCAATCGGAATACCAACGGTATTGTACCCAAAGGCCCAGAAGAGGTTCTGTTTAATGTTTCTGATGGTGCGTTTGCTTAAATTGATAGCGGTGGGCACATCCATCAGGTCAGAACGCATGAGCACGATGTCGGCAGACTCCATGGCCACGTCCGTTCCGGATCCAATAGCGATACCAATATCGGCTTGCGCAAGGGCGGGAGCATCATTAATACCATCGCCAACCATGGCAACCTTCCGGCCTTCAGCTTGCAGTTTTTTAACCTCATTGGATTTGTCCTGGGGTAATACCTCGGAAAGCACCCGGTCAATACCAACCTGACTGGCGATAGCGGCGGCGGTTTTTTTGTTGTCCCCGGTGATCATCGCCACCTTAATGCCCATGGTATGAAGCCGTTCGATAGCAGCCTTACTGCTCGGTTTAACCACATCAGCAACGGCGATAATACCGGCGAGTTCATCATTAATGGCGACATACATCGGTGTCTTGCCTTCCGCCGCAAGTTTGTCCGAGGCGGCTTCCAGTTTCTCAAGGGAAATTCCCCGTTCATCCATCAGTTTACGGTTTCCCGCAAGAATCTGCATACCTTTTATCACCGCATTAATCCCCCGTCCGGTAATGGCTTCGAACCCTTCAACCGGGAGGAGTTCAATTCCTTTTTCCTGGGCCCCAACCACAATAGCCTGCCCTAAAGGATGTTCAGAACCTTTCTCCGCCGATGCAGTAATGGATAGCAGATAATCATCTGCTCTGCCATCAATGGTAATGACATCCGTTACTTTTGGTTTCCCTTCGGTAATCGTACCGGTCTTATCAAATACGATAGTGTTGATCTTATGTGCGGTCTCTAATGCTTCGCCCCCTTTAATGAGGATGCCGTTCTCAGCGCCCTTGCCAGTACCCACCATGATCGCGGTGGGGGTTGCCAACCCAAGCGCGCAGGGACAGGCGATAACCAACACCGAGATGAAGATGGTCAGGGCGAATTCCGTATTCCCTGTGCCGATGTACCACGCAATTCCCGCAATAACCGCAATCACACAGACAATGGGAACAAAGTACCCCGCTACAATATCCGCCAGCTTCGCAATGGGCGCCTTGGAACCCTGAGCATCCTCCACCAGCTTGATGATCCGCGCCAGCGCCGTATCGCTGCCAATCTTGGTTGCCTTAAATTGAATGACTCCGTTGGTATTCAAAGTCGCGGCATATACCGGGTCATCGACCTTCTTGTCCACCGGCATACTCTCACCGGTCAACATGGATTCGTCGATTGCGGTGTTGCCTTGAATAACCGTGCCATCCACCGGAATCTTTGCCCCTGGTTTCACGACGATAATATCGCCAATCTCGACCTCATCAATGGGGATTTCTTTTTCAACCCCTTCCTCTATCACCAGCGCCGTTTTTGGCGTAAGTCCCATGAGCTTCTTGATAGCCTCGCTGGTTCTGCCTTTTGAAACCGCCTCCAGGGATTTTCCCAGCAGTATCAGGGTGATGATGACTCCTGCCGTTTCAAAGTACAGGGATTCTACCGCGCCAAAAACGCCCTGGGCGATCTGCCAGACATTATAGGTGCTGTATATAACCGCCGAGGTAGTACCGATGGCGATGAGGGAATCCATGTTAGGACTTCGCTGTATCAGGGCCTTAAATCCGATGGTGTAGAACTTGTGTCCCACGATGATAACCGGAATGACCAGAAGCAGTTCAACGAGAGCATAGATAAGGGGATAGTTCATGGGATCAAGCCCGCCGGGGAAAGGCAGCCGTACCCAGGTAATCATGGGAACCATGGCAATATAGAGCAGGGGCAGAGAAAACACCGCGGACACGATAAACTTCGTCCAGAGCGTACGGATCTCCTGCTGCTTCCGTGCCCGATCTTCATCTGCCGCGTTGGTTTTAGATATATCCAGCGCCTGGTATCCTGCCTTCTCTATGGTTTCCTTGATGGCAGATACCCGAACCTTTTGCGGATGATACGTAACCGTGGCCTTTTCCGTGGCAAGATTAACCGATACGATTTCGATGCCTTCCATCTTGCGGATAGCCTTTTCAACCCGCTGGGCACAGGCCGCGCAGGTCATACCCCCAATGGGTATGGTAACGGTGCTGTTGTTTGACTGCTCCACCACCTCATAGCCAATCTTAACCACCGTTTCCTTGATAGTAGCAAGGGGAAGCGTCCCTCCGTCGTACTCCACAAACAACTTTTCGCTGGCTAAGTTGACCGTGGCCGTCTCTATCCCTTCCAGCTTCTTGACACTCCGCTCGATCCGCTGAGCGCAGGCCGCGCAGGTCATGCCCCTGATACTTAAAACCTGACTTTCCATCAAATATTACTCCTCATTAATACCATTTTGAAGGTTATGAATTTTTCCATCGAGCGAAAATACCCTTCGCCCGGGTGAGAAATTCTTTGGATATGACTATCTTCTCAGCATCCACAGTTTTGTTTTCCGGGAAAATCGGCACCGGATTACAACCACCGGATACTACTTCGACTTGACTCATCCTGAACCGGTTACCACAGTTCTGGCAGACCAGTACATTTCCGTTCTGCTTGTAGTACCCCCGGCCCGAGGCGTAACAAACCTGGCAGGTATTAAAGGCGGTACGGATGGTACCGTCCGGCGCCTGTACTGCCAGGACCTCCATCCGGGTTCCTTCAATACTGACCGGATAAAACTGCACTGTCGTGGAAATAGCATTGATGGGTATGATCAAATCTTTATCCACAACGATCCCAGGGCTTGAACTGCCTTGGGTATCGTTACTGCTTACCGGTATAGCAGTTACGCTATACCCGGTAGGGTTACTACGCCGGGATTGACTATCAATCAGATTGCGACCTATCAGTCCTATTGAACCGGTGAGCATTAATACCGCAGCTATCATCGCCACCGGCAGTACCCATCGCCTTGCTTTTTTCTGTTTCTTGTACTTCATCTTCATTATACCTTAGGACCTTTTGCTTTTCTTCTGTTTATGAGAATCAAAGCAATCACGATTGCGATAATCGGCACAATACAGTGCCAATGACTTAATAACAATGCCATTTCTTGCATGCTCCTTTTTATACAGGATCACCGGGCACAGCAGGATCCGCCGCCGGCTCCTTGAAAATAATCAGGCGGATATATCATGGTTTGATAAGCGCTGATTTCACCTTTAATTGCGTCAAGGTCAAGGTTCTGTACATCATCCACCACCTTGACATATCCGTAGTATTCACTGTCGGAAGTTGAGAAATCAAAATCCGTTTCAGGAGAAAAGCTCAGGGTGTTTGCTCCGGTCCGTACCGGGATCTCCTGCCCATAGGCAGGAAAAAGCAGGAGGGAATTTTCTTCCCGCAGAGAACCATTGTTGATGGTCCAGGCTGTTCCCACCCCGGCCTGCACAATAACCACCGCAGGATTAAAACCTTTATCAGTAAGGTTGATTTGTACTCGCTGTATCCGCTCCCCATCAATCGTGGCTATCGCCATATCTTTGGTGGGAATCCTGAATCCCGCAGGAACCGGTTCCGAGGGCACATTCCCCCAATCTTCCTCCTTATCATTAGTACCCGCACTAACGGCAGCGCTATCCGCCCCCGGTTCAACCACGGTAATGGTACTACGGATCATCCCCATCCAGCAACTATACCGGAACCTGCCCGTTTTGGTTGGGGTGAATTCGATCACATTGGCGCCAAGGGTAAATTTATGCTCAATACCGTATTCAGGAATGATCATTCGGTTATTACAGCCGTTGATGCTTCCCGCCGGCGCGTTTATCGTCCATTGTACGGGGATACCCGCCTGCACGGTGATGGGCGGGTATCGTCCTCCCGCAAGGGTGGAATTGACCACTTGTATCCCGTTTTCGATGGTTACCCCCGTTGCGGCCCCTGGTCCCACGCTGTTTTTACCGGCGGCTACGCCATTTTTGCCGCCCGATACGCCGGCAAACAACAGTGGGGAGAATCCCAATGGATTTGAAATATCCGCAAGGCTCCAGCCGTTTGAAAACATGGACAGCCCCAGGACCACCACTAATACGGCGCCGATGGTCATAACGGTTTTGGTAAATTGCTTGCTCAAGACGGAACTCAATGCACCGAGGCCAAACATGAGGGGTACGGTTCCCAGGCTGAAGATGAGCATGGAGATCCCGCCCTTGAGAGGACTGCCGGTAGAGAGGGCGTAGAGCTGCATGGCCTGTAAGGGGCCGCAGGGCATGAGGCCGTTCAAAATTCCCACATACAAGGGACGGTTACTCCGACCCTGCTCCGCTTCGATCCGGCGGGTGAAAACCTTCGGTATCCTGAGATTAAACCGTCGTAACCACGGGAAAATACCCAGCATATTGATGCCCATGATGACCATACACACCCCGGCGGCAAGCTGTACTCCCCCCTGCATCCGGCCTGAAAAGCTGATGACCGAACCGAGGGCGCCGACCATGATCCCAACGGCGGTGTAGGAAACAACTCGCCCCAGGTTATACAACAGGCTCGGCTGCAGACTCGGACTGGCTTGGGGAATACACTGGGAAAGATTGATACCCCCACACATGGCGACACAATGGACCGAAGTCATAAGCCCTATGATCAGGAGCATCCCATAGCCCATCCCCGCCTCAGCCAGGGGAAAGGCATTGAAGAGATTGATCAGCCCAAACTGCTGTATCAGCATGAACAGGGCAACAATGATAACCAGGATCCCGATGTTCCGGTGGTTAGTATCCGGTTTGGATCGGTAATCAGTATGTACCTGATAATCAAGCCGTTCAATGATTGAGGTAATCTCCTGCATGGTGATGGTATCCGTATTATAGGTAACTACCGCCGTTCCTGTAGTATAGCTCACCTCCGCTTCTTCAATGCCTTCCGTATTGAGCAGCTTTTTTTCAATCTTGTTCTGACAGTTCACACAGGTCATACCGTCAATATGCAGCTTTCGGGTTTTTATGCCGGCTTCCATGAAGTATGCTTTAGCCTCCTCTTAGCTTATATAGAGAATATATACTATAAATGTGTTGAAATTATGAAGATTGAGCCGCTTTCAAGGTTTGTATACTCCTTAAGGAGCAAATTTATCAAAAAGGTCATCATTGAAAAATAGGTCAAATAGCGGGAGGGGACACATCCGTTTTGGCGAACAGTTTCAATGAGCGAATAAAGACCGCAAACGCTGGCAGCGCCATCAGGAGTCTGGTAAAATAACCAATTCTTTCCGCTCATCACCAATGGCCTCATCGCGTTGCAATTGTTTTATCAGCCGTGTTTACGGTCTTGCGTGTCATATAAACTATATAAAATTCATGGTATTTATTTTTGATAATATCCTTCCCACCCGTTTTAATGCAGGATTCCTCTTTCCGGATAAAAACTTGAATATTTTCTTAAACAGTATCAAACGCATCAGTCTATTTCTGTTGGTCTATTGGATAGATCCTCCGGGTCCACCGTCCCATTATTAAGCTGGACGATAGAATCAGTGGGACATATACCACTCATGCTCTGTACAAATACCTTGAGAATAGCCGGATCAAAGTGGCTTACCTCATCGGATAACAGGGTATGCATGGCGTGGTATCCGCTCTCGGTATCCCGGTATGCTTTGTGGCTTATCATCGCGGTGTATACATCCGCGACCGATACGATCCGCGCCCCCAGGTCTATGGCCGGTCCGGCAAGCCCTTG
>JAITNP010000069.1 GCA_031290455.1 Treponema sp. | reverse complement strand
TGACATTTGAGGACGTCTGGGCAGCAATGATGGAGACTGACCGGAAGTTTCAGGAGACTGACCGGATCATCAAGGAAACGGCTCAGTTAATCAAAGAAACACGAGAGTCACAGAAGGAGACTGACCAGCAGATAAAGGACTTGGGTAAGCAGATGGGAGACTTGCACAGAAGTTTTGGGGATTTGGCGGAACATCTGGTCGCGCCCAATTTGGTAACAAAGTTTCGCGAGTTACACTATGGTTTTACCAAGACTGCCTATGATGTGGAGTTTAAGGATTCCCATGGCAACACGATAACGGAAGTGGATGTGTGGCTGGAAAATGGGGACTTTGTGATGGTGGTGGAAATAAAGGCTAAGTTGCTGAAAAAAGATGTGGACGATCATCTTAAGCGGATGGGCCTACTGAAAGGCTACGGGAACGGGCATGGAGATACACGAAAATTGCTGGGAGCTGTTGCCGGCGGGATAGTGCGGAAGGACGCGCGGGATTACGCCATCAAAAACGGGTTTTATGTCATCGAGCAGAGTGGGGACACGGTAAAGATAGAAATGCCGGAGGGCTTTAAGCCAAAGACATGGTAGTGAAATAGGGTCTCACGCGGCGGCGCGGGGACCTACACCCGCAGCGGCAGTACTTGGACGCAGGAGCCGTAACAAGCAAAGCAGGAGGCGGGGTGTACAACACTCGTACCTTTACCAAGACCAGCGGCGTCATCTATGGCGATACAGACAACACGCATACCGCCGGTTCTACGGAAAACACCGTTCTCAATGGCTACGGCCACGCGGTGTTTTCGATAGTCAACGACGTCAGCAGGAAGCGAAACAGCACTGCGGGAACGGATGTAAACCTGAACAGCGGCACATTGAGAGTAACGCGCCTGCGGCGCAGTGAGGAATTTTGATACTTTTCCAGGCGGGATGCCGTTCAACAAGCCAGGCAACGTTTCCGGTAACGGCATGACTGCGCCGCTCTATCCTGCCGTGGTCGACATCATGGGTTATCTCAACCGTGATGTCCGCATCAGGCCGTTTGAAATCCACGTCTTTCAAATACTCTTCAACGTCATCGTGCAGTGTTTCCTGGTTGCCTTTAAGCGAAAACACATAGTCGCCGCCCCCCTTCACTATCTGGTCCGCGATTTTATACTGGCACCCCATGGCGTCAATCGTAACAATGGCCCCTTTGAGGGCTACCAGACCCAAAACTTCGGGTATCGCCGTTATTTCAGTGCTCTTTTCATCCGTTTTAACCTGCGCCAACCTCATGCGGTTTTCCGTAGCATACACGCTTACGATGCGCTGCTTTCAAACACTTGAATTTATCGACGCTTCCGCGCATCGTTTTGCCGACGGGAAGCCTCATGGCTTGTACCCATTCCATACAGCAGATTTCCAGTTGTTGCGGGTCCAGCCGCCTGAATACCCGCCCGTACACAGCATGCGCCGGCAGTCCGTTCTCCAGTTTCAGCTATTTTTTGAGCCAGGGTTCCCTGCATTTCGCCAAGTCGTCTATGGCTTCCCAGCCTTCGGCCCCACTCAAAAACGCCAATACCATTATTACTATCAGTTCATCCAGCGGATACCGTTTTTTACGGTCTATTCGCGGATCTTCTCTGTCTTTGAAGTATTCCGCTAACGGCGCTCCTTGATATGTTTCCATGATTCCCCTCCCAGAATGAAAATCATGCCAACTATACCTTGTTTTTCAGAAAATTTTAATGTCCTCGCCCTGCGTAACCCCCGGCCTTGTTTCGGTAGATGCAGTGCAAAAGCCGGTGGTGACGGTTCGGGCAGGGTACAACGGTAAGCAGCCCTCATCTTGATATATATGCCTTTTTTGACGCATAGTGTGCTTATGAGTGAAGAAAAACGGAAGCGTGGACGGCCATCCAAGACTCAATTGGTCCAGGATGAGGTCGTTGATGGGGCGGCTGTTGAAGCATCAAAGGGAGCATCGGTCCCGGAGGATCCAAAAATTGGCAGCAGTAGCCCCCGGAGCGAGCGCCTGGGGAAAGAGGGCTTTTATTTTATCATCGGGAGAGAAGAAAACCGTACGTTCTTCCGCTTCCATAGCTCAAAAAGTGGCGGTCAACTCCCGGATTTCCGTCGGTATACCGGGATACAGCGAGAGGTACTCCGGGAATTCCTTGCCCGGAAACATGAACGGGAACTTTCATATATCATTGATTTTGACGGAACCGGGGAGGACGGGTATACCCTCTTTAACCCGGATGACCGGCTCATTGAACAGGCCCTCAGTGTCGGACTGCTGCGGAACCCGCAGGGTGCGGTGCTCACTGCGGCGGAGGGTGGTTTCCGCTGCGCCCTCCATATCGAAACTATTACCGAAAACCATGTTACCGTATCCCTTGTGCTTCGGGATGAATCGGGGTTTCCTATTGCCATGGGCCGTAAACCGGAGATTAAGAAGGCCGGCGCTCAGGATGATGGTTCGGTCCACCCGGGGCCGACTTATTTTTATACCCTGTCCCCGGGTTTGGCAGTATGTAAAGATACAGTATACCATATTGAAGACCTGGGGTTGCGCTGGGCCGAAACGGACCGGGTCTATGCGCGCTTACAAAAAAGCGAACTCCCCACCTTTCTTTCGTTGATCTTTTCAGGATTTACCAGCCTGGAACTCATGTACGAAGGGTGGACCCTCAAGCGGATCCGGCCGGCCTCGGCCCTGCCCGCCCTCCTATTCATGGAAATAGACCAGTACGGTTACCTGCATGTGCGGCCCATCAGCTTTCTCCGGGGCTTTCCTCCCCTGTTTCTTGAAAACGAAGACATCGTTACGGTTACCGAATTAGACGAGACCGCTAAGATCATTGGTATTGCGGAGGTCATTTTCCCCGAAGCCCCGGAGGACCAGTTCCGGAATCTCCTCTTCCGGGGGAAGAAGACCCTGGCCCGTAATTCCCTCCACGAGGAAAACGGCCGGTTCATCATTGCCCCGGAGTTTGCCACGACGTTTTTTGAGGAAAATATCATCGAATTGTCCCAGCGGTTTGTGCTCCTCGAAAGCCAGGTGCTGGCGGGATATAAGCTCAGTTTTTCAACGCCCAGGATCCGGTTTTCCATGGGCAAGGGCATCGACTACCTTTCGGGGAACGCCGAAGTTGAAATTGAGGGACAGATCTTCTCCTTTGCCCGGTTCATGGCGGAGTATCGTAAGTCCTCCTGCATCACCCTGGCGGATGGCAGCCGTTCTTTTCCGGACAAGCGTACCATGGACCGGCTGGATCGCCTGGTCTCCCAGATCAAGGGAGAGGACACGGTGGAACTTTCCTATTTTGATATTCCCCTGCTCTTACAGGATGAATCCATCGAGATCGAAGGGGCCGCCTGGGAAGAGGCCCGGCCTTTCTTTACGGAATACAACACCATTGGGAAGCGTTCGGGGCAGTGGTCCCTGGAGAACGGTACGCTCCGGCCCTACCAGGAATACGGGGTCCGCTGGCTTGATTACCTCCGGCAATACCGCATGGGCGCCTGTCTCGCCGACGAGATGGGCCTGGGCAAGACCATTCAGGTGATTGCTCTGCTCCGGGCCCTCAAAGAAGCAGGGAAAACGGGCAACTGTCTCATCCTCTGTCCCAAGTCCCTGGTCTATAACTGGACCGCAGAGTTTGACCGTTTCTCCCCGGGGTTCCCCTATCAGGTGCATTACGGCAGTACCCGGGATGTCTCAGCCCTCGAAACGGGGGAGGGGGTGTTTCGGGTGATCCTCAGCACCTATGCCACTTTGCGGCGGGATGTAGAAGATTTTCAGAAAATGGAATTTCTGTACATCATCCTGGATGAATCCCAAAATATTAAGAACCTCGCCACCCAGACCACTGCTGCGGTCCTGTCCCTCAATGCGCAACACCGGCTTGCCATGAGCGGTACTCCGGTGGAAAATAACCTTGCGGAACTCTACAGCCTGTTCCGTTTTCTGAACCCTTCTTTTTTTGGTTCCGAAAGGATGTTTACCCAACGGTACCTCCGGCCCATTCAGGACAACGATGATGAGGAGGCCCTGAAAGACCTCAAGTCCCGGATATATCCCTTCATGCTCCGCAGGCTTAAGCGGGATGTGCTCAAGGACCTCCCGGACAAAACCGAGGAAACCGCCTATATTGAGCTTGAGGAGACCCATCTGGCTATCTATCACCAGCGGCGGCAGGAATACAAAGGGCTTATCGATAATATCATCGCCAAAGGGGAGGTGGCGAAGTCCTCTATCATCATCTTCAAGGCTTTGGCGGAACTGCGCCGTATGGCCAGCGTGCCTGAGTCCGACGGGGAATACGCTGGTCCTTCAGCAAAGCGGCAGTACCTCAAGGACATGATCGTTGAACTGGTTGAGAACGGCCACAAATGCCTTATCTTCACCAACTTTTTGGCCAGTGTTGACTTGGTGAGTGAAGACCTGGCGGCAATGGGTATCCCGAACCTGACCATGACCGGCGCGACCATGGACCGCCAGACCCTGGTCAGGCGCTTCCAGACCGATAACGCGGTTAAAGCCTTTATCATGACCTTGAAAACCGGCGGCATCGGGCTTAACCTCACGGCGGCGGATTATATCTTTATTCTTGACCCCTGGTGGAACAGCGCCGCCGAAACCCAGGCCATAGACCGTAGCCACCGTATTGGCCAGGTGAACCCCGTGTTCTGTTACCGGCTCATTGCCCGGGATACCATTGAGGAACGGATCCTGGAACTCCAAAAACGGAAAACCGACCTTGCGGGAGCCCTCCTTTCTGACGATGCCGGTTCCCTCAAATCCCTCTCTCCTGAAGACGTTGCCTACCTCGTAGGAGATTCCCTGTGATCGAAGAGACGATTCAGACCAGGACCCTGCCAGACCTGCTGCCGGTGAAGAAGCGGAAAAATGAACTGGCAGAACTCATTGCTGATTTTACCATGGACTATCTCGGGGGGGTGATCAAATCCCTGCAGATCGCCCCGGGAACATCGGCAAAACACAAGCAGGACCTGGTTGACGATTTGGCAACGGCCCTGGCCTTTCCCGGGGAAAAGGAATTCCGTACCTGGTTTCTTGGGCTGCCGCCCTTGACCCAGAACATACTCTACCGGTTGACCTTTGATGCAGCAGTAAGCGTGGCTGCCCTCGAAAAAGAAGTGCAGGAACCCTTGGCCCATAAGAGCGGTCATTATTCCTCCTGGCGGCCTGAGTGGGCTTTTAACGAGGATTGCAAACTTGAGTTCCTGCCGATAAACACCCATTATGGGCAAGCCATTACGCATGTGCCCCGTTTTTTACGAACGGCCTTAATGCCTTGGCTGGCCCCGCCACCGGGGATGAGCATAGACGAGTGTCTTGCCGATACGGTCCAGACTCAGGAGACGGAGGATGTGCCTTCTATCAGGGGGACCTGGGATAATAGTCTGGGGATAGCCGATTCCTTTCCCCTCCTCTGCGATGTCCTGCAGGATATGCTGGAGAACCTCACTGAGGATGAGCGAAACAAAGCCATCCGGGGGTTTAAGAAAAAGGATCTGGGGGAACTGCGGGCCTCCTCGGGGTTTTTATCCTTCGGTCTTGGCGCAGGTTTGGCCCCGGACAGCGTTGATTTGGTCGCCCGGTTTGTTTTGTGCATGAAAAATCGCAAGCCCCAGCGCCCCAAGGACGGGCAGGATGAGATCCGAAGTCTGGTTACCGCTTTTTTCGACAAGGAATCCCTCTATCCCAAGAACTGGTACGCCTCGGACCGGAATTACCTTGAGTATAACGTCTTTCTTGACCATTTAAGCAAAAATCCCGGTTATTATCTTGATAATGGGAATGCCCTGCCCTGTTCCCGGAAGGTCTTCCATGAGATCCTCCGGGGGGTTGCCCAGGACGGGCACCGCTTCGATGCGAATAAACTGGCAAAGTATATCAAGCGTACCTTGCAAAATTTTTCCTTTTGCGACCGGGACCTGGAAGGAACCATGAAAATGAAGGCCGAGACCATAGAAGCCGATGGGATTATCTATACTGCCAATTACAATGACGAGTGCCGGCCCGATGGGATCCTGCACTACTATCTGCTCCTCAAGCCGGTGTTCAAGGCCTACTGTTACCTCTTTGCCGCCCTGGGACTGCTGGAGATTACCCTGGAAATGCCGCCCCTTGCCCGGAAATACCACGACAAGGGGCATCCCATCTCATCCTACGATTCCCTCAAAACCATCCGTATCACCGAGTTCGGTCGCTGGTGCCTGGGGCTTACCACCAAGCGGCCACCCAAGCCCGCCCGGGAGTACCAGGCCATCGCGGACCGGGAGTTGTACCTCGTTACGGTCCAGGGCAACTCCCTGGAGCGGCGGGTGTACCTTGATAAGGTAGGCCAAAAGCTGGGGGAGAATCGCTGGCGGATAAGTCCTGCCTCGTTTATTGCGGGCTGTGACAACCAGAAGTACATAGAGGAACGGATTGAGCGGTTTAAGGCCCTGATAGACCCGGACCCGGCGCCCCATTGGATGAGCCTGTTTGACAAGGTACAGCATCGGGCCGGCCTTTTTGATCTGGTCCGGACGGATATGCTGGTATACGCTCTTCCGCCGGACCGGTCCCTCACGGAGGAACTGTTGCAGGACCCTCAGCTGAAAACCATCGCCATGCGCGCTGAGGGGAAGCTCCTCGTGGTTCCGGCCAAGAAGCAGCGTCAATTTTTTGCGTTATTACATGAGCATGGTATCGCCCATTTTTAACATGGGATTGACATGATTTATTGGTTATGATTTCATAGGAAGTATCTTTAGGAGGTGCATGAACATGAAAAAGCTGCTTGCCTTATGGTGCGGGATGCTTTTGGTTACCGGATGGTGTTTTGCCGCCGATATGGTCGAAGGGTTTTACATCAGTATTGATGAAAAAACCGGAAAACCCACTGCCGGGTGGGAGGTCTATGTGACCGGCGATGCCTTATATGGGAAGATTCTGTCCCTTTTCGAAAAGTCCCAGGATGAATTAGCGGCTAAATGCAAAGATAGTTACCCGGGATTTCCGGTAGCGGGAAAGGTAACGCAGATGAAAGTGGTTGGTTCACCCTGGATTTTTGGTCTTAAAATGGACAAGCCCGGCCAATGGAGCGGGGGAAGCATCATTGATCCCAATGACGGAAAAATGTATAAGTGCAAGATGACCTATCATCAGGCCGACGGGAAGCGATACAAGACAGATACTTTGGAAATGCGGGGAGAGATCGGCCTCGGCATTGGTCGTAGTCAGTACTGGCAGCAGGCAACCAGAGAACAAGCCAATGCATTGAGGTAGCATTATGGACATGTTTTTTATTGTTTTTGGCATCGTAGCGGTTTTGACGGTGGTGGCATTTACGGGAATCGTAAAAACATTCTTCCGGAATACGATAGTCGCTTCAATCCTCATGCCCTTCATCGTATATATCCTGATAACCATTGGCTTTACTCTGTTTGTTGGGAAATATGGAAATGTCTTCTGGTTTATCTGGGCAGCCCCGATTGATTTGATGCTGGGCATCGTGTTTATGTATTTTTTGAGAAACAAAATCAGCGTTCCGGTCAAGGAAGCAATGTCCGCGGTGGAACAGATCGCTGATGGCAAGGGGAATCTTTTAATCCGGCTACAGTCTCATGATCAAGATGAGATAGGCGGATTAGGAAAACGGTTTAACACGTTTCTTGATTATCTCAGTGGTATGATCGGTGAAATAAGAAGGGGAATGGTTCAAACCGAAAGCAGTACCCAGAATCTTCGTTCAATACTGGAAAAGACCAAATCATCGGTTTCAAAAATCACCAAAACCGCCGAAGCGATTAAAGAATTAATCCTGGTACAGAATGATAGTACCATCCATGTATCTTCCTCCTTGAATAATATAAGCAAAACCATGAAGATTCAGAATGATACTATCAATAAACAATCGGTACACATAACCAAGAGTTCTTCAGTGATTGAAGAACTGATGAATAATATCCGTTCCATCGCGAAGAATCTCCAGAAGAGTACGGCGGAATGTGAGACCCTGAATACCAATGTTGAAACCGGTCGTCAAGATATTCTGAAACTCAAAGAAACGGTTGAATTGCTGTATAATCAATCAAACATTGTATTTGAGGCCAATAAGGTCATCAATGTTATCGCAAGCCAAACAAATCTGCTTGCCATGAATGCCGCGATTGAAGCGGCTCATGCGGGGACTGCCGGCAGCGGCTTTGCGGTGGTGGCGGATGAAATACGGAAGCTGGCGGAAAGCTCCCGGGATCAATCAAAAATAATCAATGAAAACATGAAACAGCTCAAAGGGTCAATTGAGCTGGCGGTTAAAACAACCGAAAACTCAAGTTCATCATTTGATCATATTTTTACCGCCATGAATATGGTGACCAATAATGAACGTGAAATACTGCACACGGTCAATAACCAGGCAAGTAACACGGCGCAAATCATAGAAGACCTTGAGAATATCAAACAAGTTACCAAGGGTATTCATGATAGTTCAGGAGCGATTCTGTCTGAAAGCCAACTCATTGATAATGACATGGAAAAACTGACTTCAATTACCAAGGATGTCAAGAGTTCATCCATTACTATTTCTTCTGAAGCAACACAGGCTGATGCGTTTATGGCACAATCAATAGAGATACTGAAACAGAATCTTGTGAGTCTTACCGAGGTTAAAGATACGGTTTCAGTATTCAAGATTGCTGAATCAAGATAATTGTAGCGGGTAAAGCGTCACCCCCGGCCTTGCCGGGGGGTTATCTAGCAGTTATACAAGATTGACCGAATAGGACATAATTGTGTACCTTTATTATATGCGTGAAAATCCCTGGATATGCCCCCATTGTCAGACGCCAATGCCAATGGAGGATTTTGAAAAGAACCATAAGGTCTGCAGCGCCTGTCATTACCATGCCCGCCTTACTTGGCAAGAACGGCTTGTCCTCATTGCCGACGAGGGCAGTTTTACCGAGTTTGATGCGGGCATGACCTCAAAAAATCCTATCGGCTTTCCCAATTATGAAACCAAGATTGCCCAGTTGCAAAGGGACTGCGAAACCCGGGAAGCGGTGGTAACCGGGGAATGTGGGATCCAGGGATATCGAATAATCATCGGGATCATGGACAGCCGTTTCATGATGGCGAGCATGGGCAGCGTGGTCGGGGAAAAGATCACCCGGGCCTTTGAATACGGGGCGGCACAGCAGCGGCCGGTGCTTTTGTTTACCGCCTCCGGAGGCGCCCGGATGCAGGAAGGCATTTTTTCCCTCATGCAGATGGCCAAGACCAGCGGCGCCGTGGCTCAACACAGCCGGGCAGGACAACTCTACATAACAATACTCACCGACCCCACCACCGGCGGGGTTACTGCTTCTTTCGCGTCTCTGGGGGATATCATCATGGCGGAACCCAGAGCGCTGATCGGCTTTGCGGGGAAACGGGTGATTCAGGATACCATCGGCCAGGCCCTGCCGGAGAATTTTCAGTCCGCCGAATTTATTCACGATCATGGCTTTGCCGATATGATCGTCCACCGGAAGGATATGCGGGGAATGCTGTCCCGGGTGCTGCGGATGCACCAAATCCACCGGGAGGCGGTCTGATGGCGGCATTAACGGTAATTCAGCGCCTGGAATTACTCCGCAGCATCCGGCGACCCTCGATAAAGGATTATATCCCCCTGATTTTTGAGGATTTTACCGAACTCCACGGGGACCGGTATTACGGCGACGATCCTGCCATAACCGCAGGCATCGCCTTCCTCCATGATACTCCAGTAACCATCATCGCCCAAGTTAAGGGGCGGGATATTGAGGAACTTAAACGGACTAACTTTTCCATGCCCCATCCCGAAGGCTATCGCAAAGCGCTGCGCCTTGCCAAACAAGCGGAAAAGTTTCACCGCCCGGTGCTTTGTTTTATTGATACCCCCGGCGCGTTTTGTGGTGTGGGAGCGGAGGAACGGGGCCAGGGTGAGGCCATTGCCCGGAACCTCATGGAATTCATGACCTTGAAAACCCCGGTACTATCGGTGGTCCTCGGTGACGGGGGAAGCGGCGGCGCCCTTGCCCTGGGGGTCTGCGATGAACTGGCGATGCTTGAAAACGCCCTGTATTCGGTCATATCCCCCCGGGGATTTGCGTCTATCCTCTGGAAAGACCGGAACCGTGAAAAAGAAGCCGCAGAGCTGATGAAGATAACGGCAGAGGATTTACGGGCTTTCGGAATATGCGACAAGATCATCCCGGAACCCCCCGAAGGCGCTCACACGGATCCAATCCGCACGGCACAAAACATTGCCGCATACCTCACCGACACGGTGGCTCGTTTCTCTGCGGTGGATATTGATACGCTTCCAGAACGGCGGTACACCAAATTCCGGAAGATAGGCATTTTTTCAGAGCCGGGGATTGATGGGTCGAGTGTATAGACTTGGCAATAAACTGGTAATCCCCATAGATGCCCCTCAGAATCCCTTGGTACATAGTCAAGGTATATGAAAAGATCAGAGCATCAAGCATCAAATCCGTTACGAAGTATGGTGCGCGTTGGCATGACCCTTCCTTTCCGGTTTCCCTTTCATTTTTATCGTACCGCTGCCGTCAGGGTCTTCGTAATGGACCATGGTCGCATAAAAATCTTGTTTTATCGCTGTGATAGTCAATCCTGAAAAGTTGTACCCCTTCATGGGGTTGCCAGTATAACTACTACCGCTCCATTGTCATATAGTCCCTCATACTGCCTCTCTATCGTTACGGAATAACGGAAGAAAAGATCGACCCCCACGGCCCCGGTTCGCCTTTGGCGTTTTCGTAACGGACACAAAAATACGCCCTCTTTCCGTTGTCCTCCTGCATAAAGTCAAACACTTCCTTCTGCCGGCGGGTGAATTTTGAGAACGGAAGGTCATTGCCCTTTGTCGGCACTTGTATCAGTTCCCGCTTTGCCTCCGCATCCACCGGGGCTCCCCTCGGCGGTAAAACGCCGTAGTAAATCCGATACCCGTAATCGATCCGGCGGGAGTCGGATGGGGAACCGGAGGCAGGACGCAGGTGCAGCTCAAGCTGGTGAACGCCGGAGCGGGAAACATCCGCCTCCGCCCGGGAAGTGGGCGATGAAACCGGCGAACGGTTCATGTCCTTGGATTTCAGGTCAAGGGAGGCAAAGTCAACGTCCGTAAGCGGCGGACTTAAAAAATACTGGTTCTTTACAGAACGCATCTTTTCACTCAGTGCCTCAAACGCCATCTTGCATTTTGTGGTAACCGCCTGAGTCCGCTTACTGCTCTGTGCTTCCGTCAACGCGGTATCGGCAGCAGCGGTCAGTCTCCCCAGTTCTGTAACTTCAGCGGTGGGAACACTCCACTCCGCTGCCCTTGTTTTTAACACCATACCCCAATTCTTTGCCATGGCAAGCTGATTTTTCCGCCTATCGGGGAGCCAGGTATCTCTGATCCTGAAGTGGGATATTTCCCTGATCAGCACATCAATACTTTGCCTGTTCTCATCGCTTATTTCTTCGGCACGCAGCACCGCGTTGCTTATATGTTCTATACTTGTCGCTATCCCGTTGATGTTGTCCGTCAGTTCCGTCGTCATACTGGTAAGCTGTTCCTCCTGAGTTATGATCTCCCGGCTTCCGGAAAGCATCTCCTCTGAACTTCGCTTAACATGCCCGGTTATGTCAATTAACGCACCGATAGTTTCCAGTATCTCCCTGTTTCCGGCGTCCTCTTCTTCCATCGCGCTCCTGATGCCGGCTTCCTGAACCGATACGGTCTTCACCTCTTTATCAATATCATCAAAATGAGTGACCATAGCCTCGGAACTGCGTCCAATGCCGTCAAGCGACTGCTTTATCTTCTTGAGGACATCTGACACCGTTTTTGCCTGCTTGCTTGAAGATTCCGCCAGCTTGCGTATTTCACTCGCGACCACAGCGAAGCCTTGGCCCACCTCCCCCGCATGGGCAGCTTCGATAGCAGCGTTCATCGACAAGAGATTAGTCTGGCTCGCAATGTTTTCGATCACCTGATTGATTTCAAAAAGGTGGTCGGACTCCTTCGCCACTTCCTGAATCTCGGACGTCATAAGTTGCAGCGCAGTGTGTCCTTTCTCGGCTGCACCCTGGAGCCGTTTGACGTTTTCCCCGTTCTGCATCAAGGTCTGGGTTATCTGGGCAACATTCGCCGTCATTTCCTCAATGGCTGCGGAAGAACGGGAAATATTTGCCGACTGTTTTTCTATATAACTGTTCAGGTCTTCGATGTTCCCG
>JAITNP010000038.1 GCA_031290455.1 Treponema sp. | reverse complement strand
TCAGGCACGGCAAAACGAAGCAACCCACACCCCATGGTACGAAGCTGCTGTATCCGTGCTACTGTTGCGGCTCCGGCCTTTCCCTCAATATCCCCAAAACCCAGCGCATCCTTCCACATGGTTTGTATTACCACCGGAAGACCACCACCAAGCGTGACGGCTTCAACCCTATCGAAACCACCTATCTGTATTGTTTTTGAATACTGCTTATTCACACCGATGAACATACCGGAACTCCACCCGCTAGGGTGTGTGTCCCGGTATCTATTCGTTAGACAATGCCCAGGAAGAAAACCATCACGAAGAGGGCGACGGTTTCGATGAGTCCTACTACGAGGATGTAGTTACCGAAACCCTGACCGGTTTCGCCATAAGCATCCGAGGCACAGGCGGCGCACTTACCCTGATAGAGAGCAGAAGCTCCCATGGCAAATCCGGCGAATATTCCCACTGCCAGTTTACCAATATCAGCGAGACCTCCGGTCCGAAGGGCAC
Source organism: Treponema sp. (assembly GCA_031290455.1). Classification (GTDB taxonomy): domain Bacteria; phylum Spirochaetota; class Spirochaetia; order Treponematales; family Breznakiellaceae; genus JAITNP01. The sequence goes on along the minus strand of JAITNP010000038.1, from coordinate 4,295 downwards.
TCATCAGGATAAACCCATAAATGGTCTGGGTAAGGGGGGCACCCGCGAAGGCTACCAGGATGAAGGGCACCGGTTTATTCTGGATGAAACATTTTTTCCAGGCTCCGATGGCGGACATACCGGCAGCACCAGCCCCCAGGGTGGACCCCAGAGCAGGAAGACCGAGACAAGCGGCAACTCCAATTAATCCAATATCCATCTATAATCTCCTTTGGATTATATAAATTTGCCGGAACAGGTTTAAAAAACCCAAGCTCGGTTCCGGCCACGCTTTGAAGAGTACCGTTAAAGACCACTAGTCCTTAACACTACCCTTTTCCTTGAGCGCAAAGGGTGAATATGTATGACCAGACCATTCCATTCCAAGATGTCCGGCATATTCCAATAAATTGAGACGCACCCCATGAACCACCACCGACAGGGCATTCATGGCGATGTTAAGACCGTGACCCGCAAGGAGTATTAACCCTCCCCCGATGATCCGCGCCGGGCCTACGGGAAGTCCCCCGGCCATGGTGTTAAAGCTGCTGGCAATAGCGGATCCGGCCAGTCCCACCGCAAAAAGGCGGATATAACTGATGATATCCGAAAAACTTGATACGGCGCTTAAAAAGGTAGGAAGGAAGTTGGCAAACCCCTTGCCCACGTTTTTAAAGAAATTCCCCCCCTTCTGCTCCGAGAAGAGGAAGAAGGCCACCAGCCCCCCGATAATAAGGTAGAGGGTAAAAGGTGGAACAGGGAATTCCGTTCTGGAAAGCACCACATTCAGGACGAGAAAATAAAGACCCACCACCATACAAAGCCAGCCGATTTGGGCAATGGCCGTCAGGGAGGGTAGCGCCTTTTTGATGTTCTTCAAATGGGCTAAGACAATTTGGCCCGCCCCAACGATGAAACAAAAATGCTTGATATTCTGCTGCACCTGGATAGCATCCAGCTTTGCCGGATTAAAGGGCGGAATAATCAGGGCTTGTAAGAACGGCGGCAAGTGTTCTACGGCCATGGCAAACCAGGAACCGGTAACACTCCCCCACACCATAGTCGTCAGGGAAAGCAGCCCCAGGAGGAGAAAACCATCGGGCACTTTACCGGTTTTTCCCTTCGCTTTAATACCACCTATCAGAGAGACAATGAACAAAATAGAACCGTATCCTGCATCCCCGAAGATCATCGCAAAGAAGAGGCTGAAAAAGAGGAGGTAGGACAGACTAATGTCGTATTCCCGGTACCCCGGGGTTGTTCCCAGAAGGTTAAAGAGGGGTTGCACCAGGCGGATAAAGGCATTGTTCTTCACCAGCGTAGGAGGATTATCATGCTCCTTCGGATCATCCACAAGCAAGGCCCACCCGTCTTCTGCGGCGGCCCGCTTTACCATGCCTGCCGCGTCCTCCGGTACAAAGCCGGTAATCCAGGAAATGGCCAGCTCCGGGGGAATATCCCCCAGGGTATCCATCCCCACCTTGGCGGTCTCAAACTCAATATCCTGTAAAAGGATTTCCAGCTCCGCTTCAATCTTGGTTTGACCCGGGGCCAACGCGGCAAACTGCCCCTCAATGGCCGCAAGCTCCTGCTGTTTTTCCGCGATTCGCTTATCTAGTTCGGACATCGAGACCGCAGGCAACACCAAGGCCAGCTCCCCTGCCAGGGGCGCATTCAGAGCCACACAGTAAACAATCGCCTTTTCCTTTGAAAGGACAATAATCTGCTGTTCAGCGCTCAGGGCCTCATAGGTTTTCCGGGGCAGTTCATAGGGAACGAGTACCACCCCCGCACCTGCCAGTTCATCAAGCTGCCGAGGATCAAAATTCCCCCATTTTTCAATGCGGGTCCGTTCCTTACTATCTGTAAAGATCTCGTCTTGCAGCATTTTCCGCCGGTCCACCAGGCTCAACACCTGGGTTACAAGGTCCGTCTTCTCTGCCGCCGGGATAGTCCCTGAACCGGTAGCCTCTTTTTCCGTGGAATAGCTCCTCAGAAAACCCAGGGCCGCTTCAGCCTTAGCCTTCCGCTCCAAAAACATTGAAAGCCCGTCGGAGGTAACATTTCGTTTCTCCAGATGAACCACCCCTACTTCCCGGAGTTTTTCAAGGGAGGCCTCCCGGTTTTTATCCATAACCACGAGGGACACTTTCTTCATGGGTACTATCATTGGGCTGCCCTCTCCATGCCACGTTTGGCTATTTTACCGCGGACCACCGCAGAGGTCTGCTGATCCCCCAGATACACCTGGATTTTCTTGATATTACCCTTGGTTTCGGGGATCTTGATCTTCTCAAAAAGATTTACCCGCTGGGTCGTAATCCGTAACTCCTTGTCAAGCCTCCGGCGCTGTTCTTCCAGGATTTGCGCTTCAAGGTCCAACAGGAATACCTGCTGCATCTTTTCTACCGCCCGGTCTAGCCAGAGGGGAGTACGGGCCAGATCATAGGGCGCAGTCTCAAATTCCGCCCCTTGAAACAAGGGTATAGAAACCCCCGCAATGTTGCCCTGGGCGGTTTTAATCCTGCTTATCCGCATCACCTCAGGGATAAAAATCCCCTTTTCGCCGAAAACCCCTATCCAGGTCTTAAAGGATTCGTCAATCCGCTCCTTTTCTTCCCGTAATCCCTTGATCCGTAACTCGGTGGTTCTGATTTCCGCCTGAAGCTGTTGTTTTTTGAGCATCAACGTAGGAAGATACCGCCGAAACATCTTGAGCGCGTCTTTCTGTTTTTTTAGCTCATTCTTGGTCAGCTTAACCTTTGCCATTGCCATTGTCTTGATTAACCCTTTTTAGGCCAAAACTTTTCAATAAGTTTCGAAGGAAGCCCGGTTTCCTCGGGGGAAAAACAATCCGCCAGGATTTCCCATCCCAGATCCAGCGCCCGTTCCAGCGGAATATTGACGGAAAGATCCATCATTTGCCGCTCGAATTTCTCGCCGTATTTGAGGAGCTTATCGTCCCATTCGGTCATGATGAAACCCATGGCCTTCTTTTCCAAGGTATCCTTATACGCGGAATAGAGCTTGATCATACCGTCCATGAGTCCCCGATGGTCAGCCCTGGTTTTGCCGTTCACCTGCTGTTTCAGCCGGGAAAGGGAACCAAAGGGTTCGATACGACCGTTTTTAAGATAGTATTGCCCTTCGGTGATGTACCCCGTATTGTCCGGCACCGGGTGGGTTACATCGTCCCCTGGCATGGTAGTAACCCCCAGGATGGTAATGGAACCGGCGGTTTCAAAGTCAACCGCCTTTTCGTACCGGCTCGCAAGCTGGCTGTAGAGGTCTCCGGGATACCCGCGGTTAGAAGGAACCTGTTCCTGGATAATCGAAATTTCCTTCATGGCATCGGCGAAGTTAGTCATATCCGTGAGCAGAACCAATACGTCCTTGCCCCCAAGGGCGAATTGCTCCGCTACCGCCAGGGACATATCAGGGATCATGAGACATTCTACCGTGGGGTCCGAGGCGGTATGCACGAACATCACCGTTCGGGAAAGGGCGCCCCCTTCTTCCAGGGTATCCTTGAAGAACAGGTAATCGTCGTATTTAAGGCCCATGCCCCCCAGAACAATGACATCAACCTCGGCCTGCATGGCGATTCGGGCCAGAAGGTCGTTATAGGGTTCCCCGGAAACCGAGAAAATAGGGAGCTTCTGGGAAACCACCAGGGTATTGAAGAGGTCGATCATGGGGATACCGGTCCGGATCATCCGCCGGGGAATAATACGCTGGGCAGGGTTTACCGAAGGCCCCCCAATAGGGATGAGGTTCTCGTAGAGTCCAGGCCCTTTATCACGGGGATTACCGGAACCAGAGAAGACCCGCCCCATGAGATTTTCCGAAAAGGAGACCTGCATGGGATGCCCCAGGAAGCGCACCGTATCCCCGGTAGAAATACCCCGGCCTCCAGCAAATACCTGGAGAGAAACCATGTCTCTCTCCAGACGATTTACCTCCGCCAAGGAGGTACCGAACACGGTATCAACCTCCGCCAGGTCGCCATAACGGATATCTTCAGCCCGAACTGTAATAACGCTGCCCGTGATGGATTCAATCTTACTATATACCTTTTTCATCTTTCCGTCCTACCCCAGGATTTTTTCTACCGTCTTATCCAGACCTTCTGCTCGTTCGGCCACCGCGGATTCGATCTCCTTTTCAAGGGAGCTGAAGGGTTCACTCTGCCATTCCGTACCATTGTAATCCAGGAAGCGCTGCCTGAGCCGGTTAAACCAGGTCCGGGCCTCGGCCTTATCGGTAAAGGAAAACTTCGATCCCAGAATTCTGAGAATCATGACAAAAATATGCTC
>JAITNP010000194.1 GCA_031290455.1 Treponema sp. | reverse complement strand
GGGGGTTAGCGGTCCCCTTACATGGTTGCGGCGAAGAAGACTTGAACTTCCATGCCTCTCGGCACCAGCACCTCAAGCTGGCGTGTCTACCAAATTCCACCATCGCCGCATTATTAAACTGTTAAAATTATAATACTGATTTTATCTCCACATGTCAATAGTTATTTGTTTATAAAGCTCTTTGTTTTGTCGATATATATTTTATAGATCTTTAGCTGTATAGATTCTGGGCTTTATACCGATATTAAAAACATGCGGCATAGAAATTTTTATGCAATAATACCCCTTTTGAGGGGAATCGGTATATTTTTTTTGATTTTATCAGCCTGTAATACCTCCGCCCCCCCTCCTAGTGATCCTCCGCCGGTTGCTCCGGTTGTTGCTGCCTCTCCTCCTCCACCGGCGCCGGCAGCGCCGGTTGTTCAGGAAAAACCGGCTGTTCAGCCGGATATTCAGCGTGATGAAGATGTTTGGACCCTCCTTGAACGGGGGGAAAGCGACAAAGCCCGGGGCTTCTTTCTGGGTAAGGTAGATGTTCATGCAGTGGACTCCAGGGGAATGACGCCCCTGCATTGGGCCGCCGAAATACGGGATTCCAAGCTGGCCACTTTTTTTATTGCTATGGGAGCGGAAATAGACGCGGTAGATAAGCAGGGAAGGACCCCCTTGGGAATCAGCGCGGAAAAGCACGATGCCGCCACCGCCAAGGTTCTCGTGGCGGCAGGGGCCGATATCCATCACGCCATGCCCGGGGCGACCAGTCCTGCGTTGATCGCTATCACCATAAACGGAGATTTTTTATCCGCGCTCATGACCGCCGATTCGATACGGGGGACCGATGCCAATGGACAGACGATCCTTGACCTTGCCCTGGGTCTCCCGGATTCTAAAGCCCATGCGGAAGCGGCGGAACAGCTTATTCTGATGGGCGCCACTTCAAAAAGCCCCCTGTTTTCCTATTTTGCTCCGGGGGTCCGCAGTTCGAATTACAATATCCGTATTACCGACGGTATCACCCCCCTGCACTTTGCCGCCAGTGAAGGGTATACGGGGTTTATTGCCTTTTTAATAGAAAAAAATGCGGATGTTAATGTAAAAAATTCTTCGGGGACCACTCCCTTGCATGAAGCTGCCCGATCGGGGAATATTGAAGCCATACAATTGCTCCTGGACAAGGGTGCGGCGATCAACGCCCAGGATGCCAAGGGTAATTCGGTCCTGCACATCGCCATGCCGCCAACTGTCCATCAGCAGGCCCTGTCCCTGTTTCTATCCCGGGGGGCCAATCCCAATCTCAAGGATGAACATGGGGATTCGCCGCTGCATATCATGATCATCCTGAACCGGGATGTCTCTATTGTAAAGACCCTGCTCAACAGTAGGGCTTCTGGCGGACGGGCAGATGTATCCATCCGTAATATTGATGGAAAGACCCCCCTCTATCTCGCCATTCAGGAAAACCGGGACAATTATATCCCACTGCTCTTGGAGTATAAATCTGATGTTTTTGCAGCGGATAACGCCGGGATTACCCCCTTTGAGCGTGCCCTTAGGGAGCAAAGCCCCCTGTTACCCGCCCTCATTACGCCGGACACCGTGCTCCAGAACGACAGCAATGGGAATACCATGCTGCACATCACGATTAAGAACCGGGGAAATATCAGCATCATTGAGCGGATTCTGGATAACCGCGCCTTGATAAATGCCCGCAACCAGGAGGGGGATACGGGGCTGCACCTGACGGTTCGGCAGAATAAACGGGACACCGGCGAGTTATTGCTTGCCCGGGGTGCCGATATTTTTGCCCCCAATGCGAAAAAGGAGAGTCCCCTGTATTTGGCCTTTTCTGCTCCCGGTGGATTACGGAGGTGGATGCTGAATGCTACTACCCTGCAAGCCCGGGATGGACTGGGAAATACGGTACTCCACTACGCCGCCCAATGGAAGCTGAACGTGTTCATACCGCTTATTATCGAGATGGGGGGAAATAAAGAAGCGGCAAACAACACCGGGGAGACTCCCCTCTTCATGGCGGTTAAGTATGATTCCCCTTCCACCATCGGGACCTTGCTATCCACGGGGGCTATCATCTCCGCACGGGATATTCTGGGGAATACCTGCCTCCATGCGGCGGTACGCTGGAATGCCTTCCGATCCGCCGAAACCCTGATAAGCTCGGGACTGGATATCAATGCCCATGCATTAAATGGTAAGACCCCCTTGCATGATGCAATCCGGCTTGGGGTCCCCGATCTTGCGACCCTCCTCATCCAACACGGCGCGGCCCTTGAGGTTCGGGACGCAAATGGCAATACCCCTCTCATGGAAGCGATTGCCGGGGGATTTCCCGCCACCGCAGAATGGCTGGTGGTCGTCGGGGCGAATCCTACCACCCGGAATGCCCGGGGAGATACCCCTCTCCATATAGCCGTTGCACTTGAGCAGCGGGAATTCGTGCTTGTTCTTTTAAACCGGGGCGTCTCGATTCACGCACGGAATGCCTTGGGCATGACCCCCTTTCGAATCGCCCTGGGAACCTCACCCCAGATGGTTGCAACCCTCCTCACCAAGGACCGGATAGTAACCGCCGATGATGATGGCTCTTCGCCCCTGCATATTGCCATCCAGGATAGGGCCTCTACAGCCATGGTTAAAGTTATCATTAATCAAGGGGGAGGGGCTTCGGTTGCAGCCATTGATGCTGCCGGTCGTACCCCCCTGCGGCTTGCGATGGATAAAGATGCTTGGGACCTGGCCAAACTGCTCATCACCGCGGGATCGGATATATTTTCCATCGCAGGGGATGAGAAAAGTCCTGCGGAGATTGCCCTGTCCAAAGGGGAGGAAGCAATCCGGTCGGTTTTCGATGGGGAAACCATCAAGGCCCAAGATAGATCCGGTAATACCGTTCTCCACTATGCGGCCCAAACTGGAAACCCTCAGACGATTTCCCTTCTCATACAACTGGGGGCTGATAAAAACATTAAAAATATCGCCGCCGAAAGTCCTGCGGATATAGCCCAGCGGTGGAAACGGAATGACGCCGTGGCGTTGTTAAATTAAAACCGCAACACCGAACAAGGCAATCAGGCTTTGAGCGAGGGCTTGACAAATAATCATATTTAAAGTTCAATAGGCTATCTAATGGAGGAAATTATGGCTCTTTTTCAAAAGCCCTTTGGGGAGCAACAGAAAACCAAAGATGTAGGAACCAACATTCGATGGATTAGCGAGCGTCATGTGGCATGTGCTTTTTTGCTGGATACATCAGGTTCGATGGGAACAAACGACGCCATTGGCAAGCTGAACGAGGGACTAAGGACATTCAAAACACAGACAATGAATGATTCACAGTTTGATGAGCATACCAAAGCCTGCATTGATGTAGCGCTTATTTCTTTTGGCCCCAACGTTGTCTTGCGACAGGATTTTGTTCCGGTAAGCGAGATGGAACCGCCGGTACTTTCGGCTGACGGGCAGACCCCTATGGGGGAAGCCCTTAACATGGCTATGGATATTATAGCGGAACAAAAGAAACGCTATAATGATTCATCCACGCCCTATTACCGCCCCTGGATATTTTGTATCACCGATGGAGAACCTAATGACTCCTATCAGGGCGCTGTTCAGCGCCTTCGCAAAATGGAAGACGAGAACAGGATTCTGGGATATTGCGTCGGGGTCGAGAATTTTAACCGCGCTGTCATGGCAACGATTTTTAATAAGGAGCGTATTTTCGAGCTGAAAAATCTTGACTATCCATCCCTGTTCAAGTTTGTATCCAGCAGCCTGGCGGCCGCGCGAAATAGCGGGGAAACAAGCGGAGGAGCGGTTGCTCAGGAAGCGCCATCCACATTAAAAATGGCGTTCTAGGCCTGGAGTTTAGGGATGATAGGTTTTTATAAAATGTCGCTTGTCGGTGACGCTCATCTTGCTGACAAGAATCCGGTATGCCAGGACGCTAACGCGGTAAAATCGCTGGCAAATGGCTGGGTTATCGCGGTTATCGCCGACGGGCTGGGAAGCGCGAAGTATTCTGATGTGGGTTCCCGTACCGCTGTCGAAGTAGTAGCGCGTTTCGTTGAAGAACACCTGCCCGATAAGTGGCATGATGAAAGTCTCAAATCGCTACTCCAAACCGCGTATCACGCAGCATTCAAGTCAATAAAAAAAATCGCCGCGCAGCGTGAACATAACATAAAAGAATATGACACAACGCTGACAACGCTCATTTATAATGGGACAAACGTGGTCTACGGTCATGTCGGGGACGGCGGGATAATTGCGTTATCTCCCTATGGTGATTTCAGCATGCTGACCACAGCGCAGAAAGGCGAAGAATTTAACGTGGTTGTTCCTTTACGCATGGGCCCGGACAACTGGGTATTCGGAACCGCACGCGAGTCGGCCTGTGCGCTTTTAATGATGACCGACGGCATCTATGATATCGCGTGTCCCTGGCTATTGGCAAAGCAGAAACCGCCTATTTATATACATTATGTGCGCGATTTTATGGATACCAATATTTTAGCGGTCAAAACACCCACTGATTTTGAAAACGCGCAGGAAGAAATAAAAAGTTTTTTCACCAGCAAAGATTCAAAACAAATCACCGATGACAAAACTATTGTTGGTATTATTAATACAGACGTTACCCCTGAAGTAAAACCAGAGCAATATTACGCGGTACCAGATTTTGAGGCGCTGGCGAAAGAACA
>JAITNP010000166.1 GCA_031290455.1 Treponema sp. | reverse complement strand
CACTAAACTGTGGACCATTGCATGGAGCGAATTTTTAACCGCAGAGAGCGCGGAGTTTTTGTTTCAAATCTTTGGTTTTCTCTGCGTTCCTCCGTGTCCTCTGCGGTTACATTTTTTTTTCTGTTACTCGTCCCATCATTCCCATTTTCATCACTGACTGGATACTAGTCATGGATACACCATTCCCACACCTCACTCCACCTTTGGCCCGCCGCAATGCTGCTTTATGGGCGGGCCAAAACGGCATACAGCCGGAACGATATACGTTGACAGACCAAACATAGTATAATATAGTCATATAGAGGCGGAAAGAACTTACAGGCGTAAAACTTCATCGTCGCCTAAAAGTTTATAGCGGATTTGAAATTTGAAGATGTTATCGTCTGTTTCGAGAGCGCGTCTGGGGCCATTATGGCAGAGCAGGCGCTTCTGGAGCAGGGGTTTTATGTGCGAGTTATGCCCATGCCCGCCGGCATAAAGGCGGGATGCGGTTTTTGTCTCAGATTTTTGCCGGAAGACTTTGAAAAAGCTCATCAGTTTTTGTTGAAGTGCGGCCTTAACGTCAAAGAAGCATACCAGCGGGAGGATTCGGGCGATACTGGTACATACAGGAGCGTGCTAATCTGAGAATGGAGGGACAGATGGGACAAGGTAATGAATCGTTGCTGTCAAACTGCGTGAGCGGCGGGTGCGGAGCTAAAATCGAAAGCGAAGGGCTTGCCCACTTGTTGGCGGGGATCCCGGTCAGTAGCGACAAAAGGCTGCTCGTCGGATACGATACATCCGATGACGCCGCGGTTTACAAGCTTGATGAGGAACGCTCGCTTATATTCACGGTTGATTTTTTCCCCCCGATGATCAATGACGCAAAGACTTTTGGGCGGATCGCGGCGGCGAACGCCCTGAGCGATGTATGGGCCATGGGCGGCCGTCCGATGCTGGCACTGAACCTTGTGTGTTTTCCCGAGTCGATGGATAAGAAAATCCTGGCGGATATACTGGCCGGAGGCGCAGAGAAAATCGCGGAGGCCGGAGCCGTATTGGGTGGGGGACACTCAATATATGACAGGGAGCCAAAGTACGGCCTGGCCGTTACCGGTATCGTCGAAACATCGAAAATGCTCCGCAACAACACTCCGAAGATCGGGCATAAGTTAATACTTACGAAGCCTTTGGGCGTAGGGATTGTCAACGCCGCAGTTCGGGTGGGGATGGCTTCCGATAATGCGATTCGGAAGGGAATTGCTTCTATGGAGAGGCTGAACCGCTATGCCTGCGAATGTATGGCAGCTTTCAGCGTAAGCGCCTGTACCGATGTTACTGGTTTCGGGTTGCTTGTCCATGCTTTAGAAATGGCGGGTGACTCAGCGACAATTATGCTCTATCCCGATGCTTTGCCGGTTATCCCAGAGGCCGTGGACTATGCAAACGAGTATCTGCTGACCGCCGCCGGACAGCGCAACCGTAACCGTGTGGAGAGGGTCGTTGATGTTAGCTCGCTCCCCTTTGCCACCCAGGAGATCATGTTCGATCCTCAGACATCCGGAGGGCTTTTGATAGCCGCGCCTCCCCATGAAGCGGAGGAACTTGTCCTTCGTATAAGAAAGGCCGGAGACGAATGTGCCGTAATCATAGGGGAAATTACACCAAAATCAGATGGATTGATACTATTCAGATAAGTCGTTAAAGTACATTAACCTGAGGAGGTTTATATGAAAACTTTGGATATGCAGGGTCAGCCCTGTCCGATTCCGGTGGTAAAAGCAAAAGAAGTCCTGGCCGAACAGGAGACATCAGGTGTTGTGGTTTTGGTGGACAATATTGTCGCGGTGCAGAACCTCGAAAAGATGGCTAAGGGAACAGGCTGCGGTTTTTCTTATGTTGAGGACGGGGCGTCACGCTATAAGGTTACCATCGTCAAAGGTGCCGGTTCCAATCAGGTTTTTAACGAGCCGCAGGATAAGCTGCCGGAGGCTCCTTTAGCCACAGAAGGCGGAAAGAAGGGACCGGTAGTTCTCATAACTTCGGACAGCATGGGCAGAGGGGCGGAGGATCTTGGAAAGTTACTTATCAAAGGGTTTATCTTTTCGCTCGCTCAATTAAACCCGCTGCCCGAGGCTGTTATCTTTTTGAATGGAGGAGCGCGTCTTACGACGGAAGGCGCGAATACCGTACCAGACCTGAAGACGCTGGCAGAGAAAGGCACCGGAATATATACCTGTGGGACCTGCGCCAATTACTATAAATTAACAGAGTCCCTTGCTGTGGGAAGCATTGTTGACATGATGAACATAGTAAAGCGGCTATCAGAGGCATCCAGCGTTATAACGATATGACAATATACGCAAATTATGCCGCCACAACGCCAGCCTTGTCTCCGGTGGTGGTTAAAGAACTTTGCGAATATTTGGGTGGGACACACCTGAACGCCGGGCGGAATTTTGAGGGTCTGGAGGCCGGAGCGATAGCGCTGCGAGCTCGTAGGGCTATCGCAAAGCTCTTTGGTGTAGCAGATCCCCTAAAAGTATTATTCACAAGCGGCGCTACAGCGTCGCTCAATATGGCGATAAACGGCATGGTCAGACAGGGAGATCATGTGCTCTCTACGGGTGTGGAGCATAACGCAACAGCCCGTCCCCTTGAGGCTCTCCGAAAAAGCGGTGTGATAGAGATTGATTGGCTTCGTTGTGATCCGGACGGTTCGCTGGATGTGCAAACACTCCGCAGGGCAATAAGAAAAAACACGCGCTTACTCGTTATGTCCCACGCGTCAAACGTTCTGGGCACGATATTGCCCATAACAGCATGTTTCAGGATTGCCCGCGAATGTGGTATTCTTACTATTTTAGACACGGCGCAGACCGGGGGTGTGCTGCCATTTACGATGGGGGATTGTTGTGATGTCATTGCGTTTGCAGGCCATAAGGGGCTTGGCGGGCTTGCGGGTTCAGGCGGCTTTGTGATTGGGGCGGAGGCTTCCGGTGAAATGCGTTCATGGATACTGGGAGGCACTGGCAGTGTGTCGCACTCTCTTGATATGCCGGAGTTTATGCCGGATAAGTTCGAGCCGGGTACACAAAACACGATTGGCATACTAAGCCTTGCCATAAGCGTAGAGGAGATTTTACGCACAGGCGTCGAAAGAATAAGGGAACACGAATGTGCTCTCACCGCGCGCTTTATCGCGGGACTGCGGGAAATAAAAAAGATTAAAATACACGGAACCCTCGATCCGGATCGCAGTGTATCGGTCGTTTCAATCGCTGTCCAGGGATGCGACGCTGGAGAAGTCTCAAGATATCTGTTTGAGAACCACGGCATAATTACCCGCAGCGGGCTGCACTGCTCTCCGCTGGCACATAAGACTGCCGGGACATATCCGGACGGGACTGTCCGTTTCAGTTTCGGGAGCAGAACAACAGAAGAAGATATTGACACGGTGCTTGAAGCGCTGTCTACAATGTAGCGCATTGCCGTAACCGAATGTGCCCCGTGCTATCAAGCCTGTAGACTCGATACCTCGCTGCTGATTGCCTTTTAAGGCGGCTCCATAGTCCCCCTTTCTGATAAACATAGCTCCCTATCGGTCTTGTTTCGTAACCAGCTTTCCTTTGGCCGTGCAAAATTGGCTATTACTCCCCATTCATAAATGCCTTTAATGGTTCTATGCCTATCCCTTCCCATGATATCCTGAATTACTTTGATTTTTGCGCCCCGGGGGAGGCGAAATCTCCCAGGATGACCACTTGACCGAAACCACGGAGCGGCAAGCGTGGCTGTCCTGGGATTTTTCGCCTCCCCCCGGGTGTTTTCGCGGCGCTGTTATTTTTTAGCCTTTGTTGGGGTTGGCGGCGGTGTCAAGTTCGGCAAGGATGGAAAGTTCCCGTTCCTTGTCAAAATACCGGGCCTTATCCATACGGGGAATGAAGTTCACGGTGTCACCCACAGTGAATCTATGGACTGGTTCAGTACGGGCAACCAGGGGCTGGGTCGCGGTGGACAGCCAGAGGTGAATATCCGCGCCCAGGGGTTCAACCACGGTGATCTTAACGGGGATGTTGTTTTCCACCGGGGGATTCTCCGTAAAGAGCAGGTCCTCGGGCCGGATGCCAAAATAGATTTCCTTGCCCACGTATTGCTGTAGATATCCCGCATGTTCCGGGATGGGTTTTACCGCAAAGGTACCTTCATCAAGAACAACTGCGCCATCCTTCTCATTAACCTTAACGGTCAGGAAGTTCATGGGCGGGGAACCGATGAAGCCGGCCACGAATTTGTTGATTGGATGGTTGTACAGATAGAGGGGGGAACCGATCTGCTGAACCTTGCCATCCTTCATCACCACAATCTTGTTTGCCATGGTCATGGCTTCGACCTGGTCATGGGTAACGTAGATCATGGTGGCATTGAGCCGGTGGTGAAGGCCCGAAATCTCGGCGCGCATCTGTACCCGGAGTTTTGCATCCAGGTTGGACAGGGGTTCATCAAAGAGGAAGACCTTAGGATTACGGACAATGGCCCGTCCCACGGCAACTCGCTGGCGCTGGCCTCCTGAAAGGGCTTTGGGCTTGCGATCCAGGAATTTCTCAATGTCCAGGATCTTCGCCGCATCATGAACCCGGCGGTCAATTTCATCCTTAGGCACTTTTTTGATCCGCAGGCCAAAGGCCATGTTTTCATACACGCTCATGTGGGGATAGAGCGCATAATTCTGGAACACCATGGCGATATTCCGGTCCTTGGGGGGAACATCGTTCATGCGTTCCCCATCAATGTAGAGTTCTCCCTCGGAAATATCTTCCAAACCAGCTACCATGCGGAGGGTGGTGGATTTACCACACCCCGAGGGTCCAACAAAAACGACGAATTCCTTGTCCTCAACCACGATGTTGGCATTATCCACGGCACGGACATTGCCTTCATATACCTTACAGATACCCTTTAATTCTACTTTTGCCATGACGGCCTCCCTATAGTGGGTTAGTTTATAGATGTAGTGTAGAATCCTTTATTTTATTTGTCAAGAAAAAATCGACCCGGGAAGATTGACACAAAAGACGCGCTATTTTATGCTCAAGGGATATGCAAGATACATGACAAGACCATACCGTATGATACGGTAGCATGCAGTTTTTCTATTTAATAGATGGAGTTTTTCTTTGTTCCTGAAAAGTCTTGATATCTTTGGCTTCAAGTCCTTTGCCGACCGTACCCAGGTGGTATTTGCCGACGGGATAACCGCTCTTTTGGGGCCAAACGGTTGCGGCAAGTCCAATGTGGTGGACGCGATAAAGTGGGTGCTGGGAGAGCAGGCATCCAAGGCCATGCGGGCCGAGAAGATGGAGGATGTCATCTTCAACGGCACCGAGAACCGGAAGCCCCTGAATGTGGCGGAAGTAACCCTGACCCTGGCCAATGAGGCGGGGCTGCTCCCCATTGACATGCCGGAAGTCCAGATCAAACGGCGGCTCTACCGGTCCGGGGAGAGTGAATACCATATCAATTCCACCCAGGTCCGGCTCAAGGAGGTGCGGGAACTTTTCTGGGATACCGGGGTGGGAAAGACCGCCTATTCGGTGATGGAACAGGGCAAAATCGACCAGATCCTGTCTTCCAAGCCCGATGAGCGGCGGTATCTGTTTGAAGAAGCTGCGGGGATTACCAAGTTTAAGGTAAAAAGCGCCGAGGCGGAACGGAAACTCACCAAAACCGAGGAAAATATGCGCCAGGTTGAGGGGATTTTAGGGGAGGTGAAGCGTTCCTATGATACCCTCAAGGTGCAATCCGATAAAACCCTGAAATACCGGACCCTGCGGGAGGAAATCTTTCAGTTTGAGTTGGATATTCAGCTCCTCAAGCTGAAACAGTTCAGGTTTGAGCGGGATGGGCGAGAGGAAGGGCTGAAAAAGCGGACTGCCGAACGGGACGCTATCCGGGCCGAGATGGACGCGGCGAGTAAGTCCCTGGAAGAAAACATGGATGTGGTGAACTCCATGGAAGAAAAAATTGTCGAGTACCAAAAGACCACCTACGGCCTTATGGTAGAAAAGATCGCCAAGGAGAAGGAGGCCCGCTTACTTGCGGAACAGCGAAACGAAAGCAAGACCAAGATAGCCCAAAACGAAGGACGGGAGCGGGCCGTTGGTATCAAGATCGAGGAACTCGCCGAAGACGCGGAGGAACAGGAGGGGGTGGTCCGGGATCTCCGTAAGAAGGTTCAGGATATAGCAAAAAACATCGCCTCCTTTGAGGAAAACATCCGGCTTACCGCTTCCCGGATTGGGGAAAATGAGGCAAGCGCTCGCAGGGCCGAGGAGGAAATCCAGGGTCTTGAAAAGGAACGGGCCGGCTATGAACATGAACTGGAAGCCATCACCGACGATATTGTGGCTGCCCTGGACGCGGGCCTCAAGGAAGCGGGGTATTCGGCGACAGAGCGGAAGCGTACCGAGGCGGAACTACACGAGACCTTAGGGGTCATCAAGACCTTCCTGGCGGGCCGGGAGACCCTGATCCGGGACGTGACCGAGGCGGCGGAGCGGGCTTTGACCGGGATGCAGCCTCCGGGATCCGCAGAACTCAAGCGTATTGCCGAGGGGCTTGCCACCAGTCTGGCAGCGGCGGCGGGAAGCGCGGACAAAGCCCTTTCCCTCTTTGAAGCCTACCGGAAAAGCACCCCGTCTTTTCTGGACGATTTCCTTGCCCCTGAGGGGATCATCACCAAGAAGCGGGGGTATGACGCCAAGATTCGGGCTGCCAAGGAGGGGGTTACGGAGCGGCGGGAACGGATAGCCGCCCTGCGGGGGGACAATGAAAACCTCAGTCTCAAGATAGACGAATACCGGGAGACCTTGCAGGAACTGCAGGTAAATCAGGCGCGGATGGGCGCTCAGGCTCAATCCGCAGAAGAGCAGGCCAGGCTGATACGCCGGGAATTGAGCGGTCAGGAGGCGCTTCGCAAGACCGTCCAGGATGAACTCTTCGTGGATCGCAAACGATTTGAGGAAATCCAGGAACGGATCAGCGATACCGAATCGGAGCTTGCCGATATAGAACGGAAGGGTTTTGCCATTGCTGCGGAACTTGAAAAGCTGGAGCAGGACATACAGGTGCGGAACGGGGATGTGGCGGGGAAACGGGAAACCATCAAGAAGCGGACCGCGGAACTTGCCAAGGTTCAGGAAAGTCTGGAACGGATACACCTGGAGCTGGTCCAGGCTGAAACGGAAATTAAAAACATCCAGAACAACTTCCGGGAGACCCATTCCCGGGACCTCCTGGAATTTGAGGAGCGGATCTCCACAATTACGACCCCCACCGGGGAACTGCGGGAAAAGCTCGCTGCTGCCCGGGTAAGTTTTAAGGACCTCGGCTCAGTGAACCTCATGGCCCCGGAGGAATTTGCCGAAACCAAAGAACGCTACGATTTTCTATCAACCCAGCTTGCGGACCTTACCAAGGCCCGGGATGATCTTGAAAGCATCACCGCGGAAATACGTGCCGAATCGTCGGCCCTGTTTCTTGTAACCTACAACAAGATCAAGAAGAACTTTCACAATATGTTCCGTCGGCTCTTTGGCGGCGGCAGGGCAGAACTGCGGCTTTCAGACCCCAACCATGTGCTGGAATCGGGGATCGAAATATATGCCCAGCCCCCGGGAAAGAAGCTGGAAAACATCAACCTCCTCTCCGGCGGGGAGCGGTCCATGACCGCAGTTGCCCTTCTCTTTGCCACCTACATGGTCAAGCCGAGTCCTTTCTGCCTCCTGGACGAGATTGACGCTGCCCTGGACGAGGCGAACGTGGACCGCTTCGTCCATATCCTCCGGGAATTCGGGGGCGCGAGCCAGTTCATCGTGATTACCCACAACAAGAAGACCGTAACCGGCGCGAGTACCCTCATGGGGGTTACCATGGAAGAATCGGGGGTGACTAAGGTGATTTCGGTACGACTGGAAAACGAGGATTCCGCCCGGCACGCCGCACTGCGGCCCCTTGAGACAACAGACTATACGGAAGAAGAGGTGGAAATGGAGGAAGGCCGGGAACTGCCCATTGGCATCGACGATCCCGCGCTGGTCAGCGAAGCGGCACTGCGGCCCATCCGTTCAGGGCGGTTTAAAACCGATAGCAAGTAACCCATGTTATTATGGTGAAAAAATGGTATTACTAACTCACCTTACGCAAAATTTAGAAATATGATAGAGGCATGAGTATCGAAAAGCCGTATATGGACGAAGATGAAGTAGTGAGAAAGATGAAAGTACCGGCGAAAGGTTTCTGGTAACAAATGATTTGGATATGACCGGAGACCAGATTGCAACAATCTACAAGAAACGGTGGAGCGTTGAAGAAGACCATGAGAGTCTAAAACGAAACACGTCGATTGGCAAATCACCTGCGCACACGCAACGGAGACAATGCAATCACCTTTTCCCGCGTATATCCTTCGGCATCCTGTTATATTCATTAACGGTATATAACACGAAAAACTTTATACAACACACATATTTTTTGTCAAACAAACATAATGTGTTTTTTCATAAATTTTGGCGAACTATTGTGGATAAACATGCACGACAGTATGTACCCGACTATAAAAATTATTCCATGATAAGACAGTACGTGATACTCTTCCAGGCGACGGATCCCGTAATACAACTTCAAAAGGGATCCTGCGCCCAGTACGATCATAATAAAAGAATATTGCAGTAAGAACATAAGCATGTCCCACATTCTGCCCTGGTATTGATAGACCTACAATAACCGGATAACGATATGCAAGGTCATCAATTAAGTCAGATTCAGATATACTCCCAATTTTGGCGACGATTGTTTTACCATTTACACGCCATCCATGAGCCGCTGTTGCTATATCCTCGCTGTCTCCCGGTCTATCTACTACATTTCCTAAAGCTCTTCTTACAAGGTCTCTTTGTTCAATACGTAAACCTTGATAATGCAATACCATTTGAACGCACGCAGCCCAACACCAATTTTCTCCTTCTTGAGTAGCTTTGTGATATTCAAAAACATCTTTAAAGACCCCTACGGCATATATCTTATTACCGTATCTATCGACTTCTCCAGTATAGTAACGCACTCCCTGCTGCCCAAAGAGAAGGTTGGAGATTAAGCAAAAAAAACGATATACAATCTTTTATTCATAAAAACTCCAATTATATTATGCGCTACAACAAATATCTAAGAAATATAGCGCTTCGATAGGGTGTGTAACTTATATCTAAAAATTGATTTTTTTAGATATCCCCAAATCATCATTTTAATCTTCCCAGCAGAGACCGGCCCCCAGGCGAACCTGGATCAATCGTTTCGGTGTTATATCTTTCACCGTCTGCTACAAAATCGTTCTTTTGTAAAGTTCTTTTGAAATCATTATCACTAAAGTTATTATTTACTCCAATAAAATTTCCCATATTCCATCTACCAGCAATGTAACCAGAATAATTCACCAATATCCCATCACCATGGGCAAACCCTTCATTGAATCCTCCCACGTAAAAAGAGCCATCAGCCCATATCACCCCTCCTCCTTTCCCGCATGGTTTACCGTAGTGTATTTCCCCCACATATATACATACAGGATTGCCCCAATAGAAAACATAGGGTGAAACATTTGCGCCTCAATCTTTAACAAGGAAAAAATGACAAATAAAACAGCAAAAAAATACTTTTTCATAACTCTACTCCTTAACAATATAATTTTTGAAGAAAGTTACACACCTATTAAGTTACAACAGGTTCCGGTGGGTGTACCAGCGAATAGACTGGTAAATGCCCTTTGCCTAATTCATGATACGTTCCGGCGATAAATACTTTCGCCTTTGATATCACTGTAGTATGCTGATTCCTTCTTACTCTGCCATATTGCCCCTCCTCTATATTTACTGTAAGTATAGCCGCTATCAATTTTTTTGACCATTTACAATGTTATTCAAATCCTGTTGAAACCGTTGCATCATCATATCCCTTTGAAAATTGAGATTATTCTGGAGTTGTTGATAATAATTAGTAATGCCCGGACTATACTGTTCCATCCAAGAAGGCGGGGTATAACTCGGGACGTAAAGAAAGCTTATTGCCATTGTAGTTATTAACACTATAATCTCCTAATAGGGTAGGATTTTTGGTGGTGATCCACAAAGTATGCTGAGGCATCATATATGACCTTCATTGATGTAAAAGAATGTCGCATCAAATACTTTTCGATGGATGAGTCGGTTTTTTGAAAAACAGCACGTCTT
>JAITNP010000012.1 GCA_031290455.1 Treponema sp. | reverse complement strand
CACCTGCTTCGGCGGCGGCGTCAAATCTACCGGTTTTCCCTCGGTAGCATCCTTTCGGGTTGAAGGAAAACGCAAGCCTCTCTTAAATGTACTTACAGACATTCCAAGCTTCTCCTTTTTTATAAACAAACCGAAACAATACAACTAAATCCTCGCAAGCTTTAGTACGTTTATTGATACGGTTTAAGTGCATTTTTTTTAATCGCATTATGTTATGGAAGGCTTTGTTACAACCATATATGTTCAATTTTATGGAAGGCTTTGTTGCAACCATTAGTGTATAAAGATAGATTTTATACCGCCTTGAATCCGCTGTCAAGCCATTATTGTACTGTTTTTACCCGTATTCATGGTTAAATTATATTTATTATACAGAAAGATGTATGAAATATCATACAAGTTTAAAAATTTTGCCCAAAAGATTACCCCCTTTCACGGATTGAAGATACCGGTATTTCATTATGGCAAAAAGAATTATAATGATCGGCACCATGGAACGGGCAAGTTGGCATGAAAATTGCTTATATAACAACATCGCCATTTCATGGAGGATCAGGTGAACCAAAAAAAAGAAACATCCCGGGAAATTTCCCACAAAAAAGATGATGTTTTACAGGCATATTTCAATCAGATCAAGGCAATTCCGCTGCTTAGTTTTGAAGAGGAACTCGAATTGTCTAAACGCAGAAAGCAGGGGGATAAACGGGCCTGCCAACGGCTTATTGAAGCAAATTTGCGGCTGGTGATTAAAATTGCCCGGACCTATCTGAGGCCGGATGTTTCTTTTATGGATATTATTCAGGAAGGAAACATAGGGCTTATGCATGCGGTGGATAAATACGATCATGAAAAGCATGTCCGTTTCTCAACCTATGCCAATTGGTGGATCCGTCAGGCTATCGTCCGCTCCCTGTCGAATAAGCGGCGCATGATTCGGTTGCCCCACCGAAAAGAAGAAATACTGCGAAAAGTGCAGAAAGCTTACCATGCCTTGAGCCAGACCCTCATGCGTCGGCCTAAAACCGAAGAAATATCCGCGGAAATAGGATTTCCGGTAGAAGATATTGAATTAATTCTCAACATGACCAGCGATCTGCTGCCCCTTGAACTGGAAAACAACACCGAAGATTCCCTTGCGGTGATAGATATGCACGAGGATTATACCTATAGTCCTGAGCGGGCGCTTTTGAAGCAATGTTCCCAAGATGATACGCTCCGTTTGCTCAATCACCTGCAAGACCGGGAAAGACGGATCCTCATGTACCGGTACCAGATTAATGGCTGTGAAGGACATACCCTGAAAAAAATCGGGGACAAAATGGGAATTTCCCCTGAAACGGTCCGCCAGATTGAACTCAAGGCAATTCAAAAAATCCGCCACTATGCGGCGGATTTTCGAGATAGTATATACGTTGAAGCGATGTAATTGCACAGCCTCAGGTATCGGTCGGTTATTGCGTGAAACCTCTTAGCTTTCCTCTTGCGTCGTTTTCCTTGTCCGCCGCTTCCGGATCGGTGGTGTAACCGCGTCGGCGGCTGCTTTCCTGCCCCGAGCCGGTTTATCCACTTGTTTTGACGGGGCCGGCTTTTTAGCCTTATGGATTTGTTTTACAATTTCCGCTAATTCCACGTCCTTACTCAGCTCGGATAAATCATAGGTATTTTGTAAATCAACCCAATAAGATTTTTCGGTACCAAAATATTTTGATAACCGCAGCGCAATATGAAGGCTTATCTTCGCCTTATTGCTGATAATTTGCCGTACCGCAGAAGAACTTATCCCGATATCTTCCGCCAATTGAGCAACGCTGATTTGGTAGGCATCGAGGAAAGATTCTTTTAATACCGTTCCTGGCTGCAGTACTGCTTGCTTTTTCATACACCCAACTCCTGTAGTATATTTTATTTGAGAGAGTTACACTAACCTTAACTGATAATGTTACTATCCCTTCTTCAATACTACAGGAAACACCAATAAAGTCAAGAGACTCCCGTACAAAAAGTTCGGAAAATAGCAAAAAAGTACCCTCGTCGTGTGGAATTCGTCTATGCACCGTCTTTGGATTCTGGATTTTCTGATACTTCCGGTTCTACTGCATCCAGCCGCTGCAGGATACGATTGAGTTCTGTGATCCCGCTATCAAGTGGTAAGTGAATATTTATATCCCCGGTAATAATAACCGCTGCTTCCGTTTGTTCGACAGAAAGCATCACTTCACTTTCTGATTGCCCTACCCGATCCAGGATGCGCTTGAGTACGGTTATCCCGGTACTTAAGGGAAGCCGGATACGGCGGTCCCCTTTTTCGATAATGAATCCATCCTTATCATGTTTTATAACAAGGTTGATATCCGGTCCCTCAATTTTTTCCATCACTGCCGGGGCTTCTATGACCGCAGGGGCAGCCGCTTCGGGCTGCACCATAGGGGGCGGAGCGCTCTGCCGGGAAAGCTGCCCTTCCTGGATTAAGGCGTTCAGTTCCACTTCCTGCATGGGACGCGCAAAAAGCGGCACGGACGACAGGGACAACACCGCAATAAGCGATAGGTACCGCAGCGTACATGGATTGAGTACTGTGCTTGTTTTCATAATTTCTCCTAATTTAAAGATAATTACTATAATTATAGTTAATATAATGTATTTATACTATAGAAAATGATTTTTTAACTGCATATCCCGTATAAAAATACGGGATATAGACGATAAAAACAGTTATGGTTCAGTGACTTCCGCATCCTCAATGATTTCCGGCACCAGTTCATTCAGTATCTGCAGGACGTACTGGAGTTCTTCTATCCCGGTATCAATGGGCAGGCGGATGCGTATGTTCCCCTGCTCAACAATGATCTCCGAGCTTTGGATACCCCCTTGAGGGTTCAACCCTTCCAGGATCTGCCGGATATTCTTGAGTTCTCCAATAATGCGATCCACCCATGCCGGTTCTTCAGACGCATCGGCTTCACGTACTATTATTCTCGCAAGCTCCTGCCGGATGTCCTGGAGTTCTCCGATAATAAGCGCCACATGATCCCGGGACCCCGAAGATTCAGCTGCAGGGTCCGGTTCCCCCAGGAGCTGCCTGATGTTCTGCAGTAATCCGATAATGAATTCCACGCGATCTTGATCCGTGGAAGGCACCGCTTCCCGGTCCGATCCTCCTCCCTGGAGCTGCTGGATGTCCTGTAGTAATCCGATAATGAATTCCAGGGAATCTTGATCCGTGGAGGATACCGTTTCCCCATCCGATTCCCCCAGAAGCTGCCGGATGTTCTGCAGTAATCCGATAATGACATCCACCTGATCTTGATCGACCGTAAGCCCGTCTTCACCAGGGGAGTCCCCCAGGAACTGCCGGATGTTCTGGAGTTCTTCGATAATGATAGTGAGATACCCTTGCTCTTGTTCTGCAGAAAGCCCGCTTTCACTTTCCTCAATGACCTCAGTAACTTCTGTAACCTCAATAACTACCGGGGTTTCCGTGGCCATTGGATCAGACGCCTCGGGTTGTACAACCGCAGGGGACTGGGCTATTGGTCCTGTCCCAATCAAATCATTCAGTTCCACTTCCTGCATTGGACGCGCAAAAAGCGGAAAACCCAGCATTGACACCGTCGCGATAAGCAATAGATGTCGTCGTGTACACCGGTTTAGTGTGTTTCTTATGTTCATAATGTCTCCTAGAAGATAATTAATAGTCTTCTATTTTAATCCCCCTTTCCACTTCTGTAAAGGCGTCCAGCAAAAAGGGATCGAGGAACAGCAATCCTTCCCTGGTGAGGGCATTTTTTTCCGGTTCCATAAGCCCTTTGTTTCGCCAGGCGGCGAGGGTTTCGGGGATACATGCCGCAATACTCAGGCGGAATCGTTTTCTGAACACCTCGGTATCCGGCCCGTCAATATAACGGAACCCCATAAGGAAGGTCTCCTTCATAAGCGTAAGCCTATCCAGGTCTTCTTCAAGCACCTGGTTTTTTTCTGACGCCACATAATTGTCCACATCCGCCGTATTGGTCATGCGCCGGCCCGTGCCCAGCTCATCGTTGATAAAGGTTCCTGATGCGGAGGGGCCGAGGCCCAGCCAGTTTTCCATGCGCCAGTACCGGATATTATGGAGGGAACGTTTCCCCGGAAGGGCAAAATTGGATACCTCGTATTGTTCGTACCCTGCCTGTTCCAGGGCATCCCGGCCTGCGATCCAGAGGCAATCGGCCTCATCCCTTCCGGGCAGCACTCCCGGTCGCACCCCTGCGGTGCGGGCTTTCTCTGCCAGGGGGGTTCCCGGTTCCAGGGTCAGGGCATAGAGGGAAACATGGCCCGGCTCAAAGGCAAGGACGTGTTCAATATCCTGCTGTACAATAGATGCATCCTGAAAGGGAAGGCCCGTGATGAGGTCCACTGAAAAGGCCCGGGGGAACATATCCGAAAGGAGCCGGAGCCGTTCCGGGAGCAGCGCCCCTTCCCCGATCCGGCCCACCGCCCTGCGGGATGGCTCATGAAAACTCTGGACCCCCAGGCTGATACGGGTAACCCCCGCATCCTGACAGGTCCTAAGAAAAGCCGCGTCCATGGATTCAGGGTTTGCCTCCACAGTGATTTCTCCTGGTCTTTGCCCTCCAAGGGCGGTGAGGCCCCGCAGCAAACGCCCTATCCCGGAAGCCCCCAGCAGTGAAGGGGTTCCCCCGCCGATATACAGGGACGGTATCTGGGTGACCTTACCTTCCCCCAGGCGCTGCTCCCCTTCGGCAAGCAGCCGGTCGATATAGGCCGCTATCCGCTTGTCCTGGGGCTTAAGGGGGATCGAATAAAAATCACAGTAATCACATGCGCCGGCACAAAAGGGAACATGAAGGTACACCCCAGCGGTCAAGGCCGTCCTAAACGGGTAATCGGCCAATACCGGAACAGGACTTTCCCGATAACGAGGTCCACCGGAACCGGCCCCCAGGTACGGGAATCATTAGTATTGCTCCGGTCATCGGAAAGCAGGAAACATTCGTCCTCCCCCAAAACGATGGTATCCATGTTGCCGGAAAAGGGAATTGATTCGTCCCAGAGGGCGGGAACCTGGGGGATGGTAACATCATAGAGCTGTTCCGACAGTTCGAACTCCGTCAGGCTATAGGACCCGTCCCTGGGTTTTACCCGCATGACAAAGTTGGTCATGAAAATCTCATCCCCCGGCAGCCCTATCACCCGTTTAACATGGTACCGATCCTCATGATCCCGTAACCCGATCCGTTGGGCAGTAACAAACCGAATCCCCTCGTCTAGCATGATAGTCAGCATACTTCGCCGCTCCTGTAAGGCCATATTCACCAGCACAATATTGCCCCGGCGGAGGGGAAGGGACCAGTTCAACCATGCAAGGTCAGGAAGGAGCGCATAGAGCATGTATGAAGAAAACATGAATCGGTCCCCGGATCGGAGTCCCGGCTGCATGGCATCGCTCTCCAACACCCGCATGGAAACAATGAAGGTTGTAAAAGAGGTATATACCAGAAAAAATCCCAAGAAACATAACACAACCCAACGCACATGATGCCGCTTCTTTTTTTGGTTAGAATAGAAATAATACTTTTTGCGCCATTTATCAAACATGGTACGTTCCTACCATATCGGACCTAAGCGTCCAATGGGCCAATAGATGATTGAACCTTTACCAAGGACCTTAGTCTCCCTGATCGGGCCAAAGTAACGACCGTCCCGGGAATTATCCCGGTTATCCCCCAGGGGAAGTATTCGGCCTTCGGGCACATACCACCCCTGGGTATGCCGGGCGAGAAGCATCCCGTACCGGTGGTCCTGGGGATAGGCTCCCCGCAGCGTCTCAAGGCGTGCCCGTTCATGGGTCAGATAATCAGGATACCGCAGGGTAGTGGTCGGCGATGCGGCGCTTACCAGGCGGTGGGGGGGATCGAGTCCCACATCCATATAGGCTGCGGCCTTCCCGGCAGCTTCCAAAGCCGGATATGCGCTCAGATCCATCAGACGACTCAACTGATGGTTCAGCTTTCGTTGGGCGTTGAATTCCCGTTCCCTGACCCACCGGGTTTCTCCGGCAAAACGAATACGAAATTCCCCCCGGTCCAGCACAAACCGGTCCCCTTCCCAGCCGACTGCCCGCTTTATCAGGAAGTGGGCCTTGGGTTCCCCCGATTCGTCCCGGTCAATATCCACCAGGGACAGGGTAAGCATATAGATGATCCGCTGGGCAATATCAAAGGCCGGTCCCCGGGAAATATAAGAAGGGTTCTCAAAAATAATAACATCATTCCGTTTGGGTTTAACGGGACTCGGCAGTTTTGCCATCCCCGGAAGCAGTTCAGGACCAAAAATAACCTTATTGACAAAGATCCGGTCTCCAATGAGCAGGGTATCAATCATGGAACCGGAGGGGATCTGGTATGCCTGAAAAAGATACTGATTGATGAGAAGTACCACCCCGGCGGCCCATATAAAGGCCTCAAGCCAATCCAGAATGAAGTTTTTAGCTTTTTGTTTTTCCTTTTTAATCCGCCGGACCCTGCGCCGCCGGGTAAGCACGTTTTCGGTAAGCCCTTCAAGGCGGCTAAAGAAGTCGTTTTTTTCAAATGCGGTTCTTTCAATCATAAGAAAAACCTATCATGAAGTCCGCTCGTTGACAAGATACGGAAGGGAATCCTATAATTCCGCATGTTCGGAAAAAAAAAGGCATTAAAGGAAATCCTTGATGCTAAGGAAACGATTCCTGAAGATCAGGTACGGTTAAAGCCTCTCTTGGGTATCAGGCCTGGCGTTTACCTGGGGATCCTCTATGCCCTTATCCTGGTGGGGGTGCTTTTTGTGGCGCTCTGTTATCCTGGTCTTGCCAACCCCGGCAGCGTCGTGGCGGTGCAGTCCGAGCCTGCGGGCGCAGCGGTGCGGGTGGATGATGTCTATATGGGGGTTACCCCCGGTGAAATCTTTATTCCCCAGGGAGATCATCAGCTTACCATGATCCTTTCAGGATTCAATCCATACCAGACGAACCTGCGGATCCGGGGCCGCCTTTTTGGATCGGCCTTCTTCCCGGCACGGCAACAGATTACCGGAACCCTTGAGGCGCCGGACCCCGTGGCTGCCTTTGCTCTGGAAGCTGCGGACTATGCGGCGTGGTCCTTTACCGGGGAGCCTACCGCGACCTATCAGATTCCCCTGAGTCTTTCCGAGGGGGCCTACCGTTCAGGCCCTGGGGCTGCGGATGCCCAAACCTATACGGCCATGGATGCTATGCTCAAAGGGGCCGCCCGGTTTGCTTCCACCCGGGGGGCCCTGCGGGACCTCCTCAGGGCAAAGGGTATCATCGATAATGGGGGACTTTCCCCCTCGCCAGTAACCCTGCTCCGTTCCGCTGAAGATATCCTGGACTATCTTTCCACAACCCCCGGGTCCTCTGCCTGGCTTGCCGAAGTACTTCCCCCGGCAGTGGTTTCCCGCATCACCGGTTCTGCTTGGTACACGAAACAAATCACTGTAGCATCGGTCCTGGCTGCAAAATCCCCAGCCATCACCCCTTCCTGGGGGGCACGCCTCAGCCTTGGGTCCCTTATGTTCAGGGAAATCTCCGGGGGAACCCTGGTCCAGGGGAACAGTTTTCCCCACCACATCACCCTGGAAGCCTTCTATATGGCCGAGACTGAGGTATCCTATGCTGCCTGGGAAGCCTTTCTTGAGGCCAATCCCGCGTGGAGAGTAGAACATACCGAGACCCTCACGGCCCAAGGACTGGTCAATGGGGAGTACCTCGCGTCCCCGGACAGCGCCTTGGCAGACGGTAACACGGTTTCGGGGATTTCCTGGTATGCGGCGAGGGCTTATTGCCAATGGCTCACCGGCCTTCTTCCTGCAGCCTTGGGTTCCTGGGAAGTACGGCTCCCCGCCGAAGCGGAATGGGAATATGCCGCCAAAGCCGCCGGCGGCTCAGGCGACTCCGGGGCAACCATCACGGATATGCTGGGCGGTTGCTGGGAATGGTGCGACGATCCCTACGCGCCCTTCAATTTTCTCCCGACGGGTACGGAAACCATCAGGGCGATCGGCTCTCCCGAAAGGGTGGTGCGGGGCGGTTGCTGGGTAAATCCTCCGGGGTCGGTCAATGCCGAAACCAGGGCGTCTCTTCCCCCGGCGACCTGTTCCGCTTTTGTTTCCTTCCGTCCAGTAATAGCCCTCAAAGGAGCAGTGTATGAGTGAAGGCATTAAGATCATTGGGGTAAACCGCAAGGCCCGGCATGATTATGCCGTGGATGACCACTATGAATGTGGTATTGAACTCCTGGGTACCGAGGTAAAATCCTTTCGGGAAGGAAAAATCTCCTTCCCCGATGCCTGGGCAGAGGTCATCAATAGTGAAGTATGGCTCCGTTCCCTGAAAATTGCGGAAAACCCCTTCTCTTCAATATTTAACCATGACCCTGACCGGAAAAAGCGGCTCCTCCTCCACCGGGACGAAATAAAACGCATACGCCGGAAGGTGGAGGAGAAGGGATACACCCTTATTCCCCTCTCGCTTTATTTCAAAAAAAACCGGGTTAAGGTGGAATTAGGACTCTGTAAGGGGAAAAAATCCTATGATAAACGGGCGGATATCCGGGAACGGGATGTCAAACGGGATCTCGCACGGGAATTTCGTCACGGCTTTCGTGAGCGATGAGGGTTTCATGAGAAGCGCGTTTTTTTCGTACTCTGTGTTCGCGGTCCTTTATGTCGCCCATGCTGTAAGCGATCGAACACCAACATACATATAAATAAGCCAAAGCCGAGACAGAAAGAAAATATCTTGATAGACTCATCGGAAATATAGTTCGGCTTGGAAGCGATGAGGATTTGGCCGGCTTCGGTTCGCTGTTTACGGGTTCCATCAAGGCCCGCAATGCGGATAAAGCGTTCATTGGCGGAACCATAGCCAAGTTCTCGAGCGTAAACCGCGAGAGCATCCTCATCATACAGAAGCGCATTCTTGGTATTTTCTAATTCTTTATTAATGAGCTGCAAGGCTTCCATGTTTTCCACTTGCTTATCCCGTTCGATTTTTAGCTGGTTATACGCTGATACCCCCCGGGCGCCCGTAAATATTGAGAACAAGGTATAGACAACTACCGCAATCCAAAAAGGTATGAGGTATTTTATTTTACCCATTATTTACTATTTACGGTTTCTTACTTATATTCTTGAGAACCCCTCACAAGAACCCCTCAAAACAAGCGCTTTACTCCAGTACCATCCTGACATTCCGCCGTATCCCTTCCGGGCCAAGCCAGGAAAGCCCCATCGCGGTGCCCTTAAACCGGGCCTTGAGTTCTCCTTCTGTCAGGGAGCATAGTTCTTTCGCGTCAAGATACGCAGGCAGGGGACCTTCTTCACTCTGAACCCCCTGGATAGGACGCTGGTTATGGACACAGGCATCCTGACATTCAGTACAGCCATAGAG
>JAITNP010000243.1 GCA_031290455.1 Treponema sp. | reverse complement strand
TTCCGGCGGGTAAAGAGGCTCATTCAATTTTTCCCGGGTGCCATCAGAAAAAAAGCCTTGCTGTATATATTCTTTTCCGGCTTGTATAACATAAGATAAATACTCACCTGTCCGATTTTCCAGTTGAGGAATACGGAATAATTCACCTTCGGGGCAGAGTATTTTTGTAAGATGATTGCCAAACAAAATCTCAAATTGAGTAACAAGAGCCTCATAATTATTTTGAGTGGTAAAAAACCCGCAGGTTGACATCAGTATATGCCGTTGATTTTGTAAATTATGCCGTTGCGGGTGCATCGCTGAACCCTCGACAGTGCTAACAATATTCGGTAAATTATTGGGTAATAAGCGGTCCATCAGCGCCTTCGTTTTTGATGGTATACCAAAATAATATAGAGGAAAACTCCAAATAACTAAATCCACCTTGATATATTTTTCAAGAATACCGCTCATATCATCCACGATAACGCATCTACCGGGCGTCTTTTCCCAGCAACAAAAACAACCGCGACAAGGCTCTATACTTTTTTGAGATACGATAATTATTTCTATAAGATGGTTTCCAACATTATTTATTCCATCAATAAAAGCATTAGTAATTTTTAATGTATTACTCTTTTCACCTTTTGGACTGCCATTAATAACAAGTATATTCAATATGTCCTCCACAAACATAGTATCGGAACCCTACTCCGCCACTTGAGCGGTTTCTACAAATTTTTACGAAAATTGTTACACGGACGAAGTGGTTGGCGCGGAACCATATATTAAGCGCCCCATTTTTCATGCTATAAACCTATACCCCGCTCCCCAGACTGTTATTATATGCTTCGGTTTTGCGCTGTTATTTTCGATTTTTTCCCGCAAGCGGTTAATATGCACCGCAACCGTTTTCATATCCCCATACATATCTTCGCCCCACATCCCCCAAACACATAACACACCCTATCCCTTCAAGGCTCCGGCGGTCAGGCCCTTAATGATGTTTTTCTGGGCGAAAATATACACCACGAGTATGGGTAGCATGGATATAAGGTATGCCGTAAAAGACATAGTGTAGTTAAAAGAATACTCGGTTTTGAAATTGTACTGAAACAGGGGAAGCGTCCAGAAACCCCGTGAGCGGTTCAGTATCATCAGGGGGAGCAGGAAGTCGTTCCAATACCACAGGGCGTCCATGACAATGAGGGTGGCCAGCATAGGGCCGGTCATGGGTAGCACAATGTTTATATATGTCTTAAAGACATTGCAACCGTCCACACGGGCAGCTTCCTCAAGCTCATAGGGCAGGGTTCTGATATAATTGACAAACAGGAATACTCCGCGGGTCAGGCTGAATGTGGCGTAGAGGACGATAAGGCCAAACTGGTTCAACAGCTTGATACCGGTCATAAACTTGGTTACCGGCAGAATAACTACCTGAGAAGGTATGAATAGCCCCATGAGCAGAAAGAAATACACGAATTTATAATAGGGCTTGGTAAAATTCCGGACTATGGCAAAGGAAACCGAGGGAACCAGAGTTATCTCAATTAATATGGATAATACCGTGATGAGTGTGGAATTCTTCACATAGCCCAGATAATTTTGCGTGGCAAATAGTTGTTTAAAGTTATCAAGATTGAACCGGGACGGCAGGGAGAAAAAATTGCGCCCGGATTCCTCAAGACTCTTGAATGAATTGACCAGTACCAGATAGAGGGGGCCGCAGATTAACACCAGTCCTGCCAGCAGCACTATATTACGGGCGACAAACCAAAGAAATCCTTCAGGTTTTATTAGTTTGTTTTTCATTTGTAGGCGTCTCCTTTGCTGGTAAGCCAAATCTGGACGAAGGAAATTGAAGCAATTATAATAAAGAGGATAACAGCCTCTGCATTGGCGATGGAAAAACGATAATCCCTGAATGCGTCGTTTACAATGGTGATGGCGATAACTTCTGTGGCGCGGGCAGGGCCGCCCTGGGTAAGGGCGTAGGGATAATCAAAAGTAGTAAAGCCATTTTTTACCAGCAGTACCAGATTGACCACCATGGTGGGCATAAGATGGGGTAGGATTATGTAACGGAATCGCTGCAAGATACTGGCGCTGTCAATCATGGCGCTTTCGTACAGCTCGCGGGATATGGATTGAAGACCTGCGATAAAGATGAGGGAGGGTATGGCTACGGACTGCCACACGTTCACAAAAACAGTGGCGAATAAGGTAGTTTTGGGGTCTGCAAGTGGGCTTGCTTTCAGCACGCCGATGTGGAGCGTCTCGCCAATGATAGGAATGGCCCGGTAATAAATCTGGCTCCAGATAAGGGCCACGGTTACCGCCGAAAGCATGGCGGGGATAAAGAAAATGGATTTAGCGACGGTCTGAGCCCGTTTTTTAAGCGAATCCAGGGCCAGGGCCAAAATCATGGACAGCACAAGGGTAAAAATCACCAGAAGCACGGAATAGCGGAATGTGGTTCCCAGGGAGCGCCAGAAATTTGGATTTTGTAGCAGCAAAATATAATTTTTAAGTCCGATGATGGAATATGTTTTTGCCATGCCATTCCAGTCGGTCAGGCTGTAAAACATACCGCCCAGTACCTGAAACACATAAAAGATACTGTATAGGGCAACCGGGATAATCGTAAAACTAAAATAAACCGCCCTGTCTGAAAGGCTTAATTTTTTCATCCGCGCCTCCTTGCAAATATAGCTTAAACATGGGGGAAGCCAGAAGACGCGGTATTCCTGTGCAGGGCCTTGTTTGGCCGAACCGCGTCTTCTGTAATCTAATTATTGCGCTCCCAGCCTGATGGTATTATCAAGCCTGTCAAGGAAAGTGGCGGCATTTTTGTCCATCAGCAGTTGCTGAACTTCGTCGTAAATGCTGTTCTGAATGTTCCCCGGGAAAAAGGTGGCAAACCAGTCGCGTACCGGGCCGGTTTGCATTTTGGTAGTTACCGGCGCTATGCGCGCGTCAGAGTACACCACGCCGCCCATTGCGCTGGGCGCTCCATCGGTGTTACAGAAAATCTGAGCGTTCTCTGGTCGGGAAAGAAATTCCAAGAAGGCTAAGGCAACCTTTTTCTGGTCAGGAGTCGCCGAAGCGGAAACGCAGAGCGCCGCGTCGATTCCGGTGAGTACGGGGGTGGTGGCTGCCGTGTCATTGGGAAGGGGGAAAGCGCCCATGTTAATATTGGGGTTTGCCATAAAGATGGTCCCACGTGCATAGGAACCGGTGATGCACATTGCCGCCTTGCCGTTGGCAAAGGTATTCCACATCTCCGTGTCGGGAATGGCGAAAGTGTCGGTGTTGGCGTAGGAAACCACTTCAAGTGTCCGCTCGGCTAATTTTAAGATAGTCGCGTCACCCTTTACCGAGCCGGTGCCATTCATAACAGCCACCATCCGCTGAACCCCGTCGGGCGTCCAGGCAGCATTCATGGCCTGATACATGTGCCCCGCCCGCCCTCTGTCCATAAAAGAGGCCACCAGGGGCAAAATGTTGGCTGCCTTGAGTTTTTGGCAGACCGCGATAAATTCGGTATAGGTGGTGGGAACCGAAATACCATTGGCATTAAAAATGTCAACGTTGTAGTACACCGCCATAAAGTTATGAGACAAGGGCATAGCGTAGCTCTTGCCGTCCTGGGCCCGGGACATTTCAACCGCAGGTTTATTTACCCGCTGCATAAAAGGCTCATTTGAAATATCCAGGGGTATCCCGTTCTTCACCTTTTCCTTGAATTGCAACTGAGTAGGATAATCGGAGAACAGCGGTGGAATATCCCCGGAGACCACCCGGGAGGTAAGAACCGTTCCCGCGTCGGGAACCGTGTTCATCTGAATCCGGTAATTAGGATACTCCTGATGGAAGCGGTCGATTACCGCCTGATAGCCCCGTTGAGGACCTTCTTCCATTTTTTGCTGGAAGAATTCGATGGTAATTACACCACTTGATGCAGCTTGCCTGTTACCGCTGGCGAAAACACCCACGGATCCGCTTACCAAAAGGACTGCGGTAAGCAATCCAACCGAAACTTGTTTTTTCATAACAACTCCTTATAAAGCAATTTATTTATATAATTATCCCGCACAGACAGGATATTATATACCCAAAATTATATAAAGCTATGGGCCGTATCCACCGTGCGGCGGATACGCTCATGGCTTATCCCCTGACCCTGTATGGTACAATCGGCCCCCAGCATCAAACCCGAAGTCCCAAAGGATTGTATGATATTCCGCGCCTCTTCCTCAATGGCGCTATCCGGGCCTTTCAGGATATTTCCCTTATTATTCATGCCCCCCAGTATAGGCTTGCCTGCAAAAATCTCCCGCCCTTTTTCCAGAGAAAGCCCGTTGTCCTTTACCGACCAGTTCACGATGCTGAAAGGATAATCGGTAAACCACTCAGGGCTGGTCTTGAAGTGATATTCCGGCTCGCCACAAATATGCAGGATATTATCAGCGCCTTTATCCGCCGCAGCTTTCATAACCCGCATGTCCGACGGGCGGACAAGTTTTTCCCATTCTTCTTTGGTAAAGCGCCCGGGTTCGCTGAACTGGGCGGCGTAGTAGATACCGCTCGCCCCGGCGCCTATAAA
>JAITNP010000238.1 GCA_031290455.1 Treponema sp. | reverse complement strand
CCCATATTCAGAATTAAAGCCATTTAACCGTGTACTTGCCTCTACCCCGTTCTTTTACTATAGTGGAGAATCATGAAACGAAGATTAATTACCTCCGCGCTCCCCTATGTTAATAATGTGCCCCACCTCGGTAATCTTATCCAGGTCTTGTCCGCCGACGCCTTTGCCCGGTTCTGTCGACTCCGGAGGTATGACACCCTCTATGTATGCGGTACTGATGAATATGGTACTGCCACAGAAAACCGGGCCGCCGAGGAGGGGATAAGCCCCCAGGAACTCTGCGACCGTTATCACACCATCCACGCGGATATTTACCGCTGGTTCAATATCAGTTTCGATAAATTTGGCCGTACTTCTACCTCTATCCAGACTGAAATCGTACAGGATATCTTCAAGAAGCTTGATGCTCAGGGCTTTATTGTGGAACGCACCATCGAACAGCTCTATTGCGGCCATTGCGGACGCTTCCTCGCGGACCGGTATGTCCGGGGAACCTGTCCTCATTGCGGCTATACCGACGCACGGGGGGATCAGTGCGAAGCCTGCGGTAAACTCCTGGACCCCACGGACCTCAAGGAACCCCGGTGTTTCAGGTGCGGTTCCACCCCCTCCCTGGAATCAACGAAACACCTCTACATCGATCTGCCCCGCATCAAGGACCGGCTTGAGGAGTGGCTCAAGGATGCGGCGGTCCAGGGCTTCTGGGCGAATAATGCCATCCAGATGACCCAGGCGTGGATCCGGGACGGTCTGCGGGAACGGGCCATCACCCGGGACCTTATATGGGGGATCCCTGTGCCCAAACCGGGGTATGAGCACAAGGTCTTTTATGTTTGGTTCGACGCGCCTATCGGCTATATTTCCATCACCGGGAACCTCGGGGCTGAAACTACCCCGGACTGGCATGCCTTTGTCGATGACTGGTGGAAAAATCCCGATGAGGTTGCGCTGTTTCAGTTCATCGGTAAGGATAATATCCCCTTTCATACGGTTGTTTTTCCCTCAAGCCTCTTGGGAACCGGGGACCAGTGGACCATGCTGCATCACATGTCCAGCAGCGAGTACCTCAACTATGAAAGCGGCAAATTCTCCAAGTCCAAGGGGATCGGCGTCTTTGGTACTGATGTGATGGAAACCGGTATTGGAGCCGATGTGTGGCGGTTCTATATCTTCTATAACCGGCCCGAAAAAGCGGATGCCCTCTTTACCTGGAAGGATTTTCAGGAGAAGGTGAACAGTGAACTTATTGGCAACTTAGGAAACCTGGTGAACCGGACCCTCTCCTTTGTAAGCCGGTACTATGGCGGTACCATACCGGCCCCTGATGCCGGTTCCGGGGCGGCGGGACACTCGGCCTTCTGGGAAACTGTAGGGCGATTTGAAGCGGATATTACCGGTAAGCTCGAACGGGCGGAACTGCGGGACGCGTTCCGGGGTATCTTTGAGTTATCTTCCTTTGCGAACAAAACCTTCCAGGATGGCGAACCCTGGAAGAAACGGAAGGAGGATCCCCCTGCTGCAGCGGCGCTTATCCGGAACCTCTGCGCCATAGTCCGGGACATCGCGGTGCTGATCGAGCCGTATATGCCCGATGCGGCGGAACGGATCGCTTCGTTCTTCGGTCTTTCTTTCAAAAAGGAAAGTGCCCTGGGGAAGCAAGCCCACGGACAGCCCCTTTCCTGGGATGTGATAGGCCGGGACCAGGGCCTTTCCACGGTGGTGAAAAGCGAGGTGCTCTTCTCCAAACTGGAGGATGATCGGGTCGAGGAACTGCGGGAGCGTTACTCTGGAAGCCAAAAGGACCGGGCGGAACGTAAGGCCGAGGAATCGGTTGCCGCTGCTGAAACGCCCGAACAGCTCGCCTGCCGTTTCAGCCAAACCCTGGACCTCAGAGTCGCCCAAATCGTGAAGATTGAACGGCATCCCAAGGCGGATAAGCTCTACATCGAGACCCTGGAGATCGCCGGAGAAGAACGGGTCATTGTTTCGGGACTCGTACCTTTCTATAAAGCGGAGGAACTCCTGGGAAAGCGTATCATCGTGGCCTATAACCTTAAACCGGCGAAGCTCCGGGGGGTGGAAAGCCGAGGTATGCTCCTGGCCGCCTCGGATAAGGATGCCGAAGGTCATGAGCGGGTGGAAGTGCTGGACGCCGGGGATACCCCGACAGGAACGCCGGTAAAACTCGACGGCATAGCTACTGAAACGCCGCCGCCTGCTGAAATCACGGCGGATACCTTTTTCTCGATTCCCCTGGTCGTCACGAACCATACCGTCGAATCAGGCGGCAAGGCCCTGACCCTCGCGGGCTGTCCTGTACGGACACGGGTAATTTTATCCGGCGAGGTGCATTGATGCTTCCTGGGCAGTACCTACAGGGTATCGTTCCAACAGATCTGGCCCAATGTAACCGGGCTGCATCCTTCCTGCAGTCTGGGTTTTGGGGCAGTTTCAAGGCCCGGTTTGGCTGGAATGCCCGGTCATTCCTCGCGGACTGGGGGGAATGGGGTACGCTGCCCCTCCTGGTGATCCGGCGGCGTCTCTCGCCGGGTATCTCTCTTGCCTATGTACCCTGGGGGCCGGAGTTTCCCCGGGATTTTCCTGCCGACGATGGGGCGAGAAACACCGCCCTGGAGGAGCTTGCCGCCGCGCTCCAACCCCTCCTCCCTGAGGATACAACCTTTATCCGTTTTGATCCGCCCTGGTATACCGAGGGCGATGCCGAACCGCCCCCCATCTATAAACCCTTTACCCGGGCCGGGGCGAATGTACAGCCTTCGGACACGGTCCTGGTGGATATCTCCGCCTCAGCGGAGGCCATTCTGATGCAGATGAAGAGCAAATGGCGGTATAACATAGGGCTTGCGAAGAAGAAGGAGGTCATCATACGCCGACTTGATGAGGAGGGGCTGGAGGTGTTTTATGCCCTCCTCCGGGAGACTTCCAAACGGGATGGCCTGGTTATTCATGGGATTGAGTATTATACAGCCCTTTTTGCCCATTATCGGGATTATCCTGAGGGCAGTCAGGAACTGCGGCTCTATCTTGCGGAACACGAGGGAGAACCTATCGCGGGTATTATCGTCATCATTCGAGGCGCCGACGCGGTTTATCTGTATGGCGCATCATCGGATCGGAAACGGAATCTCATGGCTACCTATGCACTGCAATGGAAGGCCATGGAGGATGCCAAGGCAGCAGGCTGTACAGTATACGACCTTTTCGGCATACCTCCCCGGGAAGATCCTGCGCACCCCATGGCAGGGCTTTACCGTTTCAAGACCGGCTTTGGCGGCCGGATCATCCACCGGCCGGGAAGCTGGGACTATACCTATAGGCCCTTTACCAAGGGTCTCTTTAGCGCGGCAGAGTCCATACGAAAAGGACTATGGAACCTTAAAAAGCGCCGCTTTCAAAATGCCGGCAATGAAGCGTAAAATCCCAGGATGTTTACTATCTGAGGGTATGTGGTATAAAGTTTTTCGTGTTATGTACCGGCAATGGATAGGTAACTTCCTGAAATTGTTGACAATATATAGGCATAGAACTTTATTGGAGGATTAAATGCCAATTATAAGAAAAAGCGCGGATTTACGAAACGCATAGGGTGAAATTTCTGAATTTTGCCACACATATAGAGAACCTGTATTTATCACAAAAAATGGGGCGGGGGATCTTGCCGTAATGAGTATAGAAACCTATGAAGAATTAACCGAAAAAAGGAAATTATACAATTTATTGGAAGATAGTATAAATGATATAAGAAATGGATAA
>JAITNP010000240.1 GCA_031290455.1 Treponema sp. | reverse complement strand
TAAAGACGCTGTGGATTCTTTCAGAGTTTTTGGCAGTCTTTGGGATAAGAGGCACGAGATTATTGGGAATGTGTTCATGAATTATTTCTGTGATGAATTAAAATTTTCGGAACATCCTGATGATACTACGGTTGTATATAAACCTATCAAAGAAGACATAAATATTGGGTTTCATAGCACTTGGCTTTCTTTTGGGTTTGTACATACTCCGTCTAAACCTGAAATTAGTGAGCCAAATGGAAAAATATTTAAGGAACTGTTGGAAAATATAAAACTACAAAAATACTTTACTAAAGATGAGGTAAGTGATAATGATGGTTGGTTGGTTTATAAAACCGTAGATCACAATAAAATAAAGTGCTTAGATGACTTGAAAATAATGGTAGATGAATTGGAAAAAATATTAAAAGATAAGTACGAGTGCTTCGCATAACGAGGCAGTCGGAAAACTATTTTTGTATCATTTTCAGCAAAATTATGTATTTATAGACTTTCCTGGGCTAACTCGAATGATTTCGTGCTCATGCAGTAAAATGCTCTCTCCTCCACCATCCGCCCGGCTCATCCTATACGGCAGCGCATCTATACTCAGATACTCATCCATCGGGATCGCTTCTTCATGCCGCCTCCCTTCGGTAAGCGCTTCACACAAGGCGGCGCGGTCTGCCACATCAGGCCCTGGTAACGCCGCATCGCTCATTACGTTCAATCCGGTCCGCTTCAGTTCCAATACTCCCTCCGGGGTGTGTCCCTTTCCTGCTTCCCGCCCTTGCGCGTGACAACTCCCTGCGCGTCTCATGTCGTTTTTTTTATCCACCACCTATTTTACTGATATTCACCAGTGACGCCTCCGGCTTACCAACCGCGGCCTCTATCTTTTTCCCGATGTCCCGGATAGTCTGATCGGTCGAATGGATGGAGGTTGGTTGTCTTGAGGTCGGAATGCCCCAACTCAGGCAGCCCGGATACCGTATTGAGGATAATCAGGAAGACTTTATAGTCCGACCTACGCTCAATAGTGATGGATTTAGGTATGTTATTCCTCCGAAAGAGAAAAAATAGTGTACACGGTACCACGCAGTTCCGATATAGAACAAAATCTTGCTGCATAATTTCTTATGCAGCAAGAAATTGAAATTGAGCCGCGCGGGATTCGAACCCTCGACCCACGCCTTAAAAGGGCGTTGCTCTACCTACTGAGCTAGCGGCCCGGATATTCTTACTGTAGCCGAATATGAAGAAAAATGTCAAGAGGTTATCAGCAATTCTTCTATAAAAAATATATAAAATGAGCCATTTCCAGGGGTTTGCCGGAAGGGGTGCGCTTTTTCCGGTTTTGGGGATGATATTCCCCAAAGGGTATGCTATACTCTAGCAAGATAGTTATAATCTATTGTAGGCTATAATCAGTTATCTAACTTAAATAAGGGAGGAAATAGTGTGATTTTTAACCCTGAATACGAAGCTATGGACGGGGAAGTACGGAAAAAACTGCAATTCGCCCGTCTTAAAAATCTGGTGGAAAAACTTTATGCCGATGTCCCCTTCTATCGGCAGCGGATGGATGCCTTGGGGGTAAAGCCCCGGGATATCCATTCCCTTGCGGATATTACGCATCTGCCCTTTACCACCAAGGATGATTTACGGGAGACTTACCCCTACGGCCTCTTGGCCTGTCCCTTGTCGCATATTGAGGAAATCCACATGTCTTCGGGAACCACGGGGATTCCGGTGGTGGATGCCTACACTAAAAAGGACATCGAAATCTGGGGAGAGGCCATGGCCCGGACCCTCGCGGGAGCCGGGGGTACCCGGGATGATACGGTGCAGAACTGTTACGGTTACGGCCTCTTTACCGGGGGGCTGGGCGCTCATTATGGGGCCAAGACCCTGGGGGCCAATGTCATTCCCATGTCCTCGGGGAATACCCAGCGGCAGCTCATGGTGATGCAGTCCTTCGGGTCTACCATCCTCACCTGCACCCCTTCGTATGCCCTGTACATCGCGGAAGAAGCGGAAGAGGCCGGGATTGACCTCAAAAGCCTTCCCCTCAACAAGGGTTGTTTTGGCGCCGAACCCTGGAGTGAGAACATGCGCCGGGAAATTGAGGAACATTACGGCATGCATGCCTACGATATTTACGGCTTAACCGAGATCATCGGGCCAGGGGTGGCCTTTGAATGTGAGGCCAAAGACGGCCTCCATATTAATGAGGACCTCTTTTATCCTGAAATCATCGATCCGGAAACCGGTAAGATCCTCCCGGATGGTGAAAAGGGGGAACTGGTCTTTACCACCCTGACCAAGGAAGGGACTCCCTTGCTTCGGTACCGGACCCGGGACGTTACCTTCTTCCACCGGGAACCCTGTACCTGCGGACGCACCACCACCAGGATGAACCGGCTCTTTGGCCGTACCGACGACATGCTCATCATCCGGGGGGTCAATGTGTTCCCCAGTCAGATAGAGCAAGCCCTCATCGAAATTGAAGGCACGGACCCCCACTATCTCATCATCGTGAACCGGGGGCCGAGCCACCTGGACGAGATAGAACTCCAGGTTGAGGTGAAGCAGGAATTCTTCAGCGACGAAACCCGGAATCTTGAGGGGTTACGGACCAAGATCGAGAACGTCATGAAATCAAAGCTCATGATCGGGGTCAAGGTCAAACTGGTGGAACCGAAAACCATAGAACGGTCCATGGGCAAGTCAAAACGGGTGATTGATAACCGTACGCTATAAGGAGGCGATTATGCAACTCAGACAAATATCCGTATTTCTGGAAAATTACGCGGGCCGTCTTGGGGAAGTTACCCGGATCCTCGCCGATGCCGGTATCAATCTCCGGGCCATCAGCATCGCCGATACCGCGGATTTCGGTATCCTCCGGCTCATCGTGAACAAGAACGCCGAGGCCATAAAAGCCTTGAACGACGCGGGGTTCACCACCCGGGAGACCGATGTGGCGGCAGTGGAGATTGATGATACCCCCGGAAGCCTTGCCAAGGTAATGGAGCTGTTTCAAAGATCCAAGGTCAACATTGAGTACCTCTATGCTTCTTTGGAAGGCACCCTGGGGAAAGCGGTGGTCATCTTTAAGCTTGCGGATCATGAAAAGGGACTGCACATCGTCAAGGAAAACGGGCTGTCCACCGTCGAGATATTTTAACATTATTTTTAACCCTATTAATGAGGCATTATGAAAATTTTAATGGCCACCAGTGAAGCCCTTCCTTTTGCCAAAACCGGCGGTTTGGCGGATGCGGTTTCCGCGCTCTCCTTGGCATTGGCAAAGCAGGGGCATGAAGTCCGTATGGTTATACCCCGGTATTACAGCATCGATCGGAGTAAGCTGCGACTTCTTGACGGCGCCATGGGTGTTCCCACCGGGGGATATGAGGAATGGAGCGCCGTCTATACCGCGGCTCTGCCAGGCTCCTCTAAGAACCCTGTCCTGGTTTACTTTATCGACCACGAGCAGTTTTTCGGCAGGGACGGTATATATGGCGTCCCATCGGAACCGGATTTTCTTGACAATCCCCGGCGGTTCACCTTCTTTTCCCGGGCGGTGTTTCAGCTCTGCCGTAAAATCGGCTGGTACCCGGATGTGCTCCACGCCCATGACTGGCCCACCGCCCTGGTGCCGGTTTTCCTGAAATACGGAGAACGGACCGGGGAATTTGCCAAGACCATTTCGGTGTTGACGATCCATAATTTGGGATACCAAGGCATTTACAACAGGGATAATTACTATTACGCCAATCTGGGGTGGGATGTCTTTTATTGGGCAGGGTTCGATGACTGGAACATGATGAACCTCCTCAAGGCGGGGATCAACAGTGCGGATAAACTCAACACCGTTTCCCCCAATTATGCGGCGGAAACCCAAACCCAGGTCCATGGTTTCCGTTTAGACGGGGTACTCCGGTACCGTTCCGGTGATTACACCGGGATTCTCAATGGGATCGATACTGAGGTCTGGAACCCTAAAACCGACTCGTATATTCCCCGGCCCTATAGCAGCACGGATATGACCGGGAAGGCTGCGGCCAAGGAAGCCCTGCAAAAAGCCTTTAATTTACCGGTGGAGCCGGACATTCCCCTCATCGGCATGGTAACCCGTCTTACCGAGCAAAAGGGGGTGGGAGAACTCTTCGGCCCGGCCTATGGTTCTATCTGGTCTATTTGCCGGGATATGAACCTGCAGATGGTGCTCATTGGTTCCGGTGAGGCCTGGTGTGAAAACGAAATAAAAAGTCTTGCGTACCGGCTTTCCAACTTTAAGGCCCACATCGGATACTCCGAAACGGAAAGCCATCTCATTGAGGCGGGAAGTGATTTCTTCCTCATGCCCAGCCGTTACGAACCCTGCGGGCTTAACCAGATGTATTCTCTGGCCTACGGAACCCTGCCCATTGTGCGGAATACCGGCGGCCTTGCGGACACGGTGGTTAATTTCAACCAGGAGACCGGGGAGGGCACGGGGTTCATGTTTGATGACCTGACTCCTTCCGCCATATACAACACCGTCGGCTGGGCGGTATGGGCCTATTACAACCGCCGTCCCCAGATCGAAGCCATGCGCCTAACGGGGATGAAACATGATTTTTCTTGGGAAAAGTCGGCAAAGAAATACCTTGCGCTGTATGAAAAGGGCCTCGCTTCAGGGTAGGGCTTTTCCTGTTATACTCCTTGGGCAAAAGATAGGACGCAAAGAACGCAGAGGAAAAGAGCATGATAAAAATCCTTGCGTTCTCTGCGTTCAAAATGGGGAGATGGAGTATGTGCGGTTTCTAAAGCATGAGAAGGTGGGATTATGAAGTATGTCGCAGGTTTTTTCTACGGCGCCTTATTGGTGTTAGGGGTAATGAGTTTTATTGCATGTGCTACGATGGTTCCCATAGAGGTTACCAAGCTGCCGACCATAGACACCGGTGGTATTAAGCGACTGGCGGTCATGCCCTTTGGGACTTCCGATAATTCGGGCCTGCAAAAACAGGTTGCTCACCTGTTAACCAGTATGGTTAATGAGGTTATCGTGGGTACCAATCACTTTACTCCCGTGGCCGCTACTGAAGTTTTACGGCTGGAGCAGGCAGGGCAAAGTTACGCCAATATGGTGGATGCCCTGTTTACCGGTGAAATTATCGCGGTTTCGGTAAGAAACAGTTCCCATACGGAGAAGTACACCGACTATTCGGATAAGAACCCGGTTGAGCGGACACGGACCATATATGATCGGGAGGTAAAGCTCGATTTTACCTATCGACTGGTACGGGCGCGGGATGGCAGTATCATCAGTCAGGTTAATAAGTCAGGAACGGCAAGTGATCACAAAGAG
Source organism: Treponema sp. (assembly GCA_031290455.1). Classification (GTDB taxonomy): domain Bacteria; phylum Spirochaetota; class Spirochaetia; order Treponematales; family Breznakiellaceae; genus JAITNP01. The sequence goes on along the minus strand of JAITNP010000240.1, from coordinate 7,542 downwards.
AAGTTGGTGGAACTCAGCACCCCTTTTGATCTGGCACAGATAATAGTGCAGAGAATATTGAGGTTATTGGGCCGCGATGTAGCGCCATGGAGGATAACGGAAAAAAGGACGCTGGAAAAAGAGACCACAAAAGACAAGGAACTGAAGCGCCGGATGCAGGAGGCGGAAGCCCAGGTAAAGGTGAGAAGCTACAAGGTCGCCCTCAAGGCGTACAACAAAATATATGAAGATACCGGTAGTTTTGCCGCTGCCTACAATGCCGCTATTATGACCGAAGTATTGGGGGACCTGCCAGAGGCGATAGTGCTGATGCGGCAGCTTGAGGATGAAACAGGAAACCCAAAGGCGGGAACCGAATTGGCCCGTATGGAGCAGACCTTCGCCGATAGCAGGACCCTGGAGGAACAGTATTCTGGTTCCGATACCCTGGTTGATAGCGCCATCAACCAGGCATCGGCGAATATCATCGCCAAACTTCCTGGGGAATCACGAGTTTCGATTTTGAACATTTCTGCTGTTGAGTCCCAGCTTATGGAATATATTATTGGAGAAATGACCACCGCCATGGTTAATACGGGAACGATAACCATTATTGATCGTCAAAATCTTCAGTTAGTAACCGCGGAAAAACAGTTTCAGGCCTCCGGTGAGGTCAGTGATGAATCCGCCGTTTCAATCGGTCACATGCTTGGGGTGAATACCATTATCACCTGCGCAATTACCGGTTCAAGTAATCTGCGCCGCCTGAGAATACGAGCACTCAGGGTTGAAACCGGTGCAATAATATACCAGGATTCCTTAGCAATTTAGGCCGGTGCACGGGTGAGGAGCGTCCTATTTACGGGAGCGCTTTTTCTCGATGCTATGGGACAGGGTATAAAGCACCAGCGCCAAGGCTGAGGGGATGCCCAGAAGCGCCGTGGCAGGGAGCGCCCCCAGCCCCTGGAGACTCAAGCCGATATGTTCGGCCAGGGCGAATACCAGACTGGCGGCGGCGGTTCCCCAGACCCGGCGGAATCCCAGGTAAACCGCGGCAAGGGCTATCCAGCCCCGGCCTGCCACCCCGCCAGGGGCATAGGCTCCCACTCTGAAGGTCAGGGCAGCGCCGGCCAGGCTGGCGAGGAAGGCGGCAGCAGCCCAGGCCCCTTCCCGGTACCATTCGGGATGGATACCCCGTTCTGCGGCAGCCTCCGGGGAAAGCCCGGTTGCCCGCAAGCGCAGGCCCAGGCGGGTTCTTCCGATGATGAAGGCCGCGAGGAAGGTACTTGCCCAAGCACTATACACGAAAGGACTCCGCCCTGATAGGATGCCTCCCAGGAAGGGTATCCCCGAAATCAGAGGCAGGTGCAGGGGGCCGGGTAGGGTAATGCCGGGGTTCCGCAAAACCCCCTTGGTCCCGAACCAGGTGATCGAAAGGGAATCAATGATACCCCCAACGGCAAGGTTAAGGGCAAGTCCCACGATAAAGGGATTGGCTCCGGTACGCCGGACAAACCGGGCCAAGGCCCAGCCGGCAAGGGCTGCACACAGGGCGGTGATACCACAGCCCCAGAAAACCGAGCCGGTCCAGCCGGCGATAATCCAGGCAAAGAAGGATCCCAGGGTCATGAAGCCTTCGATGAATACCCCCAGGGTCCCGGATAGTTCTGTAAAAAGCGCCCCCAAAGAAGCGAGCATGAGGGGAACCGCGGTGACGCATAGGTCTTGGATCATAGGAGTGCCTTCCGCTGATTATCCCTCAGCGTTCTCACCGGTACTATCGCCGATTCCCGTTCTTTCCGGCTGTGGGGAATCCGCGGCTTCAAGATGAGGAGCCCTGCGAAATTGACCGTAGCCAGGATAAGTACTGCCGCTTGTATAAACGCGGAGGTTTCAAAACTCAGTCCGGTGGCAAGGAGGGCTGACTCGGAACCGGCCTTGAGCGCACCGTAGACCAGGGCTGCAGGGAACAAGGCCAGGGGGCGGTTCCGGGCAATGAGGGCCACGGCAATGGCGTTCCAGCCAAGTCCCCCGGGAAAGCCAAGGTGACAGCGTCCATAGGTACCAGCCACGGCGAAAAATCCCGTCAGGCCCCCCAAGGCCCCCGAAACAGCAAGGGCCGGAACCCAGCATCCCGCGGGATCAATGCCCCCATAACGGGCAAAGGCTGGAGCGGATCCGGCGATTCTGAACCGGTATCCCCATACGGTCCGGTTGATGAAGAGGTATCCTCCGGTAACTAAGATCAGGGCAAAGATGAAGGAGACCGAAAGGTTCGACGGAGGCAAGAGACGGAGGAGGAGCCGGTTTTGCGGAACCCCGGGCATGGCCAAAAGGTTTCCCGAATGGTCCCGGAGCGGTCCTGATATGAGATAGTCCGCCATGGGGGACAGGGCCGCGGACAGGAGAAAGGAGGTGATGATCTCATTCGCCCCGGACCACTTCTTGAGTATCCCCGTAAGGGCGCCCATGGCCCCTCCCGCCACCAGGGCAGCCAGCCCCGCAAGACAGCACATCCCGAAGGGATCAGCCCCTCCTCCGGCCTGTCCCCCGAGCAGCACCACCGATGCGGCCAAGCCCCCCAGGTATATCTGCCCTTCCCCCCCCAGATTGAAACATCCCCCCCGGAAGGCGATGACCACCCCCAAAGACGCGGTAAGGAGCAATCCGATACTGTCCAGGGTATTCCCGAAAAACCAGGGACTTCCCCAAGGACCAATGAAAAACGCCCGCAACGTCTTAAAAGGAACCGGAGCATTAACCATGATGAGGATCATAGTCAACAGGATCGCCGTCCCCAGCGTAATAATTGCCCCAAAAACAGGCCCCGAAATAATCGTCAGCACTTTAATGGTACTCCCCCTATACTTCATTCCTCACTCCTCCCCCCAACCATTGCCTGCCCGATGCGTTCCTTATAGTCCTTGATAGCCGCAGCGCTCCGGGATGCCGGGGAGTCCAGGGGAATACGGGTGGAAAAGGCCCCGTTTCGGAGCACCAGAATTTCGTCGGAAACCGATAAAAGCTCATCCACATCAGTGGAAAAGAGCAGCACCGACCTCCCTGCGGTAACGTAATTGCGGAGCTGCCCGGCGAGACGGTCCCGGCCTACCCGGTCCAGGCCCCAGCCTGGTTCCGCCAATACCAGAAGGGAGGCGTTTTCCGCAAATTCCCGGGCAAGGATAATCCGCTGCAGCATACCCCCGGAAAATGAATCCCCCCGGGCCTGGGGGGAACGGGAAACCTGGGCCTTGTCCATGATGGAGGCGATCCGGGAACCCAGAAACCGGCGATCCATGATACCGAGCTTCCCTAAAAGCCCGTTCCGGGAATACCGATGCAGGTGGATGATGATACTGTCCCGGAGGGGCAGGGAAACGGCCAAGGCATTACCGGTTCTGTCTGCGCTGAGGTAGGCCCCGCCAGCCTCACGGAATGTGCCGGTTCCCTTGCCCGTCAAGTCCCGGCCCTTGAGGGTGATGCTTCCGGCGGAGGGCCGCAGAAATCCCGTAATCGTCAGTTCCAGGGTTTCAAGGCCGCTGTCCCGGACCCCGGCGATCCCCATAATGGCGCCGGGGAGGAGTTCCACATTGAGGTTGCGTATGAAGGGCCGCCCCGGCAGTTCCACCGAGAGGTCCCGGATCGAGAGTACCCCGGTCTCTTGTACCGCGCTTGGTTTCCCTGTTTGTGCAATACCCCCGGATAATCCAGATACCTCGGTTCCCTTAAGGCCCTCCTCTATCCCAAACATGAGATCCCGTAACTCGTCGCCATGGAGGAGAGCCGTGGACCTTGTGGCCAGGGTTTTTCCTTTTCGCAGCACCGTTACCCGGTCGGCGAGGGCCAAGGTTTCCTCCAGTTTATGGGAAATCAGGACCACCCCTTTGCCTTCCGCCTTGAGCATCCTGAAGAGTTCAAAGAGTCCCTCGGTTTCATCGGGGGTAAGGACCGCGGTTGGTTCATCGAAGATGAGGTACCCCGTGTTCCTGAAGAGCAGGGCGAGAACCGCAGCCTTCTGACGCTGGCTTACGGTGAGGGACCGGGTATCAGCCTCCACCGGGAGCTTGAAGCCCCAGCGTTCCGAAAGGGAACGAACCCGGTTCCGGGCAAGCCGGGGATTCAGGCGCAACGCCGAACCAGGCTCTGCGCCGAGGATGCAGTCTTCCCAGACTTTAAAGCCGGGGGTCAGGTTGGGATGCTGACGGACCATGCCGATACCTGCGGTCAGGGCAGCCGCCGGAGTGGCAAAGCGGCGTTCCCTCCCGTCAACCAGTACGTGTCCTGCGGTAGGCTCAAGGTAGCCTGCCATAATATGCATGAGAGTGGATTTGCCCGCCCCGTTTTCTCCCAGCAAGGCATGTATCTCCCCGGGATCGAGATCAAAATCGGTATTGTCCAGGGCATACACGCCATTCGTGGGAAAATATTTCCGTATCCCCCGCATGGTTACCATCAGGCGTTATTCACCTAAATTCAGGGACCCTGAACGGATACGGGCAATGACCGCCCCCTGTTTTTCCCGGATCGCAGCGCTTACGGAAACACGGTAATCAGGATCGTCCTCCACAAAATCAACATAGCCCGCGGCGATTCCCGCCACATCCGCCTGACCAAAGGGAAGCTGGCCATCCAGAAAAAGTTTTGTCTTTTCATAAGCGGCCTTGTCTTGGTATACCACGGAGCTGCCCACCACCGTACCAGGACGTACCCCATAGCCATTGGTGTCGAACCAGACCACCTTGGCCCCGGCTTCGGCGGCCGCCTGGACCACCCCCTCGTTGGCGCCCCCGGCAATGCAGAGGATCACCCCGGCGCCATTCCGTATCATGTCCGCGGCCAGTTCCGCGCCCTTGCCCGCGTCAAACCAGTTCCCCACAACCCGGAAATCGACGGTAAACCTGGAGTCCACTGCCTTGGCCCCCTCAAGGTACCCCGGCAGTATCACCCCGTTCATGGCGGGATATTCCTGACCTGCCACCAGGCCGACGCGAGGCAGCAACCGGTTACCGGTTGCTGCCGCTCGTTCCAAGACGACCAGCGCCGCGATATGTCCTGCCAGGTAGGCCTGTTCCCGCTGATTATACCGCATGCTGTAAATCCTGGGGTTTCCCAAAAGCTCCCCGTCCAAAAGGAGGAACCGCTGTTCCGGGAATTTGACGGATATGGCAGCGGCGATTGCCGGAATTGAGGGGTTTGAGGACACGATAAGGTCGTAAAGCCCTGATGCGGCAAGGGTGGTGATCCGGGGCTCCCACTCGGCCTGATTAAAACCACCTTCAATGACGGTAACTTCGACACCGGATTTTTCCATTGCCGCCCGCCTCACCCCTTGGGCAAGCATCTCGTAGATGGGGCTTCCAGACATGACCCCAGGAATGAACACGGCAATGGAGGTGGTCTTTGCCGTATTGGTATCCCCTGGACCGCCCTGTTTTGCATCCCGGCTACCCCCCGCAAAGATAACGTTGGCGGCGATCCCGAGGCATAACATCATGCAGAGGCAAAAACGAAATGCCCTGCAGGACCCAAACGGTTCTTTGATAATACCTTGTTTGATAGTACCTTCTTTGATAGTCCCTTGTTTCATAAAAAAACTCCTGTGCTTACCGGGGACAAAAAAACCCCGGACATGGTATCCAGGGCTGTTCTTGGGAGATATAAGACTTCCGAAACTATCGATATTACATAAAATACGAAATTGAAAGCTCAATATTCTTCCATCCGGACTATACCGTCGGCACCGGAATTACACCGGTTCAGTTTAGGGTCTCCCCGTGAGGAGCCCTAAAGTCGCGGGCTATACCGCCGGTTGGGATTTGTATCATACAACACGCACCCGACCCTGAAAATCTTACCTATACCATACTACCTTTATGGCCTTGGGTCAAGAGGAGGATTCAAAAATAACGCCGGATCCCCCGCTTGGGGCCAATCCATGGTGTAAGCGCTTCCGTATTCTCTGCAGCAGGAGCGGTGGAATCAGCAGCCTCAACCTTGTCCTTAAAAGCATCCAGGCCGGCGTAAAGCCGGGTTACGGGCGAGCAGCATGATGAGAGCCGTTATGATTGATATACCGTAGCCTTTACTCATACGATAAATATACGATACAGTTATCCTAAAAGGTAGGAGACCCGCTTACCCGGGAAACAGCCCACCTATTCGATTTATAGGAGCGTGCGGAGGCGTCCATGACTAAGATACCCTTCATGCTGCGGATTGCCCTAATGCTGGCAAGCTCCCTGGTATTCCTGGGGGCAGTGGATCTGACGGTCTATGTGACCAATTCGGGGCAAAAGTACCACCGGGATGGCTGTTCGTCCCTGGCGCGTTCGAAGATCGCCGTGTCCCTGGAAGACGCGATCCACTCAGGCTATGAGCCTTGTTCTGTGTGCAAGCCCCCGGTCCCCACCGCCGGAACCCCCGGGGATACGGCCAGCGTATCCCGCACCACCTCAGCCCAGCCCGCATCGTTGTACCGGGTACACCAGGCGCAGCTTCAGAAGACCGGCGAAGGGGCAATCTCCCGGATGGTTAAGGCGGAAGTGGTACGCGCTGTGGACGGTGATACGGTGCAGGTTCGTATCCCGAATCCCCCGGCGGACCTGGGGACCGTGGAGACCATCCGCCTGATCGGGGTGGATACCCCGGAAACGGTGCATCCCAACAAGCCGGTCGAGTATTTCGGCGCCGAGGCCAGCAATTTTACCAGGGAACGGCTCCTTAATAAGCCGGTCTACCTTGCCTTTGACTGGGACCTGCGGGATCGTTATGGCCGGCTGCTGGCCTATATTTATACCGAAGATGGCCAGTGCTTCAACGCCCGCTTAGTCAGGGAAGGCTATGGTCATGCCTACGTCAGCTATCCCTTTCAGTTTATGGACGAGTTCAAGGCCCTGGAAGCGGACGCCCGGCACAAAAAACGGGGACTCTGGGCAGAATAAATGCGGTTACCCAGGTATCCCGTATGAGCCGTAAGCTCCAATCCAGAGTTGCTTCAAAGCCGTCTTCCACCAATCGCTGCCGCAACGCTTCACTCACGCCGGTGCATCCCTGCCCGTTCCGTCAAGGTTACCCGATATTTCTTGGTCATAATTTCCCGCTCTATTTGGATTCTATGACCATGAGCTTATCATACTTATTCACCTTTTCATAGATGACTGGGTACTAGTCCAGCATACGTTCTGGATCACCGCCTCCTTACTCCTCCTTCCCCTGCCTTTTAAAATTCTCTGTTTTTTGCTTCTTTTTCTTGACAGATGCTTGACAAAAAAAGGCATTTTGTATTAATTAATAACATCTAACATTTCTTATGTTGGGAGGAAGGAGGGGTCTGGTGGCCGTTGGCTGCTTCCCTCTGTAAATTTATAAGGAGGTACTATGAAAAAGCTTATTGCTCTTTCAATTGTACTCAGTGTTTTAGGGGGGGGCGTCTTTGCTCAAGAAGCGGAGGAGGGCCTCAAATTTAGCGGCGCAGTAAAAACAGGTATTTTATTCAGCGCAACTACTGAAAAAACAGCGCATGATGACGATGGGTCAGAAATCGCTCCTGATCCGACTATTACC
>JAITNP010000210.1 GCA_031290455.1 Treponema sp. | reverse complement strand
CATAGTGTCACAGGATCTCGTGATTTTATGATCATTGCCCCCTATTCCCAGGGCAACCATATCCAGACACCCTTGGTACAGCGCAGTATCCCGGCCGATGATAGGTACGTGTCAACCTTCGACGTAACCAGGAGGTGAAGACTATCCCCTGCTTCCCGGTTCACGGGTTCCGCGAAGGGGGATGCCCCGATCCAGCGATTCCCTTGGGGGACGGGTATTGACAGCTCCTCCCGGACCTGGGGAACAATGCGCCGCCTGTCAAAGCCCGATTGGACAATCTTGTAGACTATTGACTGCCAATCCACCACCCAGGGATCATACCGTACCGCTTCGGGAATGCTGGTGTCTTCCAACAATTCCCTGAACCGAGGCCAATTGAAGTAGTGAGGCAGCCGGGGAGTCTTAACCCCGTCGCCGCTTCCCGCCGCAGCCTGGGCCGCCAATTCCAGGTATACCAGAACGTCGACGCCCCCACGCCAGCTCAGACGAATCCGCCCCTCATCAACATCAAAGGGAAAAAGCGCCCCTGCAGGCCGCATCACCTCCGGCAGTATGCCCCGTTCAGGCCAATAAGGGTAGGCGATAACCGGATTCGTCCATTCCTGCAAGACCCGGATACCGGAAACCCCGGTGTCGGCGGTTTCCTGGGCTTCCCAAGCTCCTTCCGGGCTTATCCATGCAACCCGCCAATGGGGAACACCCAGGATTTCCACCCAGGCCGACGGTGCAGGGGGCAACTCAAGCCGGTATACCGTGTCGAAAGCCCCGGGATCACAGCCGCCCAGCAGAAAAATCGAAAACACCCCCCAGAAAAAGAACACCTGTTTTGTTTCCATATAATAATACTAAAGGCACAACCCCCAAAATTGATTGTTTTCACCATGCCGGGAATAGTAAAAAAGTATTGTATCTGCAAAAATACAGCGGAGACGCAAATTCCCCGGTTTAATGCAACTACCCAGCAACGCGCTTCCCCCTTGATTGATCTAATTATTATTTTATTGCATACTTGAGGTGATGGGTGAACTTACTGATTATCGAAAATCCCTTGCAGAAGCCATAGATGCCCGGAAAATGTGGCTTGAAAAGTCGGAATTGGTGCAATTAAAAGAAGCATGCCGTTCTTTTCAATCTGCATTTTCGTCGCTCTATGCCCTGTACCTCAAGAAGGGGCTGATAAACGAGGATCCCTATAAGCACGAGGTGGAACTGGGGGAGATAGAGATACCTTCAACTGAAAGTTTCTCTGCGGCGGAAAAGACAGAAGAGATCAGTATCAGGTTGTCTCAGTATGATACACAGCTTGATTATCTGGTAAACTTTTATCAGTTCAGTGTGGACTTCCTCGGCTCAGACCAGATACAGCGGATCCTCAGCCTTATCAAGTATATTGACTGGCGGCATCTTTCTATGGATGCCGCTTCCATTAATACCCGTGCCGTCACGGAGCTTACCAATCAGATACGAATGGGGAGCGATTCCTTCAGTTCAACCATTATTATCAATACCACCATCAGTTTATCAAAATCAACCGGTTCCATCATTGGTTATTTGAAGGTCATCAGTGATTTTAACCGGGAAGCCTATAAACTTGCCCTGCGGGATGGGGTAACCGCAGCCCTGCCGGAGGATGAAACCCCGTCAATTGCCAAAATAAAGAAGCAATTTGCCGCTTCCATGCCGGGAAAGCCTTTTTATACCGAGCTGGTGGAAGAGCTGATACAGGAAGATTATTCGATAGATGGTCCTGATTTACGGAAAGCGGTGCTTAAAGCCCTGCAAGTTCCTGATAGTAAATCCAAGGCGGCCAAACCAGTTGTTTCATTTAAGTCGATTTTGATTGATGGAATTCTGGGGATGAGTTCTATCGCGCCGACCCTTAATGCCATAGGGGTCAAATTTGATGAAAACGAAGAGATGCTCAAAAACCGGACCGTCGGCTTGTGGGGTAAGATCAAGCGCCTTTTGGAGATGCTCATACACAAAGAGCAGGAATCGACGGTTTATGAGCTTGAATATACCGATAGTATCCGGGGTGTTCCGGATAAGGAGAAGGTAAACTTCACCGACTTGCGGAGTGACATGGATAAAAAGGCGAAAACCCTGGCATCCCTGAGCGCCCGGGGCCCGAAGCTCCAGACCATGCCGGAGGAGCAGTTGGCCAGTTTTCTTGAAACATCCGTCCGGGAAATGCAATCCCTGCATAAAACCCTGTCCGCCTTGGATGAATATTTTAAGGCCGAGATTAGCCGGGATACGAAGAATAAGGCGCGGGGTATCAAGCCGGAACTGGCGACCATGAAGAACACCTTTATCAGGGCAAACCAGAAACGGCATGAATACAGCGCTCAAAAGGAAGAAGAGGAACAGTTTAAACGGCTTGGCATCAGCCCGGTCAGCTAAAATATGGAGTAATATATGAAAAAAAACGGGAGCAGCGATGGCAGGTTCTTCATCATGATGGTTGTGTGCCTGGATATCCTGTTGGCAGGGGCGTGTACAACCCCTCCTGTTCAGGAATCGCCGGTTCCGGAAGAGCGGGAAGGGGATTCGCTTGATCCGCACGCACACCGGGAAGGTCCGGATTTTGCCGTAATCCGGCCTCGACAGGAGGTCCGGGACGAAGTGACCATGGTATTTTCCCGGGGTGAGCTGGAGCTTGATTTCCGGAAAGCCTATCTTGCCAGCGAAGCCCAGCTTTTTACCGCTCTCTATGAAGGTCTTTTTTCGTATCATCCCTTTACCATGGAACCCATCCCCGCGCTGGCCGTTAAATGGGAGGTGTCGGAGGATAAAAAACAGTGGACCTTTACGATCCGGGAGGATGCGCGATACTGGAACGGTGATACGGTTAAGGCGGAAGACTTTCGCCGGGCATGGATATCGATTTTAAATCCCGCCTTGAATGCGCCCTATTCATCCCTGTTTGATATTATCCAGGGGGCCCAGGAATACCGGCTGGGGCGGCTCCGGGACCCCAATCAAGTGGGCATTAAGGCCACCGGTGACTGGACCCTGGTGGTACGGTTAACCGCTCCTGCTTCGTTCTTTCCCAGCATGCTCTGTCACCATTCCTTTAGCCCCGTGCATCCCTCCATGCTGAACGTGCAGAACTGGTCTGCGGCGCCCCCGGTCTCCAATGGCCCCTTTTATATACGGGAACAGGATGTCGAACATATCGTGCTGGTTAAAAATGAGTCCTATTGGGATGTCTCGAATATATCTTTGAACAAGATTGTCTGCAAGTTTACCGAAACTGGGGAAGACGCCTCGGCCCTGTGGAATTCCGGTGAAGCCCAGTGGATTTCCGGGGAGGTAGACCTTGCAGCCCTGACCGATCGCAGCGGCATCATGGTCAATCCTATGTTTGCGACCCACTACTATTTTATCAGATCTGCGGAAAAGCCCTGGAACGATTACCGGATCCGGCGCGCCCTCTCCCTGGCCCTGCCTTGGGATCAAATCCGGGCAGGCATGTATCTTCCGGCCAAAACCCTCATCTACCCTATTACCGGGTATCCCACCATAGAAGGCATTGATACCACCGATATGGAAGAAGCGGTGCGGCTTTTAGCCGAAGCCGGGTACCCCAAGGGGGTGGGACTCCCCGACCTTGTCATCAGGCTTAACCCTTCCATGGAAGCTGCCCGGGTGGGGGGGATCATGGCCGGGACCTGGAAGGAAGAACTGGGGATTCCGGTGAAGATCGATGTGGTTCCCTATGAACACTACTTTGATGCCCTCAAACGGAACGATTACGGGGTGGGGTCTACCACCTGGATCGGGGATTTTGCGGATCCCTATACCTTCCTGCAAATGTGGCGCCGGGATTCCAACCTGAATGACGCCCGGTATAATGATACGGATTATGAAAACCTGATGGACCGATCCATGACCGAAGATGGGAAAAAACGGTGGGAAACCTTGGCGGAAGCGGAAAAGCTACTCCTCAACCGGGGCACGGTACTCCCCATTGCCTATAGCCCGGCTATTAACATCGTGGATACCGATGAACTTGACGGCTGGTTCCCCAATGCCCTGGATATTCATCCGTTTAAGTATTTCAACTTCAAAGCCTTTAAGCCCCTGCCGGGGGTGGCGCTGGCTCAATAAGGAGGCATTTTAGTATGGAACCATCAATTAGCCGGGAACAAGCTTGGGAACTTTTAAAAACCTATAACCAGGACCCCTTTCACCTCCAGCATGCCCTCACGGTTGAAGGGGTTATGCACTGGTATGCCCGGGAACTGGGCTACGAGGCTGATACGGAATACTGGGGTATGGTCGGGTTACTCCATGATATTGATTTTGAACAATTTCCCGATGCCCATTGCATTAAGGCGCCGGAACTGTTACGGGCAGGCGGTGTTGGGGAGGATATCATCCATGGGGTGTGCAGCCACGGGTATGAACTCACGGTGGATGTCAAGCCGGAACATGAGATGGAAAAGGTGCTCTACGCCGTGGATGAGCTGACGGGCCTTATTGGGGCCGTTGCCATCATCCGTCCTTCCAAGAGCGTACAGGACATGGAAGTAAAATCCGTCAAGAAAAAGTACAAGACCGCCAACTTTGCGGCGGGCTGTTCCCGGTCCGTCATTGAACGGGGGGCCGCCATGCTGGGCTGGGACTTGGATACCCTTATCGATAAGACGATCCGGGCTATGCGGTCCTGCGAGGCGGATATCAATAGGTTCATGGATACGTATCATGGATAAGTATCAATGAAAGGAAAGGCGGTGGTTGCCATGAGCGGCGGGGTGGACAGTTCCGTCGCCGCCTGGCTCATGCGGGAAGCGAGGTATGACTGCATCGGCATTACCATGAAGCTCTTTACCAATGAGGATACGGGCAGTACAAAAAACAATGCCTGTTGTTCGCTCGCGGATGTAAACGATGCCCGTATGGTAGCGTACCATTTGGACATGCCCCATTATGTGCTCAACTTTTCTGATGATTTTAAGAACCTGGTTATCCGTCGTTTCATCGAAACCTATGAAAAAGGCGCAACGCCGAATCCCTGTATTGATTGTAATCGGTACATCAAATTCGAACGGCTCCTGCTCCGGGCGCGGCAGCTTGATTTCGATTATATCGTTACCGGTCATTATGCGGAAATAGCACATGCCGGAGAGCGGTTTTTACTGAAAAAAGCCCGGGACACTAAAAAAGATCAGAGTTATGTGTTGTACACCCTGACCCAGGAACAATTGGCCCGTACCTTTTTTCCCCTGGGCGCCATGACCAAGCAGGAGGTCCGGGAAATTGCCCAGACCCAGGGCTTTGTCAACGCGGAAAAACACGACAGCCAGGATATCTGCTTTGTCCCTGACCATGACTATGCCCGGTTCATTGAGCACTATACGGGTAAACCCGCTGAGGAAGGAAACATCATCAATACGGATGGAACGGTTTTAGGTACCCATCGGGGTCTTATTCGGTATACCATCGGCCAGCGCCGGGGCCTGGGGCTTTCGTTCCCGGTTCCCATGTATGTTTCCGCTAAATCGACCACCAATAATACGGTTACTGTAGGCACGGAACAGGTACTCTACGCCAAAACGCTTACGGCGGATACCATTAATCTGATTGCCTGTACGGAACTGGCGCGGCCCCTGCGGGTGACGGTTAAAACCCGTTACCTCCAGGCAGAGCAAGGGGCGATTGTCGAGCAGACCGGGACCGATACCCTGCGGGTTGACTTTGATACGCCCCAGCGAGCCATTACCGCCGGGCAAGCGGTGGTGCTCTACGACGGAGACGTGGTGGTCGGCGGTGGAACGATAGTGGGGGCGGAGTAAGGGTATGACGCTGTTTTTGATTGAGAGGAGCGTACTATTATGAATGTAATTATTACGGTAGTGGGGACCGATAAGGTCGGTATCATCGCCCGGGTGAGTAATTTTCTGGCGGAACGGTATATCAACATCGAAGATATAAGCCAGACCATTTTGTCCGGGAATTTCGTCATGATGATGACGGTGGACTTATCCCAGAGCGGCAAAACCCTGGAAATGATCAAGCACGAGCTTACCGTCATGGGGGAAACCCTGCAAGTCTCGATCAGCCTCATGCATGAACAGGTGTTCAGCGCCATGCACCGGATATAGCGTCCCGTTTTTCCTTACCAAAATCCGCGCCTATCCGTGTCCATCTGCGGCCATTGTTATGGGTTTGTCCTGCAGATCCCCAGGTAGTAGATCTCAAAGGATTCACTGCGGCAGGCGGTGGGCTTAAAACCTTTCCCGGTTTTGAACAGTTCCCGAATTCTGGTGAGGAGTCCTGGGGTATCCCCGCCCTGAAAGACCTTGACCACGAGACTGCCGCCGGGTATCAGGGCAGTTGCCGCATATTCCAGGGCCGTCTCTGCCAGGGCGAGAGAACGGAGGGTATCCACAGAGCTGTTGCCCGTAGTCGCCGGGGCGGCGTCGCTGAGTACGAGGCTAAAGGGGGCCTGGGCCAGGATGGTTTCCCGTATTGCCCCTTCGGTGATATCCCCCTGGATAAACCGGAAGTTTTCACCCCCAAAAAGTCCCTGATCATACTGCCGGGAAAGGGGGGAAAGGTCCACCGCCACCAGGAAGCCCTGTTGCCTCATCCGCCGCAAGGCATAGAGGCTCCAGCTTCCCGGGGCAGCGCCCAAATCCAGGACCCGCAAGGCCGAGGCAGGACCCCTTTTCAGAGGAGTCCCACCGGTTCCCGAAACCTGTCTGAAAAGGCCAAACCGTTCATCCAGCTCTTGCAGTTTGTAAACCGAACGGGCGGGATACCCCTCTTTTCGGGCTTTTAAAGACCAGTAATCCGGCTTTTCATAATTCGACATGGTTGTTGCCTTATGGAGTATACTGTGGGTACAATACCCTATGTATTACGAGTATATCCAACGGATTGAAAAGATAGAAGCGGTACTGCGGTGGGGATTACCGGAAGATCCCGATACTTCATGGTTAGACCGTACCTTTTCGGATCTCGGCAGTCCTCTTTCGCAGGATTTGGTAGGATCCCTGACCCAGCCCGGTTGGGACCTCATCAACCGGGGGGGTAAACGATGGCGGCCCCTCCTCATGACCCTGATCTGCGAAAGTCTCGGCGGCGGGGATGGGGCGCTGCCCCTGACTCCCCTGGTGGAATTTTCCCACAACGCCAGCCTCATCCATGACGATATCGAAGACAATTCCGATGAACGCCGGGGACAGCCCGCTATTCATATCCGCTATGGGATTGATACGGCCATTAACGGGGGGAGTTTTCTATATTTCCTCTCTCTGGCTTGCATCAACGCCTGGGACGCCTCGGTGGAACGGAAAAATCAGGTCTTTATCCGCTGGGGTGAACACCTGAGACGGCTCCACTTAGGTCAGGCCATGGACATCCATTGGCACCGGGATTTTTCCTCCCTTCCGAGCCTGGAAGAATATGATGGTATGTGCCGTTTAAAGACCGGATGTCTTGCCCGGCTTGCGGCGGTGCTGGGGGTAATCGCGGCACTGGCGGTACTGGAAACCGTTTCCCCGGATAAATCATCGAGATTATCTAAAAACGAGGAATTTTTGATAAAAACCCTGGGCAGAGCTGCCGAAAAATTAGGGGTAGGTTTCCAAATTTTAGATGATGTTAAAAATCTTACCACCGGAAACCCCGGTAAAAAACGAGGCGATGATGTGGTGGAAGGGAAAAAAAGTCTTCCAGTGCTTTTATACCTCCACCGTCAGACGGATGGAGGGGCATTAGTGGCTCGTTGTTTTTCCGCCGCCCGCGCGGGGGGAACGGCTGCTCCCGAAGTGGAGGAACTCATCGGGGAATTGACAGCCGCCGGGGTATTGCAGGAGGCGGAAAATCAAGGACAGGCGCTCATTACCGAGGCGCGGGACCTGTTTTCCGGTATGGCTCCTGAAGGGTTTCCGGTATGTGGGGAAGCGCGTAATGCCCTTGCCGGTTTAGTCGATCTCATGCGTGGGGAGCAGGGACTGATGTATTAGCCCCTTCGGGGCTTGTATTATTTGGGGTTGTGGTGTATGATTTTTAAAATAATAGTTTTTATGGTCGGCTGTTTTCCAGGAAGGGCTATACTGAAAGGGGAGAAAAAACATTATAAAATAGGTTCTGAAACATACATACAATAAAGGATAGGGTAATGAAAGAAAGATTACGTCATGTTCAGATGGTTCTAAGAATTGTTATGGTTTTCTCGTTGGTTTATGGTATGTCTTCGTTGGCCTTTTTTCCCTTGATTGGTAGTATTACAAAATCTGAACATGGCGCCGTATACCCTGAAGCGGCTTTTGAACTGGAAAACGGTATGGGAGGGGGGGTAGTAAGCATTACCCCCGTGTCTCTGGAGCTTGAACCGGCCATCTCCGGTGTACCCGAACCAGCGGAATATTCCAAACCCCAGATGTTGCTGTACACCTCCTATGCGGTTCAGCGGGGAGATATTATCAGCGGGCTTGCCGAGAAGTTCGGTCTCAACCAGGACACCCTCATATCGGTAAACAGGATTACAAACAGCCGGCTTTTGCAGATAGGCCAGGTTTTGCAGGTACCGAATCAGGACGGTATCCGTTACACCGTACAAAGGGGAGATACCCTTGCATCCATTGCCGAACGGTATAGGACCACGGTTGGTGCGATTCAAACGGTCAATGAACTGTTTCCCGACATCGTCGATGCGCTTCAGGTTAATACCAAGCTCTTTATTCCCGGCGCCCGGCTTGACCAGATGAACCTCCAGGAGATTAACGGAGACCTCTTTATATGGCCCTTACGGAGTTACATCACTTCCTCCTACGGCTATCGTCTCGATCCCATTAGCGGAAGGGGGCGTCAGTTTCATTCCGGCATAGATATAGGCGCTCCCATGGGAACCCCCATCAAGGCGGCCATGTCAGGACGGGTTAGCGCCGTTGGTTACAGTGAATCCTATGGAAACTATGTGGTGATTTCCCATTATTCCGGTTACCGGTCCATGTATGGTCACATGAGTGTCATCCGGGTTAAATCCGGCGCCTTTGTCGTAACCGGAGAACGCATCGGTGATGTGGGCAGTACGGGCCACAGCACCGGCCCCCATTTGCATTTTACGATATATAAGGACGGCGTTACGGTAAACCCCCGGACGCTGATTAAATGAGGAGCGCGGTGGAGTCTTCAAACTACTAATTCCTCACTATTCATTCCTTCTTAGTCGTTATTTCTCTGGTGTATTGATTTCCGCTGACCGAATACAGCCGTATAATCTGTCCCAGTAAGCCATCCATGGCGTCATCGACAGTCTTCTTTAAGGTATTCTTTTCACCATTAATCAGGTCCGCAATCTGCTTTAAAATCTGGGTCTCTTGTTCCTTTTCCATACCAGACTCTTTTTCTAAGGGTATGAGAAGCTCATAGGCTTCCTTATTCAGGGCTTTGGCAATATTTTTCAAGGTTTTATCACTTACCCAGGTCTTACAATGTTCTATTCCAACCATCGAAGGAAGAGAAATATTCGCATATTCTGCTAATCTTGCCTGGCTTATATGTAAGGCTCCTCTGGCATTTCGGATGTTTTGGGCAAGTATGGCACGTAAATCTTGGGATCCGTTCACATCATAAATATATGATAATATCATATATTCAAAAGTTATGGTATTGACATAACATTATAAGCTATAGTATTATTATAAGAGATTAATCTTTTGGTTAATCAATTGATACAATGGTTATGTATCAATAAATTGTTCTAAAGGAGATAGAATGATGAAAAGCAAGGTGTTTTTAAGGAAAATACTCAGCCTCGCGCTGGTATTTGTAATGGTTTTGGTCGGGTGCTTCAGCTCACCTAAGCCCGATACAGGAACAGATGTTACCATAACCGTGGCTTCATCAACATTACAAAATGTGGTACGGGTTACTGATAACAAGTTCCGTAAAAATTCGATAAGGGTATCGCCTGATGGAATGAAACTCCTCTATTGCGAAGCGAGTGAAACTAATCCCAATACTGATCTTTATTTTGAAGATTACCGGATAATACTCCTACGCGATATATCAATATCTGCAAAAACACCGCTGGTTAATGAGCCTTCGTATGGTCCGGTCTGGTTTGACGACAACAGCGGTTTTGCGTATGTAGCGTATGAAGGAAGCGGCAGTAAATTAGTTAGGTCAAATATCTCCGGTGGGGGAAAGACGTATATCACTCGAACCAGTGTTGGGGATTCTGATAGAAACCCCAGTATAAGGAAGAACATGATTCTCTGCGATACCCTCGTAGGGAGTGAGCGACAATTGGTGAGTCTTAAGGATAATGGGAATGAGATTACCATTTTGGGAAAGGGAGAAGAACCGAGCTGGCACCCTGATGGAGCTAAATTCGTGTTCATTCGCCGTGAGGAAGAACGTCGTGATACATCAATCTATAGACCAGGAAGCGTCTATGAAATGGATATAAAAACGAATCAGGTAACACAAATATATGCCGCTATTATTGATGAACAAAGAAATTTTGCGGAGGTGTGTTCACGGCCAAGTTATTCATCTGATGGAAGGTACATTCTATTTGCCAAAGGTGGTGATGTACGTCTGGCAACAGTGGAAAAGAAGGAAAAGACGCCCAGAAAGTCTAGTGCAAATTCGAGAACTACAACAACTATTTCGGAGCGGCGTCTTCATCTCTATTTAATGAAAGCAGATGGTACCGATTTAACCCAGTTGACGAGTGGCAATGTCGATGTGTTTTCTCCTGCATGGGGTACTAACAATGATATATACTTTATATCGAATGTTCAAAATGCTACAGAAATATGGAAAGCTCACTTAAACTTGGAGTAGTAACGAAGATGTAATCGGATGTTTTGTTTCCTACCGGAGCGAAACATCTGATACTTAGCAGCCTCATAAGATGAAAAAGGAGGCATTGCGTTCATGAAATTATTAAGTGAAGCTCTACACCAGTAACATGAACCGACTCCCGCTCTTATAGCTTCCCAATGGCCCGGTGTTTCGCCGTTTTGGGGATAGCGCTGCGGTAGGAATGTCCCTCTACACGTTTATCCAACTCCCTTTTTGCTTTTTGAAGCTCCTCGGTGTTTTCGAGGAGATCCGCACACGCGCAGACAATTACCTTGGCGGCAAGCAACATTCCCTTATGGGCAATAGACGTCCTGCCCTGGGACACGAGCTGCCAGGCATGTTCCGGGGTATCTGCCTAAAAAGACGTCTTTTGAGGGACCCATGCAACGACAACTTGACAAAATCGGTATGAAAATCAATAATCGTCCGCACAAGGCTTTAG
>JAITNP010000185.1 GCA_031290455.1 Treponema sp. | reverse complement strand
TGCGAACCTCTGGCTTCATTCCCGGACGCTGAATTCGACGGCTGGCTGACCAATTTGACCAGTTGGACACCAAGACCACAAGTGGCGCATATCCCCGAAATACCCATAGGGACATAATCGTGTTGAAAAGGTACACTATCAAAAAATCATCGTTGCATTATCAGAGACGGCTATGCAGGAGATTGATAAAATCATTATTATGGAGGAATCATGCGTGTTTTAGCAAAAGATATTATACAGGCTGCCCGGGATAAACCCGGTGAAACCGTGGAAGTGAAAGGCTGGGTCCACCGGATCCGGGAGCTGGGGGGCATCACCTTTGTGATCCTCCGGGATAGGTCTGGTATCCTCCAGCTTGTGCTGGAAGAAAAGCCTGACCTGACCCTGGAATCGGTGATTACCGCGACCGGCATGCCGGCGCTGAACGAAAAGGCCCCCGGGGGGACGGAACTCAAGGTGCAGGCGCTGGAATGTATTTCCCGGGCCGAGACGGACCTTCCCTACCAGGTGAACGGGGATGTGTCCAAGACCGGCCTTGAGGCCATTCTGGATAACCGCGCCCTGTCCCTGCGGAACCCCAAGATCCGGGCAATCTTCAAGGTCCAGGCCACCATCATCGAGGCATTTTCCGCGTACCTCCGTTCCCAGGACTTTACCGAGATAAAGACCAGTAAGCTCGTGGGAGGCGGTACCGAGGGGGGAAGCGAGCTTTTCGAAGTTGAATACTTTGACCGGAAGGTCTACCTTGCTCAGTCCCCTCAGTTCTACAAGCAGATCATGGTGGCCAGTGGCATGGAACGGGTCTTTGAAGTGGCCCCGGCGTACCGGGCGGAGAAGCACGATACCCCCCGGCATCTCAACGAGTATGTGTCCCTGGATGTGGAGATGGGTTTCATCGAATCTGAAAAGGACCTTATCGACCTTGAGAAGGGCCTCCTCACCCATGTATTTGCCGAGGTGGAGCGGAAAAACAAGGCGGAACTGGAACTCTGGGGCGCTGGGGTTCCCAAGGCGGAGGCGGTTTCCAAGGCGCCTATCGTACCCTATGAAGAAGCCCTCAAGATCGCCAATGCCGAAGGGGAAAAACACAAAGGCGGACGGATCTTTGACATTAACCCCGAGGCGGAACGGTTCATCTGTGAGTGGGCCGGAAGGGAACAGGGCATTGAACTGGTCTTTGTCAACGAATTCCCCCGGCGGCACCGGCCCTTCTACACCTATCCTCTGGACGCGGCCCGTACCATGAGTTTTGACGCCCTGTTCCGGGGCCTTGAAATCACCACCGGCGGACGACGGCAGCATGATTACAACGCCATGCTTGAGGTACTTCCCAAATTCGGTCTCAAACCAGAAAACCTCGCGGGGTACCGGGCATTCAAGTACGGCTGCCCGCCCCACGGCGGCTTTGCGGTGGGCTGTGAACGGCTCACCCAGAAAATCCTGGGCTTGAGTAACGTGAAAGAAGCCAGCCTTTTCCCGCGAGACCGGAAACGGGTTGAACCATAATCAGGCATCCCCAAGTCGTTGACATGAGGTTTGACGATATGCGTTAATGAGGAAATCCAGAAAGTATGGTATGAAAACACCATAAGGAGTTTTGTATGAAGGTTATCGCATTGAACGGCAGCCCCCGGAAGGACGGTAATACCTTTCTTGCCCTATCGCTTATGGCCGATACGTTGCGGAAAGAAAAAATTGAGACCGAGATCATCCAAATCGGCGCGGAAAATATCTATGGATGCAGGGCATGCAATGGCTGTTCCGCTTCCGAACACAACCATTGCGTGATCCCCGGGGATATGCTGAATACGGTTTCTGACACCCTGCGCGAGGCCGACGGCTTTATCCTTGCATCGCCAACGTATTACGCAGGGATCAGCGGTACGATGAAGTCATTCCTCGATAGGTTGTTTTATTCAAGCGCACGGTATTTTAAGTATAAAGTGGGTACCTCCATTTCCGTGGTACGCAGGGCAGGAGCGGTGGATGTGATTCATCAGCTCAATAACTATTTAGCCCTCGCACAGATGGTTATTCCACCCTCCCAGTATTGGCCTGTGGTGTACGGAATGGACCGCCGTGAAATCCTGGGGGATGCCGAGGGGATACAGACGATTCAGCAAAACGCCCGGGCCATGGCATGGCTTCTCAAGGCCCTGGACGCCGCAAAGGGAATGGTTCAGTATCCTGAAGCGGTTCAGCGGGAGTGGACGAATTTTATACGGTAGGAACTACGGGCATCACAGGCTGATAAATCTTTCCAACGTTTTAACCGGGCATACGGAAATCTGGGACAAATCTCCGGTGAACCAGGGGCGTTTGCCGGTGTGTATGTTATTTTTGTCGGTGTGGTTATCTACATTGATCTCGTGCTCTTTATTCCGAACATGATTTTCGGCGTGTAAGCTTAACTCATGGAGACAGACACCGAAGACCGGCAATCCATAGCTGAACAGTGGGATAATCGCGCCCTGTTTCGTCTCCTCTGGCCCCTGGTGATAGAGCAGGTACTGGCCGTTACCATTGGCATGGCGGATACGGTGATGGTAAGCTCTGTGGGCGAATATGCTGTTTCAGGGGTGTCCATCGTGGATGCCATCAATCTGCTGCTTATCATCGCCTTTGGCGCCCTGGCAACCGGGGGCGCGGTGGTAGTCAGCCAATACATAGGCCGCCGGGACACGAAAAACGCCGGACGCGCTGCCCGGCAGCTTATGTACGTCAGCACCGCGGTGTCGCTGCTCATCATGGGCCTGGCCCTGGTATTGCGCCGCCCCCTTTTGCGGCTCATCTACGGGCAAATTGCGCCGGAGGTGATGCAGGCTGCGGAAACCTATTTCTGGCTCAGTGCCCTAAGCTACCCCTTTCTGGCTGTTTATAATGCCGCCGCCTCCCTGTTCCGCAGCATGGGGAACAGCCGGGTTACCATGCTGGTTGCCCTTCTGGTTAATATTTTGAATGTTGTTGGTAACGGTATCTTCATCTACGGCTTTCATATCGGGGTCGCCGGTGCAGCCACTGCCACCCTCATAAGCCGGATCGTCGCAGCAGTGGCGTTGATGACCTTCCTCATGACCGACCGCCGGAGTCCCATCTCCCTGGCGGGAATATTCAAAGTGCGAATTGAGATGACCATGATCCGCAGCATATTGCATGTGGGCATCCCCAGCGGATTGGAAAGTTCCATGTTTCAAATCGGCAAGATCCTGGTTTCCCGGATCTTCACGACCTTTGGCACCGCTACGATTGCGGCTAACGCCATCTCTGGTTCGATAAACGCCGTTACCTTCATGCCCGCCAATGCCGTTGCCCTGGCCCTGCTCACCATCGTCGGTCAGTGTGTGGGCGCCGGAGACTATGGGGCGACCCGGCGTAACACCGCAAAGCTGCTCAAACTCACCTATACCACGGTAATCGGCTTCAGCATGATTACCTTTATTTTTATGGACCCCATCCTCGGCATTTTTAAACTCAGCCCCGAAGCCCGGACCATTGCAAAAGGGTTTCTCTGGGTCCACTGTATTATGGCGCCCCTATCATGGCCCGCCAGTTTTACCCTGCCCAATGCCCTGCGCGCCGCTGGTGATGTCCGGTATTGTATGCTAGTAGCGATTCTCTCTATGTGGGCCATCCGGGTAAGCGCCGCGTATATCCTCGCCTATCCAATCGGACTGGGACCTATCGGCGTATGGATAGCCATGGTGTCGGACTGGTGCGTCCGGGG
>JAITNP010000131.1 GCA_031290455.1 Treponema sp. | reverse complement strand
CAGATTCTGGATACCATGGACATTGAACGGGAACGGGGCATCACCATAAAAAGCCAGGCCGTTACGATTCCCTATACTGCGGCAGATGGCCATGAGTACGAGCTTAACCTGGTGGATACCCCTGGGCATGTGGACTTTACCTACGAGGTGTCCCGGGCGATTAATTCCTGCGAAGGGGCCCTGCTCCTGGTGGACGCCACCCAGGGAGTACAGGCCCAGACCCTGTCCAACATGTACCTTGCCCTGGAACACAATTTGGAGATAGTTCCGGTCATCAACAAGATCGATATGCTTGCGGCGGATATCCCTGCGGCCAGGCATCAGATTGAGCATGACCTGGGACTTGACCCGGAGGGGGCACTCCTGGTTTCGGCCCGCCAGGGAACCGGGGTGGATGAACTCTTCGATGCCATCGTTACCCGGATACCCGCCCCCACCGGGATGACCAATGCCCCCTTGCGAGCCCTCATCTTCGATTGTCACTACGATCCTTACCGGGGGGTGGTGGTGCATATCCGCATCTTTGACGGCTGTCTGAAACGGGGCATGAAGATCCGGTTTATGTACAATGGCTCTGAATATGAGGTTGAGACCACCGGGGTCTTCAAACTTGCCCTGGTAGAAGCGGAAGCCTTATCCGCCGGGTGCGTGGGGTATATCATCGCGGGGATCAAAACCGTCAGTGACGTGCGGGTGGGGGACACCATAACCGGCGTGGAAAACCCCTGCGCGGCGCCATTGCCGGGGTTCCGGGAAGTCAAGCCCGTGGTCTTTTCCTCCATATATCCGGTGGATTCCAACGATTACGAGGAACTCAAATCCAGTCTTGAAAAACTCAAACTCAACGACGCCTCCCTGGTCTATGAAAAGGATTCATCCGCGGCCCTGGGCTTCGGCTTTCGCTGCGGCTTCCTGGGACTGCTCCACCTGGAGGTGATCCAGGAGCGGCTGGAGCGGGAATTCGGCCAGTCCGTGATCTTTACCGCCCCATCGGTGAAGTACCGGGTCAAGCTCCGTACCGGTGAAACGGTCCTGGTGGACAACCCTACCGAGTATCCTGATGAGGGGAAAATCGAAGGCGCCGAGGAACCGTATATCCGGGCCTCCATCATCACCCCCTCGACTTTTTTGGGAAACATCATGACTCTGTGCATGGAGAAGCGGGGAATGCAAACCAACATGACCTACCTGGATGAGAAGCGGGTGGAACTCGTCTACGACATGCCCCTGGCAGAGGTACTCTTTGATTTTTACGACCGCCTCAAGAGCATCAGCCGGGGCTATGCTTCCTTTGATTACGACATCACCGATTACAAGCCCACGGAACTGGTGAAGCTCGACATCCTCCTCAACGGCAAGGCAGTGGACGCCCTTTCCCAGCTCGTGTTCCGGGGCAATGCCTACGACCGGGCGCGGCTCGTGTGTGAGCGCCTGCAGGACGAGATCCCCCGGCAGCAGTTCAAAATCCCCATCCAGGGGGCCATCGGGAGCCAAATCATCGCCCGGGAAACGGTGAACGCCCTGCGCAAGGATGTGCTGGCCAAGTGTTATGGCGGGGATATCACCCGGAAGCGGAAACTGCTGGAGAAGCAGAAAGAGGGAAAGAAGCGGATGAAGATGGTGGGGGATGTGGAGTTACCCCAGAGCGCGTTCCTTGCGGTACTCAAAACCAAAGAAGACTAAAAAACACGAACACCAAGTTCGTGTGGTTCAATATGGGGTCTATTACAGAATGAAGGGTGGGTCTTGGCATAGACCATGATACAACAAGATTCCGTAATGAAGGCGGAAAAGAACCGAGTAAAAGTCCCTACTCAACACCCAATGCCTTAAACACCGCATCCTCAGCGCTCTGATAGAATATCAAGTTAAAGCGCCCTACAAGTTCGGCCGGGGCTGTACCGAGATCACCGGCGGAAGTTATCGGGAGCAGTACCTTCTTCGCGCCGCTGTCAAGGCAAACTTGAAGGGTATTGGCCAATGCTTCCACTTTAATGAGCGTTCCCCCAATACTAAGGTCTCCCAGGATCACCGCACTGGATAAAAGGGGTTTTCCGAGAGCAACTGAGCATATCGCAATGAGGGAAGGCAGCGTCAAATGAGAAGTCATTCCTATACCGTTGAGGTCTTGGATTTGTAAAAGATAATCTTTAGTTGTAAGACTAATACTGTGGCTTATATGCTTGGCATTCGCTTTGAGATAGCTGTATGCGGAATCAACGGCTTCTTTCGCCTTGCTATCCGACCCAATACCGGTACGTTCAAATCTTCCGGTTCCTGCTGTCATCTGCATCTCTATTTTATAAACACCAAGCATACCTGTCTTACCGTAAGATATCGTATAGAGATGTCCGGGTTTCCCTATGCCATCAGGGATCAGTTTGCCGCTTCCCTGTTCTGGGACTGACACATATGCTTCATTAAAAGATTCACTGTCCTTATACGAGAAATTAACATCATAAAACTCCATTCCGCCTATCTTCTTGAGCTGCTCTTTTACACGACGGCGGACTTCAAGGGCGAAACGCAGGACCTTCTCTACATTTTCTTTTGTGAACTTTCCGTGAGGATAGAGGAGTTTAATAAAACCGGAAACGGTTTTTTTGACTGCTATGACATCGCGCTGATTAAGATCCCGGCCAAGTTTGAAGTATTTATTGTATGCATCGGCGTAAGATATTTTACGAAGCTCCCTGATTATTTCAGAGAGATAGTCGGTGATAAAGCCGTAATCATCGGTGAAATATTCAGGCCGGTATTTGGGTATTTCCCAGCCTGGCAAATAACAATGCATTCTGTCTAGAAAAGCGCTGTCGTTGGCCATAGCTTCAGGGAAGGGGTCAAAAAGATGGGAGGTTTTAAGGATTATATCAATACTCTGGTTAATATTCCCCACGAAAGCGAACGAGGCATTGGCGTTCTTTTCTTCTTTACCTCGGGCGAATGATCCGGAAGCCATGTAATCCTTCATAATCTGAACGCCGTCTTTATCCTTAAAACTAATACCGGCAACTTCATCGAAGGCTACACAATCCCAAAGACCAACCAGTCCTACCGTCCTATTTGCCATGTTATAAAAAAGGTTAGCAACCGTAGTCTGCCCACCAGATACAAGGATACTGTTTGGACTGATTTCCTTATAAATATGAGATTTACCGGTTCCCCTGGGACCAAGCTCACACAGGTTATAATTGTTCTCAATTAGGGGTATAAGCCGAGCCAGATGAAGCCATTTGACCCGATCATTGAACTGAGAAGGCTCCATACCGGTGCTTCGGAGAATAAGATCTATCCATTCTTCATCTGTAAAATGTTCACGAGCTTCCTTTAGTTCATTGATTTCAATGTGGGGCATCTGTATAGGCGTAAGCTTTTGGATCTTAAATGGTATACTGGTTTTATCAGCCTCGTCAAAATAGTATTCCATTTGAAGGATACACCAAATACCACCGCAGAGAAGGCGCTCATATTCCTTGACATAGGTGTCAGCTATGGGGACTTCTTTAATACCTAAATTGGAAAATTCAGCCTGATAAATATCAGTTTTATAATTGAGCTTAACAGATATATGGTCAATTATCGTATAGTTGCCCTGTTCACGGAGTTTCGAGATTATTTTCTGAGCTTCATCCGGGCGTACAAAATTATCTTTAAGGATTTTCTTGATATTTTGAACGCCGGCTTCAATTTCATCATCGTTTCTTGAAGCACAATACATACCGAGAAGGTATTCCAGTACATAGACCGGTACATTAGCGCCTTCTTTGATTCTTTTTGTAAGGTCTTTTCTTACAATTTTTCCGCCGAATAATTGAAATAATTTATCGGTGGTATCCATGTTTCCCATAGTATCTTCACTCATCTGTTATACCTCAAAAAAATCCAAAATTACCTGAAAATGCTATATCGATAAAAACTTCTGTTCTGGAAAGCTCTATCGTGGTTTCTTTGTTACGAACTATTAAATAATATATTCGTTCTTTAGAATATTCCTGATTTTTCAAATTAAAGGTACGTTTGAATAACCGGCTGCTTGACTCCGGCTGCTCCATATTTGCTGTAAATGTATGTGTTTCTGATACTATTTGCGTATTATCATCGGCAATAAAGATTTCATAAACTGCCGGTTTGATCTCACTTGTTATTGCTTCAGTTTGTAAAAATTCAAAACTTGTTATAAGATTGTTGATTTTTGGCCTGATTGCCCTGTTTAGCTGTATTTCGGCTAAACGGGTTTCTACAGCATATCTTTTTATATCAACATCTATAACGGGAACTATCAATTCTTGGGGAGAGGAACCGCCGTGTACATAATTTTGACCACCGGGACATTTAAAAACATTAATACTTTCGGGAAATAATACATAATTTTTATTATCATTGCCTAATAAATCTCCAATCTTTACGGAGCAGATACCATCAGTTTTAATTTCCCTGTCAGAGATTATAAAACGTCTATTCGTATAAGTACCAATTTTTGAAACGTCAGATATTTTATCGCTTTCAGTTAATTTGTCCCGCTTGTAAATAAAACCGTGGTCAGAAGTGACAACAAAATGATAAGCATTGGCGTTTTTACCCAGATATTTAACCTTTTTATAGATGTCCACGATAGTATCACGGCATGCTTTAAAAACTTCTCTCTCTGTGGAGAAATTCTCCCC
>JAITNP010000121.1 GCA_031290455.1 Treponema sp. | reverse complement strand
ATTCAGCGGGATGCCTGGGGTATCGGTAACTATATGGTGGCCTTTGCATCAGAAACGGAAAGCGGACGGGACCTTGCCTTGAGTGAAGTGGACATCGACAACTTCATCCGCGCTAAAGGGGCGATCTTCTCTGCCATCAGGACTATGCTCATGATGGTGGACTTTACCATGGATGCCATTGAGGAGGTCTATGTGGCCGGCGGCATTGGCAGCGGTATCAATGTGGAACGGGCAATCCGTATCGGTATGCTCCCGAACCTGCCGGTGGAGAAATACCACTATATCGGCAACACCTCCCTGACCGGGGCCTACGCCATGGTGAACTCCCGGAAGGCCTGCGACAAGGTGACGGAAATTAGCCAGGGGATGACCTACCTTGAACTTTCCTCGCATCCACGGTATATGGACGAATTTGTAGCGGCTTGTTTCCTGCCCCACACTGACGGAGCGTTGTTTGAGGGGAACTGATGGTTTGAAAATGTACCGTCAACAGGTTAAGAAAAGATGAACCGCAGAGGACGCAGAGAACGCGGAGGAAGAGAATTAAGAATCTCTGCGTTCTCCGCGCTCTCTGCGGTTAAAAATTCTTTATTAGAGGAATAAAGATGAAAAATGGCCGATTACGGTACTGATTACTTTTAGATATACTACATTGCATATATGAACATCGTAAGTCCTCCCAGTGCAAGCATAACCAATCCTAATATAAGTATGATAAAAACATACGGATTAAGAATTTTCTTATGGATCAAAAAAACGGCCTCAACTATTCCTGCTATGGCTGAGAAAAACCATAATGCCCAAAGTACATAATAAGGTACCTTTAGTATGGCTAAATTATCGGTGAAAAACATAACCACCAGAAAAGTTTGTAATACTCCGATACTCATAACGACCGTATTTTGACGGTTATTAAGAGGAATAGTGCTGGTACGGTTCTTTTTCGATACCAATAATACAATGATGATGAGTATACTGATTACCAATACTATGTCAATGCCAAACAAAAATGACAGCCCCATAATGCTCATCCTAACTTAATTATAATAGATACAAAATTGAAAACTACCGTCAAAAGCATATTCAGGGCCAAAGAAGACCGTGCCAATAGGGGTTTCAATTTGAAGCCCTGCCCGTATGCCGCCCCGCCATTCTCTGAGCTGGTTACTGCGCTCAAGACGCTGCCACACATTACCGCCCCGTATGGTCAGCGCAAAAAAACTTCTCATACTGAACAGGTTGGAAAGGGGTGTTATTTCTTCCAAATACGTAAAACCTACCAGGAATTTATCCCGTCCCCACAGGTCCTCACCGGAGTAACCGGGAATGCCGTTCTTTCCTACGGGGGTAAAAAGGGTCCACCTTGATTCAAGTTCACCGCGATAGGATGCAAGATTTATATCAGAGATAAAATTCCGGTTGGAGCGAGGTATCCACGCTTTCCGGGCATACAGTTCAAGCCGTTCATACCAGGGAAATGTATTTCCGTCATACAACCGGTTTCCGGCAAAGGGAAACTCAATAGAAAAGCGCCATATCATATTGTAAAAAAAGGTGAAATAAAATGGTTGTCCGATATTGACGGTATCAAAGTCAATACCAAAACCTGCTAAATGCAAGTCACCATGATAGGATGAGTCATTTTTTTTGTTCTGATACCAGAGCGGCGCGTAACGATAGGATACATATACATCAAAAAAATCTGTTGGTGTAAATACCATGTGCGTTCCGGCATTCACAAAACCAAAGGTAGACAACTCCTCTTTCGGTTGGAACGCCTGGATTGTTGAAGCGTAATACGCCCCATCTCCTGCAAAACGCAACGAAAACAGAGAAGACAGTCTTTGGGTATACATAAGAGAGAATCCCGGTCCCTGGGTGTCGGAAAATTCATAAGAAGCGTTTAACGATACAAGAGAATGAGTGGCAAAAAGATCCCGGAATTTGAAGTTAACATACTCAGCCATTCCCAGTTGGGAGTATTTTCCCCATAAGGATTCAGCGCTTAAGGTCAAAGAAACATTGTTTTTCCGTTCCGGGGAGCGTACCCCCGTAAGTACCAAGACATATTCCCCACTTGAATCCTGTTCCAGATGATAGCCGACGCTTTCATAGGTTCCCCGGCGGCGGACGATTTCGATTGCCACTTCCAGTTTAGCAAAATCCACAGGAACATTAAAAAAAATGTCAAAGAGCGAGTGCAGATATTTTGGTGAAAACTGTTCCTGATAGTTTTTTTCATCCTCCGGCAGGCCGTCAATACCGATAGACACAAGCCGTACCTGGGTAAAAACCGGTTCGGGGATGTCTTGGTACGTTCCGGTGCGCCGCCAGTCCTGCTTTTCCAAGGGACGGGTTTGCTCAATTGCTTCGGCGAGGGCCAAAAGCGCATGCATACTCTCCTCAGAACGGGTAATTTTTTCACCCCGGTCAATTAACTGTTGTGCCTTGGCGAAATCCGTCCAGAAAAAATCACTCAAGTCCATGGCAAGCCGGTAGTCTACTTTATCGGAACCAGGGTTTGACATCATGCCGGAACTCTGGATAAGTCTGATGGTTTGATCGGTCACGGTTCCGATAGTGTTGATTTCCCCAGGTGGTCTGGACACGAAAGAACCAACATCAACATCAATGATGATATCCGCACCCCATGCTACGGCCAGATCAACCGGGTTATTATCCAAAAGCGCGCCGTCCACCAGGTAGGTTCCATTCATCGGCACGGGCGGGAAAACCAAGGGGATACTCATGCTCGCCCGCATGGCGCGATAGAGTGGCCCCTGTTCAAGAGGAACGGTAATACCATGGGCAATGTCCACCGCGACGGTCTTAAAGGGCAGGGGTAGCGTTGAAAAATGTTCCCGCATTGAAACACGATACACGAGACGGGATAAGAGGAGGGTAATATTTTGATCCGGAAAAATACCTTTAGAATCGCCCTTGCCGGTATGGTCAAAGGCAAAGGTAAAAAACGGCGTCTCCGCTTCCAAGAGACCCTTACTCCGATCCGCCCCTTCGTTCAGAAAAACCTGGGCCCAGTTGATTTGAGCGGCAGCGGCTTCAATGTCGCCGGGTGAATAACCCGCCGCATAGAGCGCAGCAACAAGACTGCCCATACTGTTCCCAATGATCATATCAATGGGGATTCCCACTGCTTCCAACACCCTAAGGAAGCCGACATGAGCAAATCCGAGGGCAGCGCCTCCGGAAAGTACCAGGGCAATTTTTGGCTGACTTACCGGCGGATGTTCTTCTACAGCTGGTAACACGCCACCCAGCAACGCGGCTACAAAAAGTATGAGAAAAAATTTACCAAAAGATGATACCGGTTTCATCATACCGCTTTCATCAAATTCATTAACCGATTGTATTCTTCAGCCAGCTGGTTATTTTGCCTGAGATCATATTTTGAATAATATGTTTCTATTATATTTTTTACCTGCGTTCTTTCCTCATCATCTGATATAAGATAGATGAGGGCTTCAAAAGCATTGGCCTCGCCGTCTATCGCATAATCGAAAGGGCTGCTGTTGCAATGGTTCAGTATGTAAGAGAATAATTTAATACGAACTGCTTCTTTTGTATTTTTTTGAGAAATAATTTTTAACAGCTCAATGGCCCTATCAAGTATATCACTTTCGTATCCACAATCATCTGTAGTTGAATTCATGGTTTCCACCATAGCTTCCGCGATGGCGGATGCCATATAAAAAGCTTCTCTATAATTATTCATGTTACAAGCTTTTTCAGCTTCTTCAAGTAATTTTTCCGCGGTATTCTCAATGCCTTTGAGCCGGCTTGATGAGATCCAATTCCTACCTCTCGCCTTTTTAATCTGTTCAAGGAATTGAGCCAAATATACATTGTTAGTATCATATTGGCATTCAATATCTTTCATAATAATTTCCCCCTTATTTTACAGGATTTTTATAAGATACATTCCTTTTGTTATATTGTCAATGCCTTGATTCAAGCAATTTTCAAAATAGTGCGTTTGACATTCCGGCTATATATGGCGTTCTTTTTACAAGCTTGAGAGTCGCAAATGTTCAAAAATACATTACCGCGGACTGCGGTGGAAATAACGGGTATACGGTTCGCTTATAGAAAGCGAAGCTACAGGAACTGGCGAATCAATTACATAAAGCAATTACCGTTGTTCACTTTCCTCCGGGAACGAGCAAGTAGAATGTGTTTTGGATAAAAACAAATATGAGACAAAGGTTTCGGTATCTGACGAGGAGTATGCGGCAATTACTATTAAACGGCATACATTTCATGGTGAATGGAATTATACTATATCGCCACAAAAGAAATAATAATCTGTACATGTTATTTTCAAGCAATTCATAATGCCGGTAAAGAACACAAACTTGAGGTGCTCATCAGAAGATTTCAGCACCCCGTAGAAACCCTTGAGGGTATTCCGCATCTTCTCGTGCATCGCTATGGTCAATGGTACTCAAGAGCGGTTTATCATATTCGTCGATGATGACCGCAACCTTCTCGCCTGAGTTCCGGCGTATATCCTGAATCAAATGAGCGAACTGGCTCGAGAGCAGTTCACCCCGCAGCTCCAAACCGGCATCGGAAGCGACATTCTCCAGGATATTGCGAAGACTTAAGGTGAGGGTCTCCAGACCTTCAGCATAGAGTTCCCCGGATTCAAATCAAAACGGATTACGGGATATGGTTTCCAGTGTCCCAGTCAAAGGAATCAATGGCAAGGGGCGCTTGGTTCCGCAATCACCTTAAAAAGCTCCCGCCGTCCCTCAAAAATCGCGCCCAGGGTAGAACACAACAACGATTTCCCAAACCTGCACGGGCGGGATAGGAAAAAGTCCCCCCCCCCTGAGCCGACATCAGTTCATAGATGAGGGCAGTTTTATCCACATAAACAAAGCCGTCTTCCCGAATTTTCACAAAATCCTGTATGCCGATGGGTAATCTTCACTGCATAATGCTACTATACCATGGTTTTGCCCTTTCTGGCAAGGATTTTGGGATAATTTCGGTACTAATGGTCAAGGTTCTCCCGGAGTTGCTCTTCTCCCTCCTCCTGTGACGTCATTTCGGGATATTGAGAGCCAGCGCCGGAACCATAGTCCTTGAGGGGCAGGAAAATCCCTTTTTCCTGCCCCTCAAGGTCCCTGATTATCTGGCCACGATCTCAATCGCATACCCCGCATTCCCGCAGTGAAGAAATGTTATTTTTTGCTTGACTTATTGTTTGGATACCATTATTCTATTATTCATGAACCGGGAGCAGAAAGCTTCATCCTGGTATACGGTGTTTGCAGGATTGTATCGTATCAGCGGATTTGGTTTTTTACTGCGCGGTTTATTTTTTTTGGCGCCGAAAACGCTCTGGCCTCAAGGAAAAGGTGTCTTGTTGAAATTTCCACATTTTTTTATGTGGACCAACCCAAGGAGGATCCTTATGCCTAAAGTAAAGAAATTAGTACTTGCAAGTCTATTGCTGGCAATCCTGATCGTGGTCGAAAGACTGGTATCCATTCAAACCCCGATATTACGTATCAGTTTCGCGTATGTCCCTATCATATTAAGCGGCATACTGCTTGGTCCGATATGGAGTACCACCATTGCGGTTTTGGGAGATTTGCTGGGCATGTTGTTATTTCCCAAAAGCTCGTTTTTTATCGGGTTTACCATAAGCGCTGCGCTTACCGGTTTGATTTATGGATTATTGCTCTATAATACAAAATCAAATAAAGCATTCCTCATAAGGCTGATCATCAGCAACTTTTTGGTGCTGCTGTTTATTCATGTTGGCTTAACAAGCCTCTGGATATCCATTACCTTGCAAAAAGCCTTTTGGGTATTTGCGCCTCCCCGGATAATTTCCGCCTGCATTCTGTTTCCTATAGAAGTAAGCACGATGTATTTGCTTAAACTATTTTTAGAAAAGCCGATACACAAATACCTCCAGGATGCTGTCTCGCCTGTTATCGCTGATGTCCCGCAACACATCAATCATTAATCACGGTTGATGTTGCCTGACCCCTAAATCCTGCTTTATTCCCCGGCAATCTTATGGTTGCCGGGCTGGTAAAAGGCGAGAGGTATTATTTTGATAGAAATCAAAGATTTAGAATATACATATAAATCCGGCACTCATGCGCTCCAGAATATTAACTTGCAAATAAAAAAAGGAGAGTTCGTGGCGATTGTCGGACACAATGGATCGGGGAAATCAACCCTTTCGAAACTGATGGCCGGTATAGACATACCGTCTCGTGGCGCTGTTTTGATAAACGAAATCAATACCAAAGATAAATCCAGGGTCTTGAATTTACGAAAAACCATAGGAATCGTATTTCAAAATCCAGAGAATCAAATTGTATTTGAAAAAGTGGCGGACGATATGGCTTTCGGATTAAAAAATTTAGGGGTGGCGCCAGCAGAAATAGACAAACGGATAGCGCATATCACGAAGCTGATGAAAATAGAGCATTTTTCTGACGCTTTTGAATTATCCATGGGACAGAAACAACGGGTAACCATCGCCGGTGTACTGGCAATGCAGCCTGAATGTATCATCTTCGATGAGCCGACGGCAATGCTAGACCCCAAAGGTAAAAAAGATATTCATAACATCATCGTGGATCTCCATAAACAAGGACTTACCATTGTCTATGTTACCAATGTCATTGATGAAGTATTATCCGCGGACCGGATAATTATTTTGAGCCAGGGCCACATAAAATATGAATTTGAAAAAGAAGCCCTGTTTGATAATGTAGCAAAACTAAAGGAACTGGGCCTTGAAACCCCTATCATATTAGACATAATCTACAGGCTTAAAAATCAAGGGATTACTATGGCGGTTAAAAACTATACCATTGATGCATTAATCGAAACCATAACCCGCAGGATGGAAACCCCTGGAGGAGCAATAAAGATACCATGAAAAATTTAGTAAAACTGTTACTGCTGATGACCTATACTTTTATAGTGTTCTTTATCTCCAATTATTATATCCTGGGCGGGTTTTTTGTATGCACTGTCCTTATCATGCTCGGTACGCATATACAACTCAGCACTGCCATAAAAGAGTTATGGATCATGCTGCCCTTTATCGCTTTTACGGCGGGTATCAATATGCTCTTAGGAGATATACAT
Source organism: Treponema sp. (assembly GCA_031290455.1). GTDB lineage: Bacteria > Spirochaetota > Spirochaetia > Treponematales > Breznakiellaceae > JAITNP01. Next base: position 41,430 of record JAITNP010000121.1, on the reverse strand, counting down.
GAAATGGTTTTGGTTGCCTTGCGGCTCCTGTTGGTATGTACCATTACCTATTGTTTTAAACGCCTCGTCTCATCCATGGAGCTTGCAAACGCCATAGAAACGCTGTGCTATCCCCTGAAGTTTTGTAAGATGGATCCGAAAGATATAAGCCTTATGGTTTGTATTTGCATCGCCTTCATACCAATACTCCAAAGGGAATTAGAGCAAATTATCAATGGCTTAAAGGCAAAGGGAATGAAAATTACCTTACAAAATACAAAATATATATTAAAACCATTTTTGTATGGTATATTTAAAAGAACTGATGAAATAGCAGATGCGCTCAAAGCTAAGGCGTATATAGAAACGTCATAAATATAGAGGAGTTTAGGTATGTCAAAAAAAGCAATTGTTTTTTTTGCCGAGGGATTTGAGGAAGTGGAGGCCATCACCCCCATCGACTATCTCCGCCGGGCAGGGATTGAGGTAACCACTGTTTCCGTTGGTGTAACCAGCAGCGCTGCCAATGCGGTGAAAGGCGCCCACGGCATACCGGTCATGGCGGATACCAGCCTTACCGTGCTTGCGGGGGAAGGGCGCTTGAACGGCGCTTCCTGGGATGCGGTACTGCTTCCCGGTGGGATTCCGGGGGCGCCCAACCTTGCCGCCTCCGGGGAGGTGGGCCAGTTTTTGAAGGACATGGCCGGGGCGGGAAAACTGGTTACCGCCATCTGTGCTTCCCCGGCAATGGTACTCTTCCCCTTGGGGTTATTAAAAGGCCGTTGCTTTACCGGTTACCCCGGCACGGAAAAAGAAGTTTCCGGGGCGCAGTGGACGGAAGGCACCGTCGTGATCGACGGCAACATCATCACGAGCCGTGGGCCGGGAACCGCCGCAGCTTGGGCAATCGCGATTATCAGAAAGCTGCTGGATGAAGGGGCCGCAAAAACGATAGGGGCTGGGGTGTTACTTAATTAGATGCGTCATGAAGAAACACAGGCTTTTATGTACTCCCCGTATACTGCACCGGATTTGGGGGGGAATGGTGTTTTTACCCCTGGGTGTCCTGTTGGCCGGCTGCATGGCTCCGACGCCTGCCCAGGCGGAATTTGTGCTGGGAACGGTGTGCAGTATCAATCTCTATAAACAGGGATCTCCTGCTATATATAGTGAAATATTTTCCCGCCTGCGGGAGATTGAAGCCGCCATGAGCACCAACTTAACGGACACCGACATTGATACCATCAACAAAAATGCCGGGATTGGGCCGGTACCGGTCCACGAAGCGGTCATTGATGTGCTTGAACGGGCGATTCAGTATGCTGAATTAAGCGGCGGCGCCTTTGATCCCACGGTCGGTCCCCTGGTACGGCTCTGGGGTATCGGTACGGACCATGCTACGGTCCCGGAAGAAGCGGATATCCTCGCGGCCTTGTCTCGCATCAATTGGCGGGATATGGTGATTGACCGGAATGCCGGTACGGTATTACTGCGGAAGCCCGGTATGGCCCTGGACCTGGGGGCCATTGCCAAGGGCTATGCCGCAGATGAGGTGGTCCGGATCATTAAACAGGCAAAAATCCCCGGCGCGATTATCGATCTGGGGGGGAATGTGTTTGCCTATGGAGAAAAAGCCAGCGGCAAACCGGGTTCTCCGACGGAATCTTGGCGTATCGGCATACAGAACCCCGTGGAGGAACGGGGTACCTATATCGGGATTCTGTCAGTCCGGAATAAAAGCATTGTAACCTCCGGGGTATATGAACGGTACCTGGAAGCCGACGGAATGCGGTATCACCATATATTATCCACCGAAAACGGCTACCCCATAGATAACGGCCTCTTTTCGGTAACTATTGTGGCAGACCATTCCATAGACGCCGACGCCCTCTCTACCACGGTTTTTACCTTGGGATATGAAAAAGGAAGGGCCTTAATCGAGTCCTTGCATACTACGGCAGGTAATACTATAGAAGCTATCTTTGTCTTTCATGATCGGAGTATCCGCTTAACCGAAGGGGCGCTGCCAATGTTTACCTTGAGCAGTTCAGCCTATCAGATAGCGCGTTGATCATCTTGATACCAATACGCTCAATATTAGGAAGTCTATCGACATAAAGCTCATTCCGTAATTGATAAGCCCCATGGGTCAACAACATAAGGGAGCAAGAGATCTAAGATAGGGTCGGGGCAATGATGGGCAGGAGCACGAAGGCGATTTTGGAAATTACGGGCGAGCATCTATGGCGAATGGGAACGGAAAAAAGCGCGGTTGGCAGGGGACACGCGCAGTTGGAGTTGGCGGCGGGATATGCATCTTGAGGATGTCCTGATGGGTACCCTGGACAAGAAGGCATTAAGCGCGACAATAAGTAAACAGGATTATTGACAACGACGACAGAAGCTAAACCCGGAGGTATTCAAAGACCTCATCCAGCAATACCGCTAAGATTTTTATGGCGCTGATGAGGCGAAACGCTGGCGTGGGCGAACCTCAGTACGATATGTATACAACCGATTTTTTTGGACATCGGGATACATGAATACACGGCCCGTAAGCTGGTGGAAGCGAAAGAATATAGGTTTGCGATACCGGAAATAGGAGGGGAGGGACCGATACTCATCATCTTTGTATACGAGGAGAAAGAACCTCGTTCAGGGAGAAACCAATGGCTTGCATACCATGACCGCCTTCAGAAAATGCACACAACCGACACCAAGGTAAAAGACATCCTGGGTCTTAGCTGATCGCCACCGTCCCGGAGCGCCACGAGTATTTACCGCTGAGCAGTGCGTGCGCATCAAGGCACTCGCCGGTGAAACGCCAACGGCCAGCGGACAGGAACTCAGCCAATGGAGTTTACCAACCCTGGCAGATGAAGCAGTACAGCGAGGGATAGTCAAAACGGTATCACCGGCATCGGTGGGTCATTTTTTAAACATGTGGACAGACCTCATAAGAGCCGGTATTGGCTCAACTCGCCTAATAAACGGGATAATCCCGAAGAATTTAAGAAAAAAGTTCAAAGCATTTGCACGATGATAAGGGCACCTCTAAAAACTCTAAATGTAGTACCAAATTTGGTTTTACCAAAATTTTGGTGATTTGCTCATGCATTACCAAGGCTCTATCGCATCTCGTACCAGAACCCGATCGTGATCGCCCCAGGAATTTTTCTGCCCCACGAGGCCGCTGATTATCTGGCCCCGATCTCAATCACCGATTCTGCATTGAAGTATAAACCGCTCAGTAGACAGAATACCGTAAAAACCCTAGAATCTCTCCATGCAAGTTTCTGCGAATCTCAGGAAAAGATGGGACGGTTCCTGATGGCAACAGCCTTCTTTTCCGATATCATCAGAATCAGTCCCCGTTTTAACCTTCTGGCGACATTGGATATTTCCCGGGGGGGCAAGGTGCTGATTATCAGCGATTTTCACATGGGAGCCGGACGGCGGGATGATCTCGCCGCTAACGGCGCCTTGCTCACGGAAATTCTTGAGGGGTATTACTACGCAGCGGGCTGGACCCTGGTGTTGAACGGGGACATTGAGGAATTTCAGCGCTATTCCCTCAAGGCCATACGGGAACACTGGCCCCAGATCTACCGGGTGTTTGATCGTTTTTGCGCGGCAAACCGGCTCTATAAAACTATCGGCAATCATGATGATGCCCTCATCTTTGAAGAGCACTATCCCTATCCCCTGTACAACGTAGTACGGATCGACACAGCCACCCTTCCCATCTATGTCTACCATGGCCATCAGTCCTCCAGGATGTACACCGACTTTAACAACCTCATCGGGGTAAGCCTCCGGTATCTCTTAAAGCCCGCGGGCATACGGAATATCTCCGGCGCCCGCAGTCCCCACCGGCGCTTTTCAGTGGAAAAAAAAGCCTATAACTTCTCCCTTAAAAACAACTGCATCTCCATCATAGGCCATACCCATCGGGCGATCTTTGAATCCCTGGGCCGGTATGATTATATCAAATTCGAGATTGAACGGCTCTGCCGGGATTATCCCGCTTCTGTGGGAGTGGACCGGGAGCGGATCGCCCGGGAGGTGCAAGCCCTTCGTATTGAATTGGGCAAGCTGAAACGCTCGGAACGGCGGGATGTGCTCAGACAAAGCCTCTACGGGGATGAAATGCCCGTGCCCTGCCTCTTTAATTCAGGAAGCGCCATCGGTAAGAAGGGAATCAACGCCATAGAGCTGGACAATGAAACCATCGCCCTGGTGTATTGGTTTACCGAAGGCCGGGGAAAGAAATTCGTGAACCGGGGTGGATATAAGATAGAACCATTCCAGGAAACCGCCTACCGCCGGGTGGTACTTAACCAGGACCGCCTTGACTACGTTACATCCAAGATAGAACTTTTAGGCAATAGATAATCCCCCGCTTCCCCGCCGGGGTTTTAAAAGCGGCTTTTATGACGATAAGAATAGGAGTAGATTGCTTGACGGAAAGTGGGGGAAGTAGCATGATAAAGGTAAGGGGAGGAGATGAGAGGTGGCGGCAATCGTAAGACAGCGGGTTTTTGGCCGGGTAATAGTTTTGTTACTGCTCATCATTGCCCTGGTCGGTGGGGGGCTGGTGTGGTTCGATTATCTCAATGTAGTCGATGCCAAGACGCTTTTGGCCCCGTTATATCGCTTTATGGGCCGTGAAGGGCGCAATCAGGGCACCGTTCAGGCGGATGAGTTCCTTTCTCTGGACGTGGAACGGCTTGCCATACGGCTTCAGGCCCTGGAACTGCGTGAATTGGAACTGGAAAAACAGGAGCAGGATATTCAAAGCCGGCGGGGTGAAATTGAGCAGATGGCCCAGGAATTGGAAGAACGACAAAAAGCGCTGGATGAACGGGAAAATTCCTTCAGTGCGGTGGTTCAAGAAGCCGAAACTAAAGATAGAAACGTCGAACAGAATGCCCGTTATTTGAACGGTATGCCTCCTGTACGGGCGGTAGGTATCATTGCCGCCATGGATGATCAGGATGTTATCGACGTTTTCCGGAAGACCGAAGCGCTTGCTCAAGCGGAAGGGACCGCCTCCATTGTGTCCTATTGGTTGTCGCTTATGCCCCCTGAACGGGCGGCGGAGTTGCAGCGTAAAATGGCGGGGAGACCTCCTAGTCTTAATTGAGTACCCCGGTTCCTCCGGAATCATGTATGATGATGAGGAGGCCGGGATTTGATGAACGTATCCCCCCCAATTTATGCGCATCCCTCGGATCAAAGCGGGGAACCATCAAAGACTGGTACCGCGAAGTCTGTTAAACACGACCGGCTTGGGGTGTTTGCCAAGCTTCTGGAGGGATTAGGCCGGAATGCTAAACAAGGCCCCGGTGAAGCGGTTATGACCGAAGCGGGGCTGTTTGCAGGAATCACCCAGGAGGGTGCGGAGGCGCAGCTCAAGACCGCTTTGAAGGGTGGGAAAAAAGCCGTACCCATTGTACCGGAAGCAAAGTCCTCGAAAAAGACCGGGGCTGGAGAAGGGGCACGTGATGCCTCCGGGGGGGTGTCCGGTGAAATGCCTCTGTCGGTATCCGGCCTGGTGGTCCATACGGAAGCAAAGATACCCCTGGAACCTGTTCGAAGTACCGGTTCCCTTTCGCGTGCCGTCAATGCTCCGGAAAAAAATAGGGCAATTCCTCTGCACGGCGGTGGAACCAAGACAAACGTTGCCTTCTCTCGGGGTGAGGATGCCCCGGCGGTTAACACCGGTCTCAAGGGGGGGATGAAAACCCCGGCCTATACGACCGAGGAGGAAACTGCCAAAGCTTTGCTTAAAGCCGAAGATCAGAACCGGACGGGGCGGAAAAACACTGAAAAAGAAGGCCCCCGGAAGGTTACCGGTGCCATGCCCCGGAAAACGGATTCGGAAACCGGGACCGCGCTGGTTTCGTCAGTTTCCGGGCAGGGCCGGCAGACGCCAGGGGATGAAAAGACAAGTCTTACCAATGCACGGCTTTCCGATGCCAAGGCCAAGGATAAGCGGCGGGAACGCCTGGGGCTGGAAGTTCGGGACCTTCGCTCCCAGGAAACCGCCACTCCCGAGGGGGAGCAGGGTCTTAAGGTTGCCGGGGAATCAAGGCCGGCATCCGGTGGTAATGATGCGGAACTCCTGGTGGAACTTCGTTCTGAGTCAAACAGCCAGGGGGACCATGAGCATATCGAGGGAAATCATCCTGCCCGGGCCTTTGAGGATATCCTGGCCCGGGAACTGCATGAAAATCTGAACGGTGATATAGTTCGCCAGGCGTCGGTTGTTTTAAAGGACGGAGGAGCGGGGACCATCCGCCTCTCCCTTCGACCGGAATCGCTGGGAACTGTAAAGATACAACTTGAAATGGCCGAAAACAAGGTAACGGGGCACATTATCGTGGAAAGCGATGAAGCCCTCCGGGCATTTGAACGGGAAGTACATTCCCTGGAACAGGCGTTCAGGGATTCGGGCTTTGCGGAGACAAGCCTTGATACGGCCCTTGCTTCCGGTAATGGAAACGGGGCGGATCAACAGGGGAATGGGGAGGAGGCGACTCCTTTCTTTTCGGAACGGTTTGTCGCGTCCATTTATGCCCCGGATGCGGAATCGGGGGCATACCCGGAGACCGCAGGGAGCGTCGATTCGACGGGATGGGTCCGGGAGGATTATATCCCGATCAATATGCTGGCATAGGAGCGAAGTATGGCACTTCAAGCGATTCTTGGTGCACAAGAGCAGGCGGATATCGCCCACATTGTGAAAGAACACAACAGTACAATAAATCAGGGGAAAAATCCGCAGCAGAATCTTGGGAAGGATGATTTTTTAAAGATCCTTATCACCCAGCTCTCCTATCAGGACCCAACGGCTCCCATGGAGGATAAAGAATTTATCGCCCAGATGGCTCAGTTTTCTACTCTGGACCAAATGACCAGCATGGCCACTGATTTTTCCCGGCTCACGCAGATGCTTGCAGGCAATGAAGCGGTGGGGGCTTTGGGAAAATCCGTAGAAGTAGCGGCAGGGGAAGAGCTTATTCAGGGTACGGTTAAGGCAGTAACCAGAGGCGCCGTGCCTGCAGTGCTGGTAAATGGGACCTATTATCAATGGGACCAGGTAACAAAGGTATTTGAGGAGTAATGCGATATGATGCGGTCATTGTTTTCCGGTGTATCGGGGCTTCAGAATCATCAAACCCGGATGGATGTGATTGGTAACAACATAGCCAATATCAATACCATGGGATTTAAAAAGGGGCGGGTCAATTTTCAGGACCTGCTGTATCAACAGTTGCAGGGTGCTTCCCGGCCTACCGAGGAGGTAGGGGGGGTAAACCCCAAGGAAGTGGGCCTGGGGATGTCCATCGCTGCCATTGATACGGTTCATGGCCAGGGGTCGCTCCAGTCCACCGGAGTGGGGACGGATTTGGCCATTCAGGGCACGGGATTTTTCATCTTAAAGGATGGCGGGAATTCCTTTTTTACCAGGGCCGGGGCCTTTAACCTCGATCAGAATGGTACCCTGGTGAATCCTGCCAATGGTATGCGGGTTCAGGGCTGGATGGCCCGGGAGGTGGATGGGGTTCCGGTACTGAATGTGTCGGGGGAAGTGGAAGATCTGCTGATCCCCGTGGGATCCAAGGATCCTGCCCGGGCGACCACCGCGGTCAACTTTGCCTGTAACCTGGATAAACGGACCCCGGTAATACCCGCCGAAGGGGCTTCTCCCCTGGAGGTTGCCAATGGAACCTGGAATACTGCCATTAAGATTTACGATACCTTTGGAGCGGAACATACCTTACAGGTAACCCTTACCCGGGTTCAGAATCAGGATACCCCCAATAGTTGGAACGCGGTGGTGAATGTGGACCCCGAAGTTGCAGGGGGCACCAACACCACGGTTGGTCTTGGGGATGAGGCTCCGGCGGCCGGGGGAAACGTTAACTTTATGATAAACTTTTCCAATAACGGAACCCTGGTGAGTACCGTTGATGGCGATGGAAATGAATCCGGCGGTGCGGGGAATGTGTTCATGAATGTGGCCTACGATGTACCGAATACCGTCCCCGGGGAAGATGACGTCCCGGTACGGCAGGTATTCTCCCTCAACCTGGGAACCGTGGGGGGCTTTGTCAATTCCGTGACCCAGTTTGCCGAGGCGAGTTCTTCCAAGGCAGTGTCGCAGGACGGCTATACCATGGGGTACCTTGAGAACTTCAAAATAGCCCAGAGCGGGGTCATTACCGGGGTATATTCCAATGGTACGAACCGGACGCTGGGCCAGATTGCCCTGGCCAGTTTCACCAACCAGGGAGGGCTTGAAAAATCCGGGGATAGTAACTTTGTGGTTTCCAATAACTCAGGGGAGGCCAATATCGGCCCTTCGGGAATAGCGGGAAAGGGCAAACTTATTGCGGGAACCCTGGAAATGTCCAATGTGGACATGGCCGAGCAATTCACCGACATGATCGTTACCCAGCGGGGGTTCCAGGCGAATTCCCGGACCATACAGACTGCGGATCAGCTCTTGCAGGAACTTCTGAGCCTTAAACGGTAGGCTGTTCGATGATTAAAGTAACGAGGCTTAACGGTACCGAATACTACATCAATCCTCATCAGATTGAATCCATTGACGTTAAGCCGGATACTAATCTGCTCATGTTGTCGGGGAAGCACCTGATTGTCCTGGAAGAGGTGCCCGTGGTGCTAGAACGAATCGTTGAATACCGCCGACAGATCGGCGCCTTTAAAAATGAGGAGTGAGTAATTTATGAACATAGCAACCATCATTGGATTAGCCGGTTGCTTTGCCATGACCGTCATGGCAATCTATACCTCCGGGGGGACCATACTAACCTATATGGACCTTCCGTCCTTTTTCATGACCGTCATGGGTTCTTATTTTGGGCTTTTTACGTTTTGCACCGTTCCCGGAGCATTAGGGGTGTTCAGTACCCTGGGGCTTGCTATGAAGATTCCGAATTTCAACGAGCAGGAGGTCATCAAGAAGCTCCTGTCCTTTTCCGAAAAAGCCCGGCGAGAGGGCCTCCTGGCCTTGGAAGAGGAACTGGAAGATTTGGATGATGAGTTTATGAAGAACGGGATGCGCCTCGTGGTGGACGGTACCGAAGGGCCGATAATCCGGGAACTCCTTGAAAGTGAATTAAATCAAATCCAGGGGCGGCATAGTGATAAAATTGGGGTGGTCAACATGTGGGGTACCCTGGCTCCGGGGCTTGGGATGTTGGGGACCGTTATCGGCCTCATAGCCATGTTGAAAAACCTGGAGGATAAAAGCGCCCTGGGACCCAACATGGCGGTTGCCCTTATCACCACCCTCTATGGGGCCATGATTGCCAACCTCATCATGATTCCCCTCTCGGGGAAGCTCAAAACCCGGGATGCCATGGAAACCAAGGTAAAGGAAATGATCATTGAAGGGATCCTCTCTATCCAGGCCGGAGAAAACACCCGGGTCTTGCAAACGAAGTTGCTTGCATACCTTACCCCGGGGGATCGTAAGGCGGCGCAAGCGGCAGCAGGGCTGGATTAAGCTATGGCACGAAAAAAAAGAGAAGATGAAGGGGTAAAAGGGGACTGGATCGTAACTTATTCCGATATGGTTACCCTGTTGCTCTGCTTCTTTGTTGCCCTTTTCGACCCGAGCGATGTCGATCCCGGAGAAATGGCGGCTTTTATTTCTGCCCTATCCAATATCGGCATGGGCGCTTCAACCGGGGGTAATACCATTTCCAGCGGTAAGAGCGCTGAACTGGGGAATAGCATCATGTCCCTGCCTTCTACGGATAGGGGCCGGTCCATGGGTTCTGCACTGCGGAAGGCGGTGAGTCTTTTTAATCCTGAAATCAGAACCAATAGAAATCAGGTACAGGTAACCCAGGATGAACGGGGTATCATCATCAGCCTTGCTTCGGACGCTTTTTTTAATCCTGCCAGCGCTACTATCAACATAGAAGAAACCCGGGAGATGCTCCTCCGTTTGGCGAGTCTCTTGAATTCCGATGAAGTGCGGGGCAGAAAATTCAGGATAGAAGGCCATACCGACGCGGTTCCGATAGACCCCGCCGGGCCGTGGGAATCGAACTGGGAACTTTCTACCGCCCGGTCCATAGCGGTACTCCATTATCTGACCGATATTGGGGTTGAGGAAAAGCGCTTCCAGGTGGCGGGATTTGCCGATACGGTGCCGATAAGTACTAATGATACCCCTGAGGGCAGGGCGTATAATCGGCGGGTTGATATTATCATCCTTGATGAGGGACATTTATAGAGTGCGGAGTTCCGCATTGTATAATACTATAGAAATAATGATTTGGAGGTAACAGGGCATGTCTGATAATCATGAGGACCTGAATATGGAGAGTGGTGAAGCCTCGGGGGAAGAGGGGGCCTCTAAGAAAAAAAAGGTTTCCGGTTTAGTTGCGTTATTGCCTACTTTACTCAAATTTGTCGCCATAGGGCTGGGGGCATTGGCGTTTATCGTAACGGTGGCGGTGGTTACCTTTAATATTCTTAATAAGGGGGGGAAATCTCAGACGGTAATCCCGGAAAATTTCTCCTATATTGGGACCCGGCCCCAGTATTCCATGTTTACCGCCATTGGCACGGTACGGGCCCGTACTAAGGATCCTACCCCCTATGCGGTGGTCATTGATATGGTCATCGGCTATGATCTGAATGATAATGCCGCCGCGACGGAATTAACCGGACGCCTGTATGAGCTGCGGGATTTTGTGCGGAGTTATTTCAGCAGTAAATACGCGGCAGAGTTGCAGCCTGAAAATGAAGCCCGGTTGAAACAGGAAATCATTGAGCTTTTGAACACCCGGATCCTTAATACGGCAAAGGCCCGGACGATCCTGTTTAATCAGCTTGACGCCATGGAAATGTAATCGGTGTACGGGGGAGTGGGGGAAATTCTTGACTTTTCGGTAGGGAATGTTCAAAATTTTTATCAATTTGGATGTTCCTTGATTGAAATTTTGTAGAAAGTAGTTTATACTCCCTATTATCAGGTAGTACTATAAAATTACATACCTGATAAATACATATAATTGGAGGAGCCGGATATTTTTGAGCATGTCCGGGGAATAAGGGTATGACCGAAGTTCTGTCCCAGGATGAAATTGATCAATTACTAACCGCGATAAATGCCGGGGATACCGAGCCGGAGGATTTTAAGCCTGCGGCGGATACCCGTAAAATCAAGATATATGATTTTAAACGACCGGATAAATTTTCTAAAGAACAGATCCGTACGGTCTCGATCATGCACGAGACCTTTGCGCGTTTAACCACCACGAGTCTTTCCGCCAATCTGCGGAGCATGGTGCATGTGCATGTGGCGTCAGTGGATCAGTTGACCTACGAGGAATTCATCCGATCCATCCCAACGCCGACTACCCTGGCGATTATCAATATGGACCCCTTAAAGGGAAACGCCATCCTGGAAATCGATCCGGCGATCACCTTTTCCATCATTGATCGGCTTTTCGGCGGTACCGGGGAAAGTATCAAGGCCCAGCATGAGCTGACGGACATCGAAACCTCGGTTATGGAAGGGATTATTGTCCGGATCCTGGGGAATATGCGGGAAGCCTGGACCACGGTCATTGATTTGCGACCCCGGCTGGGCCAGATCGACACGAACCCCCAATTCGCCCAGATAGTTCCGCCCACGGAAATGGTGATCCTCGTAACCCTGGAAACCAAGGTGGGGGATGTGGAGGGGATGATGAACTTTTGCATACCCTACCTGACGATTGAACCGATCATTGGGAAACTGTCTGCCCAGTTCTGGTATTCTTCAGTGCGCCGGGGAACCACCACGGAAAACCTTAATATACTTAAGGAAAAGCTCGCAACCGTCGATGTTAATGTAGTAGCTGAAATAGGGAAGATACAGGTACCGGTCAGGGATGTGCTTGCCCTGCAAGTAGGGGATGTGGTATGCCTCTACAACACCCTTATTGGGGACCCTTATTCCCTTAATATTGGTAGTAAAAAGAAATTTCTTTGTCGGCCCGGGGTTATTGGAAAAAAAATGGCGGTACAGATTACCAAAAAAATTGCGGAGCTTGAACAGGAAGATTTCGAAGAACTCACATCTGATGGGGAGGAAGGACTATGAGCGATGGCGCTCTTTCGCAGGCTGAAATTGACGCACTATTATCTGGGGGGGATGCTGGTGGTGGTGTTGCTTCAGCGGTGGCGCCGAGAGGTTCTGAGGATGAACGGGTAACGTTGGAGAATTTTTTGGGCGCTGCCGTGGATGGGTTGTCTGCTACCCTCGCGGGGTCAATAGAAAATGCTTCCCTCGGAAAGCCGGCGGTATCTTTTGCCAATCGGGATGTCCTGCTCGAGCAGCTCCCGGATACGGTTACGGTGATTAAGGCTGATTTCAATGCCGGGTTTCCCGGGGAACACATGTTGATCCTCCCTGAGGATACGGCCAAGGCCATAGCCGGCCTTATGTTGAAGACCCCGGAAGATGAAGTTAAGATGGAAGAAATGGCCTTGTCGGTCATCAGTGAGACGGGGTCTCAGTTGGTAGGCACCCTGATTACTGCCCTGACCAATAAGACGGGCAATAAATCCATTGCTTCGATTTCTCCGGAGGCGGTTAATATGCCCAAGGCCACGGCTCCGCTTCCGGGGAACGATTTTCCCGTTGCCCGGTATCAGGTTGATCTGGGGGATGGAAAAAAGCAGGATCTCTGGGAGGTCTTTGGTTCGAGTGTATCGGCGGGGATAGTCCGTGCCATCAAGGGGGGAGGAACTACGGCTGCGCCCTCTAGGGGTGGTAGTATGCCTGGTACGGGCGCACATAGCATGACGGGAGGAATGCAAGGTATGGGGGGAAGTATGCCAGGGGGGATGGGGCAAACGAATGTGCAATCGGTTCAGTTCCCGAATCTGATGCCTCATCCTACCGCTCAGGAACAGGGAAATATCGGTCTTATCATGGATGTTTACATGGAAATGACCGTGGAATTGGGACGTACCAAGAAGCTTATCAAGGAAATTTTGGGAATGGGAGAAGGTACCATCATAGAACTGGATAAACTTGCCGGTGAACCGGTGGATATATTGGTGAATCATAAGCTCATTGCCAAGGGTGAAGTGGTGGTAATTGATGAAAACTTCGGTGTCCGGGTTACAGAAATCGTTTCCTCGATGGAAAGAATGCATGAGATGAATTAAACAGGTAATCTACCGGGGGAGGGGAAGCTGGGACCTTTTCGTATCATAGTGGCCGTGGTTTTAATAGGGATCGGTGGTTTGTTGAGCGGTATTGGATTATCCGCGCAAACACAGGAAAGCCAGGTTCACGGGGTTGGCCAGGCCGTAGAAGCGCCGGGCCGTTTGGGGGAGCGGGCCCTTGTCCTGGGGGAAGGGGTGGATGAGCCGGTTCCGGTCCAGGGGAGGGTATCATTTTTTTTAATCCTCCGGATGATCCTGGTCCTTGCCCTAGTTGCGGTGGCAATCTATGGGATTGTCTTTTTTTTAAAGCGGGTTTCCCGGCCTTTGGAACAGAAGAACCCCCATCTTAAGGTGCTTGCCCGGGTGCATGTAGGAGCCGGTGTTTTGGCGGCGGTGGTATCGGTTGGCTCTAAGGCATGGCTCGTCGGAGCCGGTGAGGGGGGAGTCTCCCTTATAGCGGAGGTTACGGATCAGGAAACGATAGATGCTATGCTGGTTGATGAATCCCGAAAAAGTGCTGAAACCGGGACCACGAAATTGCTTGATTTTTCCCAGGTATTGCGTCGGTTGGGGGGAGGCGGGGTGTCGGCTACCCAGGGCATTAAAGCGGAAAATGTCCGGAAGCGCCGGGAACGGTTGAGGGGGCTTTAGATCATGAAACGCGCCGGCCTGTGGGGAGTGGCTTTTTATCTCGTGCTTCTGTTGGGCGGGGCGCCGGTTTCAGCCCAGACGTCCCTTTTTCCAGATATGGCAAGTCCGGGAACCAGGGGCATTCCGGCCCCTGCGGCGGTCCCGGTGATTCCCTTCGTTGACCTCACCATCAGGACCCCCGAAACCGGTCAGGAGGTTGCCTTTTCCCTTCAACTGTTGCTCCTCGTTACGGTCCTTTCCTTGGCGCCGAGTATCATTATCCTGATGACCAGTTTTCTCCGTATTTCCATTGTCCTGGATTTTGTTAAACGGGCTTTGTCCCTCCAGCAAGTCCCACCGAATCAGGTTATCCAGGGGATATCCCTCTTTTTGACCATCTTCATCATGTGGCCTACCTTTGAAACGATCTACAAGAATTCCTTCCAGCCCCTGGCGGAGGGGACTATTTCTGTGGAAGCGGCCTACGGGGCAGCGGAAGAACCCATGCGGCTCTTCATGTATGGTCAAATGCGGGGAAACCCGGATAATATTCGGCTTTTCATGGCCATGCGGGGGCTTGACCGTCCTGAAACCCTGGCGGATGTGCCCACCTACGTGTTGATTCCCGCGTTTATTCTGAATGAATTAACGATTGCCTTTAAGATAGGGATACTCCTCTTTATTCCCTTTATCGTGATTGACATGGTGGTAGCCAGTGTGCTCATGTCCATGGGGATGATCATGCTGCCCCCGGTGATGATCTCCATGCCCTTCAAGCTCATCCTCTTTATTCTGGTTGATGGATGGGGGATGCTGACGGACCAGTTGGTCCGTTCTTTCGGGTAGGGTCGGATGAGTATCGGTGAAATTACCGCCCTCCTGCGCGGGGGTATCATGGAAGTGCTGCTCCTCGCGGGGCCGGTGCTTTTTTCCGCCCTCATCGTGGGCCTCGTGGTGGCTATCCTGCAGGCGACGACTTCGATTCAGGAACAGACCCTTACCTTTGTCCCCAAGGTCATCACCATACTGCTGGTTCTGGCATTCCTGGGGGGGTGGATGTTTTCTTCCCTGGGGGATTATACGGTCCGGCTTTTCTCCATGATTCCAAGCATGGCGCGGTAGGGGGGAAGCTATGGATACGGCACTGCTCGCAGAAATCCTGAACGCGGCCCCGGCCTTCCTCCTCATTGCGGTCCGGGCCTTGGCCATGATTGAGACCGCACCCCTTCTCTCTTCCGACTCGATTCCCCAGGTGGTGAAACTTGCCCTGGCGGGATTTGCCGCCTATGCAGCCTTTCCCTCGGCCCTGGTGAGCACATGGGACATACCGCCCTATGGCCTCACCTTTCTGTTCCTCGTGATCGGGGAGGGGATCATCGGCATTATCATCGGCTTTTTCCTCACCCTCATCTTCTCGGCCTTTTCCACTGCCGGACAGTTTTTTTCCCTGCAGATGGGCTTTGGGGCTTCCGAAACCTTCGACCCCCTTTCGCAAATAGAGAATCCCCTCATGGGGCAGTTCCTGAATATTGTGGCCATGCTGGTGTTCATTTCTGTCGGCGGGTTCAGGGACTTATTCCTGAGCGGATTCTGGCGTTCCCTGCAATCGATCTCCATCATAAGCCTAGTGGAAGGCCGGGAAGCGGTGACCGGGATGCTCCTTTCCGGCCTTTCCCATCTTTTCATGGATGCCATCATCATCTCCATGCCCATCCTGGGTACCTTGTTCCTCACCTCCCTTTCTACCGGACTCATTTCCAAGGCGGCCCCTCAGATCAATATCCTTGCCGAGGGGTTTCCCATATCCATCACCGTGGCCTTCCTCCTCATCTTCTCCACCATGCCTTTCATGGTAGAAGCCTTCAGCCGAGTAATAGCAGCGGGCTTCCGGTCTATCGAGGATATCTATGTGCAAATCGGCCAGCAGATTGGAGGAGGGGTATGAGGGAAGCGTTAGGAAAGAGGGGTGAGCCGTTGCAATCTTTTCTTTCTAGCCGCTCATTGCGTGGGTTTTACGCGTGGTGTACCCGGGAGCGGCACAGCCTCCCCCACAACGAAACTCCTCACGCAAACCGCTCCCTGCTTGAACTCGCCGCGGTCATTGATTTACAGTGGTTTGCCGCTGAGGATGAGGGGCGTACTGAAGAGCCTTCGGAATATAAGATTAAGCGGGCACGGGAGGAAGAGGGCCGGGTTGCCAAGAGTCAGGAACTCATCGGGGCCTTGGTGCTGCTCTTGCCCGCTTTGGTGCTGCTGGCGCTGGCACCCTCCATGCTGCGGACCTGTGTGGAAATGGTGCGTTTTTTTTTGCTCCGCGTTGTTGAGCTGGATCCCATTAAGGATAGGCGCATTGCGGGGGTCGTTTTTTTATATTTTGTACGCCTGACCCTGCCCATTGTTGCCATGTCCCTGGTGGCGGGGATCTTTGCCAACCTGGTCCAAACCGGTCTTCTGTTTACGACCAAGCCGCTGGTACCGAATTTTTCTAAGATCCTTCCCCATTTCGGACGGTATTTTCAGCGTACCCTGTTTTCGGTGGAGGGGCTTTTTAATTTTTTTAAGTCTATCATTAAAATGGCCGTTATCGGCATGGTGGCGTTTTTTCTGATTCGTTCCAGGATACGGGAACTGGCCAACCTGCAAACCGCCGGTTTATGGCTGGGGATAACCACGGTGGCGTCCCTGGCCGTGAAGCTGCTCATCATCTCGGCGCTGCTCCTCCTGGCGCTTGGGGTGCCGGACTATATGTTCCAGCGCTGGCAGTACCGGGAATCCCTCAAGATGACCAAAGAGGAAGTAAAGGAAGAACGGAAGATGTATGAAGGGGACCCCTATGTTAAGTCCCGGCTGCGCAGCCGCATGCGGGAGATCATGACCCAAAACATGGCGGTCAACGTGCCCAAGGCCGATGTGGTGATCACCAACCCGACCCACTTCGCGATTGCCCTGGAATATAACCGGGAAAACATGACCGCCCCCCAGGTTACCGCCAAGGGGGAAGATGCAATGGCCTTCAGGATACGCCGCATTGCCCAGGATAACGGCGTGCCCGTGGTGGAGAATAAACCCCTGGCCCGGGCGCTCTATGCGGAAACCGAGGTTGGGGATATGATACCCGAAGCCTACTGGGAAGTGGTGGCCCTGGTCTTGAGTAAAGTGATGCATATCAATGAGGAACGCCGGAAAGCCCGGGGGCTTGGGGCATGAGGTGGAGTAGTATATTTGCGAGAGAAGTGTTAAGGTAGAGATAAGAGCTATTCAGATTCAGATTGAGGAGTTTAGGTAATCAATGGCCGATGTGGTAGGAGCAAATAATACAAATAACGCGACGAATATCCTGGGGAATCCCCGGGATCTGTTTATTGCCCTTGGGGTGGTGGTGGTGGTGCTCATGCTCATCGTCCCCCTTCCCACGGTATTGCTGGATACTTTCATGGCAATGAACATGGTACTTTCCCTCCTCATTCTCCTGATCGTACTCTATACTAAAAAGGCCACCGATTTTAGCGTGTTTCCTACCATACTCCTGGTGGTTACCGTCTTTGGTCTTGCGCTGAACGTCTCGTCCACCCGGCTCATCCTGACCCAGGGGGCGGCCTTTGATGGACGGATGATCCGGGCCTTCTCCTCCTTTGTGGTCGGTTCCGGAGGGACCGAGGGGCTGGTGGTGGGGTTCATCATCTTCATCGTGATCATCGCGGTTCAGGTGGTGGTCATCACCAAGGGGGCCACCCGGGTATCCGAAGTCGCCGCCCGATTTGCCCTGGACGGACTGCCGGGTAAACAGATGGCCATTGAGGCGGAGTTCAATTCCGGGGCCATCACCGAGGAAGAAGCCCGTTCCCGCAAGCAAGACCTCCAGCAGGAAGTGGATTTTTACGGGGCCATGGATGGTTCCAGTAAATTTATCTCCGGGAATGTCAAGGTCGGTATCTTCATTACCGCCGTTAATATCCTGGGGGGGATCATCATCGGGGCTGCCATCCATGGGGAGCCGATTGCCCAGGCCGTTGGCACCTATATCTCCTTTTCCATTGGGGATGGCCTCCTCTCCCAGTTTCCGGCGCTCCTCATATCCACCGCTACCGGTATTGTGGTTACCCGTTCCGTTTCAACCGGCACCTTGGGGGAGGATGTGGCGATTCAGTTTTCCCGGGATGCCCGGATTTACTGGATAGGCGCCTTTGTATTGCTCGGGTTTGCCCTGCTTCCGGGCTTTCCCTGGTATGTGCTCATCCCCATGGCAGGGCTTTTGGCCTTCTTGGCCTTCAGGCTGGGGCGAGCCCAGAAACGAAAGGCCAAGTTTAAGGACATGATGGCCGCTTCCACGGATACGAAGAAACCAAAAGAAGATACCGGGGAAATGTCTCCGGTGGTACCCTTGGATGCCCTATCCCTGGAATTGGGGTATGGGCTGATTCCGCTGGTTGACAAGGACAAGGGGGCGGAACTCCTGGAGCGGGTGCAAGGGGTTCGTCGGCAATCGGCCCTGGATATGGGCCTCGTGATACCGAAGATCCGGATCATCGATAATATGTTGCTTGAGCCTGCGGAATACTGCTTCAAGATCCGGGGAGTTGATGTGGGCCGGGGAAAGATACGGATGGGCTATTATCTGTGTATCAACCCCGGTACGGTCCGGGAAGAATTGCCCGGGGAGAAGACCCGGGACCCAGCCTTCGGGCTTCCTGCCCTCTGGATCTACGAGGACAGACGGGATGATGCTGAACGGGCAGGATACACCGTGGTGGATCCTCCTTCGATAATCGCCACCCATTTGACGGAAATCATCAAACGCCATGCCGCGGAGATCCTGGGCCGCCAGGAAACCCAGGCGATCCTCGATACCTTGAAGAAGGAATACCCGGCGGTGGTGGAGGAGGCGCTGAACCAGAAAACCATAAGCCTTGGTGAAATTCAAAAGGTGCTCCAGGGTCTTTTGCGGGAGCAGGTCTCTATCCGTAACATGGTAACTATCCTGGAGGCCATCGCGGATTTTGCCCCGGTTACCCGGAATATTCGGTTTCTGACTGAAAAAGCCCGGCAAGCCCTGGGAAGACAGCTGTGTCACCGTTATATTGATGAAAACCGGGTACTCCATGTATTAACCTTAGATCAGGGACTGGAACAGAAGATCATCGAAAGTCAGGTGGAAACCAGTTCAGGGGTCATGTCGGCCTTGGACCCGGCGGTTCAGCATGGCTGGATAAAGTCCCTTTCCCGGTCGGTGGCTGCCATGCAGGAACACAGCTGGTTCCCGGTTATCCTCTGTTCTGAGCAGGCCCGCTACCTCGTCAAGTCCTCGACAGAGCGGGAATTGCCGGAATTGGTGGTCCTTTCAGTACCAGAGATTGTTTCGGATATTACCTTGGAGTCGGTGGGGGTGGTCAGGCTGGACCGGTAGGAATAACATGGAATATTTTATAGAACAGGCCTTAACCTATACCGAATGCCTCAATAAAATCCGCATGAAATATGGTGATCGGGTAACCATCTTGTACCATAAGAATATCCGGATAGGCGGATTCCTGGGCCTCTTTGCCAAGGACGGGGTGGAAGTTACGGGGTTTACCTCAAACAATGTGATAAAAAATGTGACTTCTCTGGGTATTTCAAACCCTTCCGGGATGGGTCTCTCGGGGGCGCCGCCATCACCGCCGGATCCCCGGAAACCCCTGGATTTTGAGGAAGAAAAGAAGAAGGTGATTGCCGCAGCTAACCGGGGAGATCCGACCTTGCAAACGGTTTTGAGCGAGATCCGCACCCTCAAGGAGAAGGTCGAAGCTAACACCGCGGGTTCTCAAACGGAAGATCATCCCACCTTATGCCGTGTCGAAGAAATCCTGGGGCTGAATGATTTTTCACCGGCCTACTGCCAGAACATTCTGGATCGTATCAAAAAGGAATTTTCCCTGGATGCCCTCAATAATTATCATGCGGTGCAGGATCGGGTTTTGGAGTGGATTGGGGAGAGCATCATCCTGTACAAAGAAGATAAATTCCAGCGGCGGCCCCGTATCATGGCCCTGATAGGCCCCACCGGGGTGGGTAAGACCACGACCATCGCCAAATTAGCCGCTATCTTCGGGATTGGGAATTCCGGCAGGCGTCCCCTTTCGGTGCGGATGATCACCATTGATGCGTTCCGGATCGGGGCCAAGGCGCAGATAGAAGCCTACGGTAATATTATGGCCTTGCCGGTTTCTTATGTGGAAGACTACGATGATCTCAAGAAAACCATCGCCCAATATTCGGAAGGGGTGGATCTCATTCTCGTTGATACCATCGGGAAGAGTCCCCGGGATTCGGCAAAGCTCGGGGAAATGAAGCAGCTTTTGGATGCCTGCGGAACCCAGGTGGAACTGTATCTTGCGGTAACGGCAACCACGAAATCCAGTGATTTAAAGGAAATTTTACGACAGTTTGAGCCATTTAATTACCAATCGGTGATCATCACGAAATTGGATGAAACCATACGGGTAGGAAATGTGATTAGTGCCCTTTCAGAACGGGGAAAATCGATATCCTATATTACCGACGGACAGAAGGTTCCCAGCAATATACAGAAGGCTACGGTGGTTCGTTTCCTGATTAATCTTGAGGGCTTCCAGGTCAATAGGGTAAAGATTGAGGGACGATTCCCCAGTGATGAATCCGAACAAATTCAATGGAGATAAGCGATGGAAGACCAGGCTGAAAAACTACGGGAGTTAATGCGTAAACAACAAAATGGTTTTCAAGAAACCCCGGTAAAACATAAGGAATCCAAAAAAAACCGGATCATTACCATTACCAGCGGCAAGGGGGGGGTCGGAAAAACCAATGTCTCGGTCAACATGGCCCTGGCCTATGCCCGGCTGGGAAAAAAAGTAGTGGTCATGGACGCGGATTTGGGGCTTGCCAATGTGAATGTGATGCTTAACATTATCCCCAAGTTTACCCTCTACCATGTGATGCGTAAGCAGAAAACCATGAAGGAAATCCTGGTGGAAACCGATTACGGCATTTCCATTGTGGCAGGGGCATCGGGGCTTTCCAAGATTGCCAACCTGACTGAAGATGAACGGCAGTATTTTATTGATGAACTGGAATCTCTTTCCGGCGCGGATATCATTATCATTGATACCAGTGCGGGAGTTTCCAACAATGTCCTCGATTTTATCGCCGCTGCGGACGATGCGGTGATCATCACCACCCCGGAGCCGACGGCCATTACCGACGCCTACGGCATCACCAAGATAATCGCCGCGGAATTTATTGAAAAACTCAACCTGGGGCTTAAACTGGTGGTGAACCGGGTACGGAGTGTTACCGAGGCGAACAAAGTGGCCGATAGGATGACCCATATTGCCGGTCAATTTCTCAATCTCCAGGTGGATTACCTTGGGTTTATTTATGATGATCCCCTCGTTTCCCAGGCGGTTTTGCGGCAGAAACCCTTTATGGTCATCGATCCGAAGAGCCGGGCATCCCTCTGTATTCAGCATATTGTGGACCGGATGGAAAAGAGTGAACCCCGGGACGGCAGCGGTGGGTTCGGGAATATGATGCGACGGCTTTTTGGCCGGGCATAAAAGGGTGTCATCGTGGATAATGGAAAAGTAAATGGTATTATCGGGGGTACCGGTTTTATCCTGTCCCTCTTGGTAGGCATCATCAGTGGGTATACGGTGCTTACCGTCCTGGTACGGGCTTGTGCCTGTGGGGTGGGCTTTTTTGTCCTGGCCTGGGGCGCCCATGCGCTGGTCCGCCGGTTCTTACCGGAACTGCTTACTCAGGAAGTGGCTGATTCGGAGCAGGATGAAACGGGTCCTGGCGCTCAGGTGGATATTACCGTGGAGGACGAAGCGGAACAGGCGGTCCCGTCGGGCCTGTTTACCAGTGATGCGGACGCCGCAGGTCTGGATCAGCATCACGAAAATGGATATACTCAGAAAGGAGCGGTGGATGAACATGGCCTTGCCGCTGGTTTTGTGCCCCTATCGCCGGCAATGGCGGTTCAGCCCGCGGTTTCCGATTCGGTGCATGGGCATGCAATGGAGACATTTCTCGGTTTGGAATCCCTGGAAAGCGCGGCTCCTCCGGTTGATAGTATGGCTGACCAGGAGGTAGTAAAAAAAACGCCCGGTACGGGTAAGTCCCCGGACTTTAAAAAGGTTGATCCAAAGGTCATGGCATCCGCTATACAGACGATATTAAAGCGATAATAAAGGGATAGGCTATGGGGAATGTCCCCCTGAAACAAAAAACAGAAGATGAACTATGGCTGGAATACCGCCAGAGTAGGAATTCAAAAATACGGGAAACCTTTATAAAACAATATGCCCCTTTGGTGAAGTATGTGGCCGGTAAAGTCGCGGTTGGTATGCCCCACAATGTTGAGTTTGATGATCTCGTGGGATTTGGTGTGTTTGGTCTCATTGATGCCATTGATAAATTTGATCCCGATAAGGGGGTTAAATTTAAAACCTATGCGGTAACCCGGATCCGGGGGGCTATCTTTGATGAGCTCCGTTCTATTGATTGGGTGCCCCGGTCGGTCAGGCAAAAAACCAGAGAGGTTGAGGAAGCCATCGGGTCCCTCGAAGCCCAGTTGGGCAGAACCGCAACGGATCAGGAAATCGCCGGTTCCCTGGGCATGAGTCAAGATGAATTCCTTAAAACCATGATGAAAATATCCGGCACCTCGGTGCTTTCACTGAATGATGTATGGTTTTCCGGGGATGAAACCGATAAGGTTTCTATCGGGGATAGTATTGAATCTCCTACCAGTCTCAATCCTGATGTCATTGTGGAGAAGAATGAGATCCGCCGGGTCATTGTGGAGCAGATCAATGAACTGCCGGATAAGGAAAAGAAGATCCTGGTCTTGTATTACTATGAGGATCTGACCTTGAAAGAAATAGGCCAAGTATTGGAAGTAACCGAGTCCCGAGTATCCCAGCTGCATACCAAGGCGATACTCCGGCTTCGTTCAAAGCTCACAAATATACGAAAAGGGATTGTATAGTCATGATTGATTTTGTCCAGCTTCAGCACATAATGAAGGATCAGTTGGAGCAGGATAGGACCATACGCACAGTTGATGTTGCGGGTCCCACCCTGGAAGCGGCGATTGCGGAGGCAGCCACCTTGCTCAATCTTTCGGTACGGCGTATTGAATATGAAATTACCGAACGGGGGTTCCCCGGATTTTTGGGGGTCGGAAAAAGAGACTGGAAGATCCAAGCCTATCCCGGGGTAAGGCATAAGAAAGAAGCGGCTCAGGAGATTTTAGTAGAGACCAGTGAGGAAGCCACCGCCCCGGTTATCGTGGATAAGGATGGGGATGTTTTTGTGCACCTGCGGAATGAGGGGGCCTTTCTTAAAGTGGTACCCCCGGTTGGGAATGGCGCCTGGGCCACTGAGGATCAGGCCATGGCAGCCTTGAAAGCCAGGAATGTCACGGACATTGATGAGACCCTGGTAAGCAGGGTGACCAAGCAGGTGGAAGGGAACTATGTCCAGGTCGGAACCTTCAACCGCAAATATACCAGTGATAGTATGATCAGTGTGAACATTACCGATGAGAATATGAAGGCCTATATTTCCGTAACCCCTCCGGGGATCGGGGGATGCGACCTGGAGGTGGAGACCATTATCACCATGCTGAAGGATAACCGGGTGGTGTATGGCATTAAGGAGGATTTCCTTCACGAATTTGTGGACCGGCCCACCTATAAACTGCCGGTGTTGGTGGCTGAGGGTAATCAGCCCGTTAATGGCCGGGATGCCTATATGCAGTATAATTTTCAGACCAACCAAAGTAAGGTGCGGTTTCAGCCGGAGATGGACGGCCGGGTTGATTTCAAGGAGCTGAATCGTATCCAGAATGTGGTGGCCAACCAGCCTTTGGCTAAGAAAATTCCGGCGGAAGAGGGAACCCGGGGCAGAACCGTGATGGGTAGTTATATTCCCGCTAAAAAAGGGAATGATATAGAGCTTCCTTTGGGGACGAATGTCCATGCCGGAGAAGATGGCGAGACGGTCCTGGGGGATATCAATGGCCAAGTTACGATAGTAGCCGGAAAAATCACGGTGGAACCGATATTAACCATCCAGGGGAACGTCAATATTAAAACCGGGAATATTATGTTCCTGGGGAACGTGGTTGTATCCGGTAATGTAGAGGACGGGTATTCGGTTAAGGCTTCAGGAAATATTGAAATTAATGGGAATGCTGAAAAGGCGGAATTGGTTGCGGATGGGTATATTGTGGTTCGTAAGGGCATTACCGGCAAAAGCGCGAATGGTATTATACACGCGGGGGGATCCTTATGGGCACGGTTTATTGAAAATGCGGTCGTTGAGTCAGGGGGTATGGTAGTTGCCTCTGATGGTATTGTCAATTGTCAGGTAGATGCCCTGCGGCGGATAGTATGCCAGGGTAAACGGGCGCGTATTGTTGGCGGATGCCTGCGGGCCTCCGAAGAGATCAACGCAAAAGTTATCGGGAGTTCCGCCGGGGGTACGGAAACCACCTGTGAAGTAGGCATTGATCCCAAGATCAAGGGACAGCTTAATACCCTGACCGCCAATAAGGTAGCGGCGTTGAAGGAGATTGAGCAAATTAAACTTGACTTCCAGACCCTGAGCAATATCCTCCAACAGCGTAAATCGCTGCCCCCTGATAAAGAAGCGTACATGCAGGAGCTGCAGAGCCGCCAAAGAACCCTGGTAGCCGATTTAAAGAAAATAAACGAAGATATGGGGATCATCCAGCAATCAATTGGCGACCTCAAGGTCCGGGGACGGGTTTCGGCAGCGGAACGAGTGTATCCAGGGGTTAAAATTATCATCCTTGATGCCATAGAAAAAGTACAGACCGAATACAAGGCGGTTACCTTCATCCTTGAAAACGATCTTATCCGGGTAACGAAATACGAAGAACCGGATGATGAGGCAAAGCGAGGTCCCGATGGCTATACAGCCAATTGATCTACAGATCCTGTTTAACCAGCTTGATCAGATCGGTAAGAGCCAAATGTCCCAGAAGGAGGGGCAGGCAATTCAGCAGGCCCTGCAGGGGATCCAGGTACAAAAAAAAACCGAAGAAGAGATCCAATCGGTAAACGAGACCCAGGATACCGGGGCCGGCGCCGAAGGGGTCAAGGACCGGGGTGCCCGTAAAAGATCCGGAGGGGATAAGGAGGATGCCCGTCAGAAAACGGGAGAAAAGGATGGGGGTTCTCAGCGGAAGGGGGCATCCATTATCCGGGACCCGGTTTTGGGAAAAAATATTGATGTAAGTGGGTAGCAGTATCACGCATGTTTTGAGAACCAAGGTGTTTGTATGGCGTTGTCCCTGATCTTTTCTGGGGTGAGTCTTATGGTATGTGGTTTTTTCTTTGTGTATTTCAGGGCCTATCTTCGGCGCAGGACCAGTTCGGAACAGTTGTTGGCTGAATTCCGGGAAGAGGTGTATAAACTGATTGCCGAAATTGACGCCGCCACCGATAAGGATGCGCTCCTGGTGGAAGAACGGATAAAAACGCTCAGAACCCTTTTGGCGGATGTGGATAAGCGTATTAGTATCCTGGCCAGGGAATTGGATCGGCGGCGGTCCCAGGAAGAAGCCTTTGCCGAACTTGGGCGGCGGCGGGTTACCACTGCCGGAACCGGGGCTGGTGTTGCAGCGGAGGGGGTATCTGCCATGCATCCCGCCGCTGTGGCGTATCATGAGGGGGAAGCGCCTCCCCGCAATAAGGAGCGGGAACCTGGGGGTCCCCGTTTTGTGGTGGCTGCCCGGGAAATAGAACCAAAAGCCCTTCCCTTTGCGGAACGGGTCGTGGAATTATCCAGGGCCGGGCTTTCTTCCAGCTTGATTGCCGCCCGCTTGGGGGTGAGTATATCCGAGGTGGAGCTTGCTATCGCCATTTCTGAAGGGCACTCATGATAAGGAGTTGTGGCCGCGATAAACGCTAGGAAGCACCGTAATAAAAAGGGTCCGCTGGGTTCGTTGGTGGGTTCTCGCTTTTACGACGCCGTGCCTCCGGTCAATTCCGCTTCCAGTTCTTCCACCAGACGGCTGAAGACCTTACAAGCCGCTTCCACCGGCGTCGGGGAGGACATGTCTACCCCGGCAACCTGCAGTGATGCTATGGGGAATCGTGATCCCCCGGACTTAAGAAAGGTAAAATAATCTGCCCGCGCTTGTTCCCCTCCCGAAAGAACCCGTTCGGCTAAGGCTAGGGACGCGGAAATACCGGTGGCGTATTTATACACATAGAAAGCCCGGTAGAAGTGGGGTATCCGTAACCCCTCAAGATCGCTTGTATCTTCCAACACCATGTCGGGGCCGAAGTATTTTTCCAACAGGTTCCGGTATGTTTCCCGAAGCACATCCACTGTCAGCGGGGTGCCCCTTTCCTCAAGCGCATGGGTCTGCTGCTCAAATTCGGCGAACATGGTCTGCCGGTACAGGGTCGCCAGCAGATCGTCGGCCCGCTTGTTGATGATATAGACCTTGAGACCGCTGGTATCGGCGTTGTTTTTCAGGTACCGGAAGAGCAGTTCTTCATTGAAGGTACTGGCAACCTCGGCCTCAAAGATCGTATACCCGTAGTGCATGAACGGGTTGGACATGGCCGAGTACCAGGAGTGCATGGAATGTCCTCCCTCATGGGCCAGAGTAAACACATCCCGGATGCTGTCTTCCTTGTAGTTCATGAGGATATAAGGCTCCCCGGTGTAGCTTCCCGCGGAAAACGCGCCAGACCGTTTCCCCTTGTTCTCATATCGGTCAGCCCAGCGGCCTAAAAGCCCGGACCGGAGGGTTCCCACATATTCGTCCCCCAGGGGGGCAAGGGCCTTTGTTACCATGTCCACTGCTTCGTTCCAGGTGGTCCGCTTCACCGCCTTGGGCACGATGGGTGCATACACATCGTAGTGGCGTAATTCGGCAAGGCCAAGGACCCGTTTCCGCACGGCATAGTACCGGTGGAGGGGGGCAAGGTTGTTCCCAATAGTGGATACCAGGTTGTCATAGACCGATTCGGGCACATCGTCGGGGAACAGGGCCGCTCCCCGTGCAGAGGGGAACCCCCGGATCCGGGCATGGATCACATCCTGTTTGACCTGCCCACCATACAAGGCTGCCAGCGTGGTCTTGTGGGCATCGAAGACACGATAAAACCCATTGTAGGCCCGGCACCGAAGGTCCTGGTCCGGATGCTCCATGAAGACGGACCAGGTTGATTGGGAGAGGGGCCGTTTCCCTTCGGGAGTGTCGATGAGACCGAAGTCCATGTCCACGTTGGTAAGCACTGAAAAGGCATCCCCTGCGACCCCTTCCCCTTCGGCATGGAGGGCGAGGAGCCGTTCCTCCTTGTCGCTTAAAATATGGGATTTATACCGCAGGAGTTTTTTAAGGTAAATCTGGTATTCTTCTAAGCGGGGATTGCGGAGGAACCCTGCCATGTCCGCGTCGGGGATGGCCTGAATTTCCGGCGCCGCCCAGGAAGCGGCGGCCTCGGCCTTGGCAGCGGCCATCATGAAACGGCCAGACATGGTCCGGGCGGCGCTATCCCCCTCATCCTCGGTCTGCCGGAGATCGCGGTAATAGTTGAGCCGCTCCTCCAAAAGCCCGAAATCCCGGGAAAAATCCAGGTAATCCGCGAGGCTTTCCGCAGACGTTCCCAAGCTGCCCCGGAAATCGGGAATTCGCGCTGCCATTGTTTCGTAGGCGGCAAGACCATCGTTCCAGGCTTTGTCATTGGGGAAGAGCTTGGAAAGGTCCCAGGTATTTTCCGGGGCCGCTTGGGAACGGGAAGGTATGGCTGATAACCCAGGAGCCTCATCAACGGCTGCGAAGGTGTTTACGGATGCTGGGGAGTGAACCGGTATCATATCGTGATCTCCTGATGATAACAATAGGGATTAGGGTAGAGGCGGTCAAGGGGAGGAACCGGGCACGCTCAATTTTCCCCTTTACATAACAACCGGTCTCGTCTGAACCGACTACCTCGCTCTGTTCTAGCCGTTTCTTGATTTCCTGATACGCCGGCTCCGCCTTACGGCTCAATGCTTCCAATAACATCAAACAGATCAGAAAACAAGGCTTTATGCGGTTATAGCGGGTTGACACGTCCCCGTTCTTTCCATATAATTTTTATACAGGGGATATGGGTGAAATTGTTTAAGATTACTGTTTCCGCCCCGATGGCGGGGATGGTGGTAACCTTCTTCGTAATCGGATTGGTGTCCGCGTTGCTCATCCCTCGACTGGTTGCTTCCCAATCCGAACGAGTGGTTACTTATGAAGAGACAGAGACCCCGCCAGCGGTGGAAGAAGCGGTAACAACCGGGATCCCCCCAGAGGGCGTGGATAGTGCCGAAGGCGAAGTCCATGAAACCCTCCCGGGGACACAAAAATATGACGGGCCTCAGATCGCCCAATCCATGTCTATCGAAACCAAGGAAACCTGGCTTTCCTGGATGCGGAACGACCGGCATGATACCTCCGCTTTTTTGGAAGACCGGTGGAAGCTTGCCCAGGATTTTGTGTGGTCCCAGGAACTCAAGCGCCCCGAAGACGTGCGGGCGTTCCTGCTGGCCCCCCGGGAGCATTTCGTGCGGGCCCAAAATAAGGGGCTTGAATATGCCGATACCTGGCTTCCCATAGGATATGGCGCAACCATTACCGATCCTGATGTGGTTGCCATGATGACCACCACCCTCAACATCAACCCCGGGGACAAGGTCCTGGAAATCGGTACTGGTTCGGGGTATCAGGCTTCGATCCTTGCGTATTTAACCACCGAGGTCTATACCATCGAAATCATACGGCCTCTCTTCGCTGAAACCGATAATCTTTTACAGGACCTTGAAAAATCTAACCCCGCCTTTGGCTCCATCAACCGGAAGTTGGGGGATGGGTATTACGGCTGGGAGGAATACGCCCCCTTTGATAAGATCATTGTTACCTGCGCGGTTGATCATATTCCGCCTCCTTTGCTAAAACAGCTCAGTCCCGGGGGCATCATGGTACTGCCCCTGGGTCCTCCGGGGCGTCAATACATCATGGAAGTAAAGAAGGAAGTCGCCCTTGACGGGTCTATTGCCCTAAACCGGCGGGATGTGTATAACGGTATGCGGGTCAGTTTTATCCCCTTCAGAAACGAAGCAGGCGCTTCCTACAGTACCTCGGCGCCGGTTGAAAAGCCCCCTATCCCCGCTGCCCTAAACGCCCGGCAGTCCCCGGCCCCTGCTGCCGCAGGATCGGATGCCGAACAATAATAAGGAGAACGTATATTGTATGGATACATTGCTTAAAAATCAAAAACCGATCAAACGTCAGAATCCGCCGATTTTTGCCGGTAATCAAAAAACCTCAAAAAGTCCTCGGTGGGTGGATCAGGTGATAGATCACCTTAAGCATGGGTTTTCTTTTTTGAATACCTTGAGGTATCATCCGTTAGCGTTGAAAATAGGCGGATTGGCCTGCCTGGGGGCCTTTCTGTTTGGAATGGGATATGCGGTGCCCTTGGTCATCAGCGCTCCGGATCTGCCCCCTGAACATGTCGTGTCCACCCTGGAAGCGGCGGCTGATTATTACCCCAATCCTGAGAATTCCTCAATCGCTTCGGCGATGGTTATTCCCGGGGAAGCGGAGCAGTGGGTCGGCCGCTCCGTCATGGGTGCGGAGGATGACCAGACCGGGGCCGGTACTCAGGTGGACAACCGGACCAGGGATATCGAATACCGTATCAGACCCGGTGAAACCCTTTCCGAAATTGCATATACCTATCATATCCCCTATGGGGTGCTTGCCTCTTATAATAATATCGTCAACGTGAACCGCATCCAGGTGGGGACGGTCATCACCATCCCTTCCCTGGAGAATTTAAAAATGGCGGAAGCGCAATTTGCCAAACGCCCCCGCACAACCGCTGCTCCCACCCATGTCAGCGCCAAGTATGTGAAGATCGATTATGAAACCAGAAACAACGGTGATATTGACGGGTCGGGAGTTACGGTGCAGTTCTTCATCGTCGATCCGTCGCCAGATGAGTTACAGTCCTTTGAATGGGATTTTGGAGATGGGAAACGGGGATTCAGACCGAATCCCAGCTATGAATATGGGGCGCCGAAAACCTATGTGGCCCGTTTAACCGCCCGGGATGCTTCGGGGAACATCTATAAATCAAGTCCTCTCTATGTTGATATACCCCATCATCCAGGAGCGAGGATGGAAGAGCGTACCACGAAGTTTGTTACCCTTTCCGGTCCGGATGCATATTTTGCGGTGAAGGGACCCATCATTGATGTGGCCCGGTATCCGAATGTTGATGCGGCGCCCCTGGATTTCAGCGAGTCAGATCAGTTCCTGACCAAGGTCCGTTTTGAAAAACCGGGATTCTACGGAATAACCGTACAGGAAGGCAATAATTCACGGCAGTACTATTCGGTGTTCGTCAGTCCCATCCCAACGATGCATGCCGACGCTTCTGAAGAAAACATTAATTGGTACCGGACCCAGTATAATACGGGGACCACCTCAAACTGCGGGCCTGCTTCGGCGTCCATGGCCATTAGTTGGGGGCTTGGCAAGTACTTTCCTGTTTCCGCCGTGCGTCAAGCCGTGGGATGGCGGGGAGATGGGGGTACCAGTTTTGAGGAGCTTATCAAAGTCATAAAGAACGAGGGCGTCTCCGCTTCAATTCAACCCCTCGGATCGGTCCAGCATATCATGGATGTCATTGATTCCGGGAGTATTGCCATCATCGTGTTCCGTACCGATGGGGTCAAGACCTCCCGGTTGGACCCTGCAACGAACCTCTTCGGGAAATATTACAACGATTCGGGAGGCCATTATATTGTCGTTAAAGGCTATTCCCTGAACGGAGAATACCTGGTCATCCATGATCCCATACCCAGCGATTGGGGTACCAATAGTTTCCGGTACGGTGATGAGATTAGCATGATAGGCCGGAACCGGTACTATCTCGCCGCGGAACTGCTCAAGTCCCTGCGCCGTCCCGACATGATCGTGGTTCCCCGTCATCATTACTGATGGCTTTCAAAGCATTTACCGCTATTATGATTTTGAAAGCGGCTTATATAAATCAATAAAAATCGACTGATTTTACTCCGAATTCCTCATGATGCAGGGGTGTATCCTGTATATTCCCGAATCAGGGCGGTAAAGACAGGACCATACTTTTTATTTTTGACCTCCCCCACCCCGGCAACCTCCAGAAACATGGCCGGGGTTACGGGCAGTTTTCGGCACATATCCCGGAGGCTGGCATCGGTAAAGATAATGTAGGAAGGAACCTTGGCCTCCTCAGCGAGTTTATGCCGCAGTTCCTTCAGTTTTGCAAAAAGGACTTCATCATAGGTCGCCCCGGCTTTTATTCCCGTTGCGCTTGTTGGGGCGGATGCCAGGGGAACGGTCCGTGGTTGCCGTTCCTTGGGCAGCATCATCCTGAGGGGCTTTTTTTCAACGATGATTTCCTTTGAGGTATCCGAGGATTCCACCACCGGATAGTTCCCTTCCACCTGGACCAGGTAATTTTTTTCGATAAGGTAATCCAGGATGGTCCGGATCCGGTGGGCAGCCATGTCCGCCATGATGCCCCAGGTGCTGAGGGTATCAAAGCCCAGGGTTTTAATCTTTTCACTCTTGCTGCCCCGGAGGATATCGATAATCATGGTTTTCCCAAAACTCCGTCCCCGCTGTTTCAGCCTGAACACACAGGAAATGATCTTTTGGGCAGGAAGGGTTATATCGATATCCTCAAACTGGGTGAGACAGTTGGAACAGTGTCCGCAGTATGTGGGGGGCTGCTCGCCAAAATAGGAACGGAGCCGGCCCCGGAGGCAATCGGTGCCCGTAGCATAGAAGGTCATGGTCTTGAGGAGTTCCAGCTTATGGACGATGAGGGTCTCGTCCCGTTCCAGCCCCTCCTCCCGGCTATTGGTGATGAGGTACCGGTTGATCTGCACATCCTCCCCACTGTAGAACAGCATGCAATCCGCCGGCTCTCCGTCCCGGCCTGCCCGGCCCGCTTCCTGGTAATAGCTTTCAATGTTTTTGGGCATGTTGTAATGGATGACAAAGGATACGTTGGATTTGTCGATCCCCATGCCAAAGGCATTGGTGGCCACCATCACGGTTTTGCGGTCGTAGCGGAAATCATCCTGATTCTCGTGGCGCTCCCCATCCTCAAGCCCCGCGTGGTAGCGGGTTACCGCAAAGCCCCGGTCCCGGAGGGCCTGCCAGACTTCCTCCACACTTTTTCTCGTGGCGCAGTACACGATGCCGCTTTTGTTTTTCCGGGTTTCCAGGTATGACAGGAGGGCGGCTAATTTATCCTTGGGTTTTTGTACCTCAAAGTAGAGGTTTTCCCGATCAAAGCTGGTGGTGATGGTAAAAGGCTCCCGCAGGCCCAGGACCAGGAGGATGTCTTCTTTTACTTTGAGGGTCGCCGTGGCGGTAAAGGCTGCGGTGATGGGCCGTTGTTGGAAGGTCCCGATAAATTCCGCGATCTGCAGATAGTGGGGACGGAAATCATGCCCCCACTGGGACACGCAGTGGGCCTCATCGACCACCACCAGCGGTATGGGCTGGGCATCAACAAAGCGCCGGAGATCCGCCTTTCCCAGCCGTTCCGGGGCTATGTAGAGAATGGTATACTCCCCCCGCCCGGCCCGGTAGATGACTTCGTTGTATTCAGCGGAGGAGAGGGAACTATTCAAATACGCCGCCTTCAGCCCCGCGGCGGTGAGGGCGTTCACCTGGTCCTTCATGAGGGATATGAGGGGAGAAATAACCACCGTAAGCCCCTTGAGCATGAGGGCGGGTATCTGGTAACAGAGGGATTTTCCCGCCCCGGTGGGCATCACCGCCAGGACATCCCTCCCCCCAAGGATGGCATCGATGACATCCTCCTGCCCCCGGCGAAACCCCGTATAGCCGAAAGCGGTCTTTAGTATAGCGTATTTATCTCCGGTCAATCCTGTTATGCCTCCTGGGGTCATGATACCATAGAAGCGTATTGATGGTCAGCGCCTATACAAATTTTCCGCTATTTCCAGCAGCTTTTCCCGGGTATTACATTCCGGGTCGTCAACCACCGTTTCCAGGAGTTCAGCGAGGATGATCCCCATCCGAGGTCCCGGCGTAACCCCGATTTCCATGAGATCTTTGCCTGAAATGCACAGGTCCTTGAGGGAAAAGGCCCGGCTTTCGGCGAGGGCAGCATCGACCCTGGTGATGAGGGGGAGGAGGAAATCCGGGGGGAGTTCCATCCCCGCGGTGGCGTACGCATCGGCCCGTCTGAGTTTATACAGATCATCCAGGTTTTTTTCCCCCACCCGGATGATGAAGCGCCGTATTGCCCCGTCGCTCCAGTTTTCTTCATAATGGAACATGTGTTCCTTAATCAGATGGACCGTCCCATCGATCACCCTATGAGGATACCGGAACCGGGAAAGCAGGTTCCGGCTGAGAAGGGCGGATGCATGTTCATGACGGTAGAAGGTCCATACCCCAGTTTCATCAAGCCGCCGGGTGGTGGGTTTCCCAATGTCATGAAGGAGCGCGGCAAGCCGGACCGTGAGGGGGACCGCCTCCGCTGCGGCAAAATCACAAGCCAATAGGGAATGGTCAAGTACATCGAAGCGGTGGAACCCCTTTTGTTCGACCCCTCGACACTGCGCCAATTCGGGAAGGAACAGTTCCAGGAGGCCGGTTTTCTCCATGGGTATAAACGCCCGGGAAGGCTGTGGGGAAGCAAGGATTTTATCCAGTTCATCCCGGATCCGTTCAGGGGCAACCTTTGCGGTGACGCTGAGGAACCGGGGGATGGTCTTGATGATAGACGATTCCACCTCAAAACCGAGCTGGGCGGCGAAGCGTACTGCCCGTAAGGTCCGCAGGCCGTCCTCGGCAAACCGTTCCGCCGGGTTCCCGACACAGCGGATGATACGCCTCGTAATGTCCTCTGCACCGTCAAAGGGGTCGGTGATGCGCCCTCCGGGAAGCTCCAGGGCAAGGGCGTTCATGGTAAAATCCCGGCGGGATAGGTCCTCCTCAATACTCGCGACGTACTGCACCGTATCCGGGCGGCGGCCATCACGGTAAGAGGATTCGGTGCGAAAGGTGGTTACTTCCAGGGCATGTCCCTTAAAATGGACGGTAACGGTCCCGTGTTTGATGCCCGTGGGGATGACCCGCTGGAACATAGCAATCACTTCTTCCGGCTGGGCGTCCGTGGCGAGGTCCCAGTCTGTGGCTTCCTTACCCCGGAGCATATCCCGTATTACCCCTCCCACCAGGAATACCTGTTTCCCATGGGATGAGAATATGGCGGCCACTTCTTTTAACAGCGGAGGGATCATGTGCGGTTGTATGGATACGCTGCCCATTGTTAAGAACTATACGATACTTGTTTATGTGTATCAATCCCAATGTTACCAATATACGTTTTTAACATAATACTGTATGGAGGTCATTCATGATAAGGCTATCATTGGGCAAGGGATCAAAGAGATACGCCGCCAACCCACGCCAAAACAAATCGCCGAGCATGAGAGGATTGATAAACTTATCATGGGTGTGGGAACGAAAATGAGTGACGGTATGGTCGTTACTTCCCATATAACATTTTTACTTGCTTAATGTCAAAAAGGCTCAAATCTTTGGTTAAGTCTAATGCCATAAGAACATTATTTTGATACAAACAAAAATTCTTGTCAAGTGATTTTTAGGCTGTTTTTCTACTTATAGACGACATCATATTCGTATACTACATTGAAAGTATGGAGCAGGGACCATTGCGGGGTATTGCATTTATAGGTGGAGCGGGGCCGGGGTCTGAGCAGTGCGGTTCTCTTATAGCGGGGGCGGATATTATCGTTGCCGCCGATTCAGGACTCATTGCCGCGGAGGAGGCGGGGATACAGCCGGACTGGATCCTGGGGGACATGGATTCCCTGGATGACCTGGGGCGGCTGGCACAGTATCCACTGGGACGGGTCATCCGGTATCCCACGGATAAGGATTATACCGATACGGAATTGGCGCTACGGTTTCTCTGGGAAAAAGGGGTTGATGAAACCTGGCTTGTCGGCGGGGGCGGGGGCAGGACGGATCACCTGTTCGCCATCCGTTCGCTCTTTGAGCGGGAGCGGTGCCCGGACCGCTGGCTCACTGCGGCTGAGGATATACGCTGCCTCACCATGGAACAGGAACTGGTCTGCACCCTTCCATCGAATAGCCTGGTGTCGGTCTTTCCCCTGGGCCTGGGGCCTTGGAAAGCAGAAAGTCGGGGACTTAAGTGGCCTCTGGAAGGATTACCCTGGGATCAAGGCTTTTTCGGTATTAGTAATCGTGTCGTGGAGGGGGCCTTTGCGATATATGCCCACGAAGGACGGTTTTTAGTGATCCTTCCCCTGGCTCAATCATTGCCCCGGACGTGCGCTGATACAAATTAACAACTGGCTCAAGCTATCTATGAAGAGCATGGCGCGATGTATCGGTATCAGTGCGGCTTATGCGTGGTTGCACTGGTTTGCGGCTGTAACCTGGGATTTCAAGAACCGGGAACGGGAACGGGAACGGCTCTTGACGGGAAATTCGTCATTCCCATCAGCATCAAAAAAGGGGTGGGAAGGACGCTGTTACCGGATATTTCGTTAGATGGGGTTGGGCCGTTTGAGTTGTACTGCCGGCGAGAAGGAAGCGGAAACCAAGCTGACGGAATTTACCGCCATGACCGATGCGTCAGTGGCGATCCAAGGGGGAACCTGGAATTGTACCCTGAAGGTGTATAAGGGGGAAGGAGCGTCTAAGGCGCTGTTTCTGGAAGGGAGTATAACGGATAAGCTTATCTCCGCTTCCACCGATTCCCTGGACGTTCTGGTAGCGCCCCCGATGGGCGGGCAAGGCTCGATAAACATCACCGATAACGGTGCCTGATAATACGGGTATTGTATCTGCCGCTGTTTTTAAAGACGATACAGCGGTGAGTACCTCACCGGTAGCGGTGGTGGAGAACACCCTGGTCTACACTGAAAGCCCCATGGCCGCGGGTAATTACTTTATCAGCTTTCACTTCAAAGACAGCAAGGAGACCACCATCGTGGTTGTTTCAGAGCTGGTGATCCTGCGGGCGAATTTCCCCCTTGTGGCGATTATTACCAAGTAAACGCGGTGAACGACAAGGGGGTAGAGAGCGTTCAGTCCACTGAGGTGGTGTCCGGGACGACGTGGTCTGGGGTTCCGATTTGATTTGGCCATACAATATCAGGCAAGCACTGCAAAGTCAATAAAGTCATGGTTATTAGTGCCGATACTATCATTGATACGTTGACGCATACCAATAACAGTATTCTTGAACAACGTTTCTTAGGAGTAAAAGCATGCAGTATCGAACCGCCCTATATGGACTTTTGTTGGCAGCCACCTTGATAACCGGATGCGCGACATCGCCGGTGACAAAACTGGAAAAGATAAATACCGATGCTCCGGACGCCGCCGCATACCTGCTTGATGAACTTAAAACCAAGAAAGTTATCTTCATCAATGAGGCGCATATAATAATGAATGAAGAGCTGTTTCTGGCGGAACATGTACAGGAATTCTATGACGCGGGCGTCCGGTATTTTTTTAGCGAAAGCAATATAACCAGGGACCATTTGGAGCCTATGTATCCCTGGATGAGTGGAGGCGCAAATAGGGTTGAAGCCAGAGAACTAAGACAGGTGTTACTATCACTGGAACAATCGACGGCCAGCAAAGATCCGTTCAAGGTAGTATGGACCGAAGAGGGAGAAAACTATGACAACTATGATCCATCCAATGAAGTTGCCTGGTTAAACTACCGTGACGAGTATTCGGCGAAAAATATCATTGAAACACTGAATAACGCGCCGACTGACGCAAAAGCAATCTGTTACTTCGGCGGGGCGCACGGGGTTAAAATAGTAACGAAAGGGAGCGGCTTCAGCAATGAAGCCAACATTGACCGGACGCCTCTGGGCTATCTGCTGTCCAAACGGTATGGTTCCGCTTTTACTTCATTGTCTTTTCTTGCCGCTGATTACAATATCAGACCGGAGTTTGAAGATGCATGGAAGCGGTCTGTTTCAGGTTCAAAGATTGTACTTCCGAAAGACGTTCAATGGTATTATGGTGATAAGCTATCTTCTAACTATTATGACGCATTGATAGCGGAAAAAGAAGCGTATTACGGGACTCCCTCTAACTATGTTCCTAGTGATGAGGCGCTCCGGTACTGGGCACGGTATTTAAAGGAATATGCGTTAAAAGACCCAACATTATTGGAGAAAGCCCGCCAAGTAGAACTGGACAGTTTATCTCTCGTAACTTTGTACTATCTAAAACTGTATTACGGCGATCATTTTAACTATACGCTGTGGAGAAGCCCCCTCGGAGCACAGTCTTCATCATTGCTTCAGGCTTTGGAGGAGCTTGAATCCTATGCGTTTAATGAATCCGTCAAGCCCTCTGAAATGATACGGTTTCATAATTCACTGGAAGATATGCGTTTATACGGTTGGTATATGTTCTTTTCATTGATTAATGAAGTGTGCTATGGGCGGAACATAGCCGATATAGTTGAAACGGGAAATATACGGTTTCTTACAAACGCCCGTGAACTTTTTCCTGAAGACATCTGGTCTCTGTACTGGCTGGCGTTTATCCAGGCCGAAACCGGCGCGTATGCCGAAGGGCTTGCCAACTTTCAGGAATTATTCACGAATGACTTGTCTTTGAGTATGTCAATCCTGCCCTTAGCCTATAAAAAAGCCGCCAAATGCGCTGCGGGGCAGGGAAACACAAGCCTTTCCAAAGAATATACCGCGCTGTCTGAGGGCCTGTATAATGAACACGGTATTGATCCTTCACAAGGTCCTTTCAGTATCGAGACAGGGTATCACTTAAAATAGAGGAATAAAATTTGATGGTCCCCGGCTGGTTCTTGGCTTGGTTTGACCATATCCGATTCTGAATACCCGTAACCCCGTGAACGGTTACGCTGATTATATCACGCTTTCAAAAGTTGGTAGGCAGCTCCATGTGGGATGCCTCGTCCATCCTCTTTCTGAGCCTGTCCTAAAACTAACCTGGTAAGATAGCACTGAAAAAAACACTACCACAGCTTATGATTTTTCGTATTTCTGCCGATAAGTAGAAATGATATGGGCTCAAGTACGCTTAACCCTGGTATTACCGGTAATTATGGGTCTTTTGATATTTTTCATCCATCCTTTGTTACTGAACGCCCAAAACAATCCATCCCCATCCTTAAGTAGCGGAACGGAAGCGCGAAAGGGAAGGGCTACGCCGTTTTTTCCATCCCTTTATTTTACAGATTACCTTAATCGCATCAATAACCAGGGGGCGGCCAAGCCCTATTCCGTTGCTTCTGAGGAGGAATTTCAAGCCCTTGCCCAAAGCACCGCGGATCAACAGTCTATCCTCCTCAATAACGATATCCTTGCGTACTATGGGCATCCCAATTCCCAACTCATGGGGATCCTCGGAAGATACCCGATTGAAGAATTAGATGCCCGGCTTACCAAGCTTGCAGCGGAATACGATGCCGTGAACGGAGGCCGGGGTGTTCTGAGGGCTTTTTATATCATCTATGGTACCGTATGGCCCGAAGGGGAAATCGGTATCATTAACAAAGCAAAGCTTCAGCCATACCTGGACTATGCCCTAAAACATAATATGCTGGTGTTTATCGATCATCAGATTGGCCGGTATCATCCGGTTGATTCTATCAAGAAAATGCTCCCCTACCTGGAGTATCCTAATGTCCACCTTGCCCTGGACCCGGAATGGCGGACCACGAAGCCCATGAAGGAAATCGGCGTGGTAACGGCGGAGGAACTCAACCAGGTCCAGAAAATTATGGAAGATTACCTTCTGGAAAACAAGTTGCCCGGAGAGCGGATGCTGGTGATTCATCAATTTAAGCCCTGGATGATTCATGAGCGGGAAAAGGTTAAGACCAACTTTACCCGGGTACGGCTGGTACATTGCGCCGACGGATTCGGGAATCCGGCCCAAAAACTGGATTCCTATTCCCGGAACGCCCAAGCGGTGAATATACCGGTTAAAGGATTTAAACTGTTTTACAATTTCAGCATCCCCGGCGCGGGATATGATAACCCCCTCCTCTCCCCCAAGCAAGTCCTTGAACTCAATCCCCGGCCGTATGTGATTATGTACCAGTAAAGAAAACCGGGGCCATCCTTTCATGAACAGCCCCGGCGCCTCCTTGTTTATCCGACATGCATGTCTGCCGCTGGCGTTTTATTCTTCAGTCTCCTGTACCCGGAATGATTGGGCAGCCTTGATGACCTCATCGGCGATTTTACCGGAGATCGGGGAGTAGTGGTCAAACTCCACGTTGAAAGACCCGGTTCCACTGGTAATGGACCGCAGATCAATGGAATACCGCAGGAGTTCCGCTTGAGGTACCTGTGCCCGGATTTCCTCAATGCCCCCCCCCATCGAGTTTTGCCCCAGAATCTTGCCCCGCTTGCCCGACAAATCGGACATCACGTCCCCCAGATACTTATCTTCCACAAAGACAGTGATGTTCATGATAGGCTCAAGGAGGGTCGGCGCAGCCTGGCGCATCGACTCCCGGAAGGCGTTCCGCGCAGCCAGCTTAAAGGCCAGTTCCGAGGAATCCACCGGATGTTCCTTGCCGTCCACGATTTTCACCTCTACATCCACCACCGGGTACCCCGCCATGACCCCGGCGGCCATGCCTTCGAGAACCCCCTTTTCAACCCCCGGAATATAACCCCGGGATACGGCGCCCCCAAAGATGGCATTGATGAACTTGTACTGCTCCCCCCGGGGAAGCGGGGCGATTTCCAGGACCACCTTACCGTACTGGCCATGTCCGCCGGTCTGCTTCTTGTGGGTATACTCGGCGGAAGCCTTCTTGGTGATGGTTTCCCGGTAGGGTACCCGGGGGATATGGGTCTCGACCTCAATCTTCTGGTTCTGCTTGATCTTATCCAGAATGATGTTGACATGCAGTTCCCCCATGCCGAAAATAACGGTTTCCTTGGTTTCGGGGTTAAAGGCATGGCGGAAGGTTTTGTCCTCGTCGGTGGCCCGCAACAAAAATTCGCCCAGTTTATCGTCATCCTTCTTTGCCACCGCGTTGACCGCCACGGAATGGACCGGTTCGGGGAGACGGAGGGGCACAAAGGTAAGGGAGGCGTTCCCAGCGGTCAGGGTATTGTTGGTATTAAGGGTTGCCGATTTCGAAAGGATCCCCACATCCCCGGCATAGAGTTCCCGGATTTCCTCCAGTTTCTTACCCTGGCAGGTGTAGAGCTTCCCGATGCGTTCCTTTTTGTTTTCCGAAACATTGAAGGCTTCCGAATCGGCGGAGAGCCTGCCGTTAATGACTTTAACCCAGGAAAGTTTCCCCGAAAATTGATCATAGGTGGTCTTGATCACCAAGGCGGCCAGAGGCCTATCCGGGTCAATGGGAAGCTCCTTGAGGGTTCCATCCGCTTCCCGGCTGACATCCTTTGCGGACCGGGGGTCCGGCCCAATATCGGCGATGAAGTCTACCAGCGGGATCAGCCCCGAGTTTTTAAGGGACACTCCGGCAAAGGCAGGAACGAACTTGTGATCTGCCAAGGCTTCGACCAGCCCTTGATGTAATTCTGCGGCATCCAGGGACCCCTGTTCGATATAATGCTCCATCAGGGCGTCATTCCCTTCGGCGGCAGCCTCAATAAGCCGTTCCCGGGCTGCAGCCACCGCATCCTGGTACTCAGGGGGAATCGCCCCTTCCTTTTCAACGGCTTCTCCCTGCACCCAATAGGCCTTTTCGTTCAGCACATCAATAACGCCCTGATAACTAGCCCCTTTCCCCATGGGCAGGGTCAGGATTACCGGGGTAGCCTTAAATTTGTCCTTTATATCGGCGAGCGTCTTATTAAAATCCGCCCGTTCATCATCCATTTTAGTAATGAAAACACCTCGGGGCTTTTTCCGGCCCTCAAGGTTACGCCAGAGTTTGATGGTCTCAATCTGAACACCGGCCCGGCCGTCCACGGTCAGTAAGACAAATTCCGAGGCCCGAAAGGTCAGAATCACATCCCCGGTAAAATCGGACGATCCGGGGGTATCAAAAAAGTTAATCTTTTTGCCCTTTCGCTCAATATGGGCCAAGGCTGCATGAATCGAGATTTTCCGATCGATCTCTTCGGGGCTTGAATCACCAACAGTTTTACCGGATTCCACTGTTTCAGGTTTGGGAATAACTCCCCCAACAAAAAGCAGATGTTCAAAAAGAGTTGTTTTGCCGGTCCCGCCATGACCGGCGATGGAAACATTTTTGATAAGATCCGTAGTATAGCTCATAGGGGTTCTCCTTGCAG
This sequence comes from Treponema sp., assembly GCA_031290455.1. Lineage (GTDB taxonomy): Bacteria > Spirochaetota > Spirochaetia > Treponematales > Breznakiellaceae > JAITNP01. The sequence continues at coordinate 174 of JAITNP010000121.1, read as the reverse complement.
TAGGTTCTTTCATATTCATGATGAAGGGATATTAACGCTTTGTCAAGAAAAAACATGAACCGCTTTCAAAATACTGGTAATGTATAGAAAAGGGCCAACGCTGCGGAAACCCGGCGGGGGCGGCGAAAATCCGAGGACGGCCACGCTTGCCGCTGCGCGGCTTCGGTCAAGTGG
>JAITNP010000092.1 GCA_031290455.1 Treponema sp. | reverse complement strand
GCCAGTATGGAAGAAGAAAGACGGGCGGCTTCCAGGTGGATGCATTGAAGCAGGGGCGGCGGTGTGGTATACTGTACTTAATGGAGGCATATATGAAATCAGTAAATGTGGAAGAGTATGAGTTTTTATGTGAAGGGCAGTGAAATTGTCAGACAGAATCTTGACCAAAAATTACACGCAAAAACTGATGGTATCATTCTGGGTTATCGCTTCGATGACGTATCGCCTGGAGGCAGGGAAATCAAGGATGCGCAGTGCGAACTTCTCAGCCCTAATCGTGGGCGGGATTCTGTCGCACCTTTTCGATGGCATCTGAGACCGCCTCCCGTACACTGGTGGCATAGCTTTCATCATCCATAGCCGTGGCAGCATACAAAGTTCCTAAAAGAGAAAAGCGGTACAGCGGCTTTACCGTATTCAGGGACATGGCGGCCATATCCACCACACATTCATTACAGCGGCAAATAACTTCTTCACACATTGCAAGCTGCCGTTCCAGTTCTTTAAAAACGAGTTTTTCCGCTTCATTGGTTAGATTTTCAAAATTATAGGTATCAATGAATGACATAGGTTTTTCCTTCTCAATGTTCATAATTAGCTTTGCTCCAGGGTATAAATTTTGCATATTTTGACATAAATCCCAGATCAATAGTACCCACCGGTCCATTCCGCTGTTTTGCGAGGATAAGACTGGTTTTACTCCCCTCCTCCGGTGATTCCGAGCCATCGGTTTTCCGTTCCGATTCCCGTTCCCGGTGCAAGAACATGACCACATCCGCGTCCTGTTCAATGGCGCCGGATTCCCTGATACTCGACAGGTTTGGCTTATCCTTCTCGGCTTCCCGGGTAAGCTGGGAAAGGGCGATGATGGGAATATTGAGTTCCCGGGCCAGGCTTTTAAGGGAACGGGAAATTTCGGCGATCTGTTCATGCCGGGGCAGCCGGAAATTCTCAGAGCTTATCAGAGTTAAATAATCAATGAAGATGATCTCCACCTTCTGTTGAGCGCGCAGCCGCCGGGCCTGCGCCCGGAGGTCCAGGAGCTTCATGTTCGGCATATCGACGATATACAGGGGAGCATCATAAATATTACCCGCCGCATGGATAATATTCTGAAAATCACTGGCTTTCAAAAAACCGGTTCTGATGGCATTGGATCCAATCATGGCTTCACTGGAAATAATCCGCAGCATCAGGGCCATATCCGACATTTCCAGGGTAAAAAAGCCCGTGGGTATTTTTTTGTGGATGGACATATTAATGGCCATGGTTAACGCCAAGGCGGTCTTTCCCATGGAAGGCCGCGCCCCGATGATGATAAGCTCCGAAGGCTGAAACCCAGAGGTTAATTTATCAAGGTCATCAAACCCCGAGGGAAGGCCGGTGTATTCTTTCTTGGAATTATAGAGTTTTTCAATGACATCAATGGTATCTTTAATAATATCTTTGGCACTTTTAAAACTCGAGATCCGGCGATTATCACTTAACTCAAACATCTTCTGCTGGGTTTCTTCCAGAATCATGCGGGATTCCATGGATTCGTCAAAGGATTTGGCGATGACCTCGTTTGAAACCCTGAGCAGAGACCTCCTCAGCGAATAGCCCTCGACGGTTTGGGCATAGTATTCGATATTGGCGCTGGAAGGCACCATATTGGTCAGAGATGCCACGTACGCCGGTCCTCCGGCTTCGTCAAGCTTTCCGTTTTGCCTGAGTTCTCCGGTAACGGTCAGAATATCCGCCTTGACCCCTTTATTATACAGGTTCAGGATGGCATCGTAGACCTTACTGTTTGCGGCCCCATAAAAATCTTCAGGCCGGAGGTACTGTATGGCAGTGGCAATGGCATCCTCATCTAAGAGCAAGGCCCCCAAGGTTGCCTGCTCTGCCGTATGATCATGAGGAGGGATTTTATCTTTAAGTACCGGTGCGGGCATAGGATAATCGTTACTGAACGCGCCGCTTATTCTTGAGCCACTCCCCCCTTATCGGCGGGAGATTCGGAGGTAGTTTCCACCGGAGCGGCTTCGGTAGCCGCTTCCTGTTGCTCGACCCGGGCGTCGGCATCCCTGCGACGGCGATTTCGTACCGGTGCGGCCTTGGTTTCGGTTTTGATGATCTGGGCCTGCACAGTAACCCCTATCTCAGCGGCAGCGCTTTCGTAGAGTTTAACCGCCACCTTATATTTACCCACGCTCTTAAAATTGGTACCCGCCAGTTCAATCCGTTTGCGTTCTATCTGGAATCCCTGTTTCCCCAGCTCATCCGCCACGGTTTGACTGGTAACGGCGCCATAGAGTTTACCGTTAGCCCCCGCGGGCATGGTGATCACCAGGTCCAGGGCTTCCAATTTTTCCCGGATCCCCGCGGCATCTTTCCGTTTATCCGCTTTTCGGGCTTCAATTTCCTCCTGGCGCGCCTCAAACAACCGAATGGTATGTTCCGTATAGGGAAGCGCTATGCCCCGGGGAAAGAGAAAATTCCGGGCATACCCCCGGGCCACATCTTTTACATCCCCTTCTTCACCCAGGGGGGCCAGATCTTTGTTGAGAATAACCTTCATACGACAAGCTCCTTTACTACATAGATTAACGGACAACGCATCATGAACACGCCCTGTTTACATCCCCGGAGTAGAGGATGGTCCGTCGGATTGCGAGGCCCGAAAGGGCACCCAATTTTCAGCAATACCCAGGAGGATCACCCCTCCCAAGGCAACCACGTTAATGCCCGGACTGAATATCAGGAAGATAATCAACCCATTCAGCCCCAGCCGCATCAGAGGCGGCAAAGCCCGGCGGTTTAAAAAATGCATCACGATTCCCCCGCCCTGCGCCAGATAGAGTATGGCGCAGAGGATTACCATATTCCAGGCGATTATCTCCACAACCACCAGGTTTGCCAATCCACCCGCTAATACGCCCAAGAGTGAGCAGGACAGGACCCAGATAAGCAGCGGAGCGGTATGAAACCACATAAGACTGCTCCCTGGTCCACTATGCCGGAAAATTCTTGCCAGGACCAGGCTTATTTGGCGGCTTATGAAGAAGATCAACAGGCAGGACACGGCTCCACCGCCCCGGAGCAGCACAAAGCTCAAGGTTTCCATGACCGCTTCGGGGGTAAGGTACTGTTCCACCAGGGAGCGCCGCACCACATCGGTTCCCGAAGAAGCGACGTAGAGGGACCGGAGCATTTCCGCCTGGGTCCTCATGAAGGCATGGAAACCGGTGGTATCCCGGGCCGTATATACCACCAGCATGAACCCCACGGCCCCAATGACCGAACCGGCTATAAACCGGTAGGCCCCGGGGATCCGCAAAAGCCATGGCCCCTTCACCGGCGGCGCCGTGATCCACGTAAAAACCACGGCCATGAGGGTAAAATACGCAACATCCCATCCCAGGTCCCACCCGTGGTAACCGACGAAAAAGAGAAACAATCCCAGGGAAAAAATACCATTTCCCATGACCGCGACCGCCAGAGCAAACCAGGTGGATACCCGGTTATACCCATAGGCCATAAATCCCAGGGGTACCAGGAAAAAAAACGCCGGAAAACCGCTCCTGATGAGTCCTACGCACACGACCGCCCCTATCAGGGCAGGCACATAGGCAACTCCTTCCAGCGCCTTGCCAGGAACCATGGCAGCCAAGGAGGGTTTCTTATTCGGCCACAAAAGGAAGCAGCGCGATAACCCGGGCCCGCTTAATGGCCAAGGCCAAGGCCCGCTGATGTTTCGCACAGGTGCCGGTAATGCGGCGGGGCAGGATCTTCCCCCGTTCCGTAACAAAACGGCGCAGCACATCCGCATCCTTATAATCTATTTTCAATTTCTGCATACAAAATTTGCAGACCTTTTTCTTGAAGTAGACCTTCCCCTTGCCCCCGCGGATAGACCGGTCGTCGCCGTCCCGGCCATCCAACTGCACATCCGATCCCCGTTCCTGCCGGGGCGGACGTTCATTTTCACTATATCTTTCATCAGACATACGTCTCTCGCTCCTTAGATTAATTAAAAGGGAATATCATCGGCAAACCCATCGCCGGCGCCCCCGCCCTGAGGCTCCCGTGTCGGCGGCCCCCTATCTGAGAACCCATCACCTCCCCGGCGATCCTGATACCCCCCCTGTCCATAAGGGACGCTGGTTCCACCGGAGAAGCCGCCACTGTTGACCGGCGGACCGCCGCCCAGGAGCTGCAAGTAATTGGCCACAATTTCCACTTTTGAGCGGTTTTGACCATCCTGTTCCCAGCGGTCCTGACGCAATTCCCCGTCAACTCCCACCAGTTTACCTTTAACCAGATACTGATTCAGGGACTCACCCTGTCTGCCCCACACGACAATATCGAAAAAATTCGCCTCATCCACCCATTGGTCACCGCTCTTTTTACGCCGATTAACCGCAATGGAAAATTTACAAACCGCCTGCCCATTGGCGGTGTACTTCAGTTCCGCATCCCGGGTTAGCCTCCCGATGAGCACGACATGGTTTAGATCAGCCACGGTATCCTCCCTACGCTTCTATCTTTACAAAAAGGTATTTAAGAAGATTGGCATTGAGCTTAAAGACCCGGTCGAGAATACCAAGCTTTTCCGGAGCAAGTTTAACGGTGAAGAGGACATATCTCCCCCGTCTTCTTTTTTTAATTTCATAGGCAAGATCCCTATCCCCGACTTCATCGGTCTTTTCGATCTCCGCCCCATGGGTGTTAAGGTCGGCTACTACCTGTTCCCGGCCTGCCTTGTATTGGTCCTCTTCCAATGGAAAGATAACCGTCAGTTCGTACTGACGCATGGACCCTCCTTACGGTCAAAAAAGATGATCCGCCCCCACGGACGGATAAAGAGGTACGCTATATCAGTAATGTACCGATACAATACCTTATTATAGTAGAACCCAATCCCTTAGTCAAGAGCATCACGGGCAAAACTCCGGAGCTTTACCCACGGCTCAAGGGACTTCCCGGATCAACCGATAATAATAACCATGCATAGGCACATAAATTTTGAAGATAATATTTTTATCCTCAACCTGAGAATACGATTAATCCGGGACGCGCTTGCTCTTGATCCGGATCCGGGGCTATTCCTGAATAAAATCGTCGATGATATTAATTTTATTGACGACACTCTGGTGGTGCTCTTGAATGACCTGGCTGAAAACATCTCTTTTATAGGGCGGGATGAGCAGTTTGATAATTTAGCCGAAATAGAATGGCAATTTTCCCAAGTTTTAACCAAGTTTTTAAATAGTTCCCGGAATATTTCAGTTACTCAGTTTCCGGCGCTCCGTGAAAAAATCCTTTTTTTGCAAGATCATAGTGCAGCGCGGAGAAAAACAATTGATGAATCCGAAAGCCGGATGGAAAACGTGTATATGGAACCGGTGGTCAGTTCTGCCGAACTGAGTGAGCTGCTCAAGCAGTTTTAGGGCGGGGAATGCGAATTTCAGGCGGGACCTTGCGGGGGCGTCAGGTAGCGGTTCCGGCTGGAATCATACGGCCAAGCATGGATCGTATGCGGGAATCGGTCTTTGCTACCCTGGGAGATCTTTCCGGTTGTTCTTTTCTTGATATGTTTTCCGGGTCTGGTATTATTGCCCTGGAAGCGGCTTCCCGGGGGGCTGACCCGATAGCAGCGGTAGAAATGGATCCCCTGAAAAGGAAGGTGCTCCTCCAAAACGTTTCCCTATCCCCGGTCAGGATACACTGTCATTTTATGGCCGTGGAACTCTATGTTAAGCGCGCCCGAACCGGTTTTGATGTTATTTTCTGTGATCCCCCCTTTTCATACCGGTTCAAATGGGATTTGGTACGGGCTATTGCGGATTCTCCGCTGCTGGCGGAAGGCTCCCGGCTTCTTATGCATCGTCCCCGGGAGGAGGCTCTCGAGCCGGCGAAGGCCCTGGTATGGGAGGCGTCAAAAGAATATGGCCGGTCGGTAGTTGATTTCTTCGTCTGTTCAAAAAAGTGATTTTTCTATAATCTATATTGTAATTTTACCAGGAATGGTTAATAATTAATGTTATTATGGTCTAATTTGATTTTAGGGTTCGTATATGGATTATAAGAAGAATTTTTTTAAAGATGAAAGTATGTTTATCAAAACGACTAAAAAAACCACCATGGATGCTGCCCAAAAGGTGGTTCTTAATCGTAAAGGTAATGTTCTGTATAATTCAGGAGACATTGAAGGGGCCAGGCGGATTTTTTTAACGACCGGTTATTCAGATGGTCTTACCAGAGTCGGTGATTATTATAAATCACAAGGCCGGAGCCTGGATGCCTTGCGTATGTATTGGATTGCGCCGGATCATAAAAAATCCGAGGCGATCATTATGCAGCTTTCTGCTTTAATAAAAAATTTAATACACGAAGAAGGGGACCTCCCAGATGCATGACGAAAAATGGTGTACTCATAGTCAGTTAGAAGGAATCCCGGACCTGAGTTCCCAGGAAGGGCAGGAAGCTTCGGATGTCTCGGTGGATATTTCTGAATTATCCAAAATGGGGTATCAATTTTTAAAGGAAGACAGAATCGCTGAAGCGATGGATTGTTTTAATACCATTCTGGTCGTAGATGACAATAATAACTATGCCTTGGTTGGTATGGGGGATGCCGCCCGTAAACGGCGGTCCTTTCGGGATGCGGTAACCTTTTATCAGCGCTGTCTTACCCATCATCCGGGGAATAACTATGCCCTGTTCGGATTAGCGGACTGTTATAAGGCCCTGAACCAGTACCATAAGGCCATAGAAATCTGGGAACAGTACCTGCTGCACGATGATAAAAACATCACGGTGCTGACCAGGGTTGCCGATGCCTACCGTAAGGTCCGGGATTTTAGACATTCAAAGATGATATATCTGCGGGTCTTGGAAATGGAAACCTTGAATCCCTATGCCATCATTGGATTAGGGCATCTGCACTACGATTTTAAAGAATATCAGGATGCTCTGTTCTATTGGGAAAAGATGCTTGAATCCAATAAGGACAATGTGGATATCCGGGTCCTGACCTCCATTGGAAATTGCCACCGGAAACTGAAAACCTTTGAGTATGGTATTGGTTATTTTGAGAAGGCCCTGCACCGGGAGCCCTACAATTTTTATGCCCTTTTTGGGCTTGCGGACTGTTACCGGGGTATGAACCAGCAGTACCGTTCGTTGGAATTCTGGAACCGTATCCTTGAGCAGGATCCCCGGAACAAGGTCATCCTGACCCGCGCCGGGGATGCCTACCGCAACCTGGGGGATTATGAAAAGGCGATAAATTATTACGAGCGTGCCCTTAACATTGAATTTGATACCTATGCGGTCCTGGGATTGGCGGTGGTGGCTAAAGTTCAGAGTAAATTTGAGGAAGCCGTTGAATCCCTGCAGAGGCTCATCCAGCAAGACCCTAAAAATTACCGCCTCTATTTGGAATTAGCCGATTGTCTCCTCAAAAAGGGTGAAAAGCATAAGGCCCTTGAGACCTTGGAGGAATTCCAGAAATTTGGCATCCGAAACACCTATATCACCGACTTCTTTGAAAAGGTTAAAGTTTATTGATAGCCCCATCATAGGTGTACCATGATTAAACCGGCGCTTTCAGGATTGCCGTTGGAAGCTTTACAGGAAACCCTTAAGCCGCTGCCGGCGTATCGGGCGCGTCAGGTATTTAAATGGCTCGCCGGAGGGGTCCGGTCCTTTGATGCCATGACCAATCTGAGCCGTGCTTTACGGGAAGCACTGGATGCGCGGTTTTCCTGCTATTCCAGCGTTATTTCCGCCCAGTTTCCCGATCCTGATGGTACGGTAAAGCTGCAAATAACCCTCCAGGACGATAAACGGATCGAGGCGGTCATCCTGGCGGATGCGCTCCAGCGCAGAACCGCCTGCCTTTCTACCCAGGTGGGCTGCCCCATGGGGTGTGTTTTCTGTAAAACCGGAACCTTGGGATGGTCACGTAACCTGGATTCCGCAGAAATGGTTGAACAGCTTTTCCATCTCCGCTCCATACAGCCGGATATTGCCAATATCGTCATCATGGGCATGGGGGAACCCCTCATGAACCTTTCCGAACTGCGCACGGCCCTGGGGGTCTTCACTGACCCTGAGGGCTTGGGGTTTTCAAAACGGCGTATCACCCTGTCCACCAGCGGCATTGCCAAGGGAATCCGGGACTTGGCGGATAACGGACCTGATATACGGCTTGCCCTCTCCCTCACCACTGCGGATACCAGGCTCCGGGAACGGCTCATGCCCGTAACCCTGACCAATCCGCTGCCCGTGGTCAAAGAGGCGCTCCGCTACTATCAGCACCGGCGCAGGCGGCGTATCACCCTGGAGGCGGTTCTGTTGGGGGGTATCAATACCCGGGATGAGGATGTTGATGCGCTGGTTGATTTTGTGAAGGGCCTTGACGCGGTGATCAATCTGATATCCTGGAACCCCGTCGAGGGTATGACCTTTGAAGGCCGGCCTTTGCGGCAACCCTCCCAAGGAGAAGTTGCAGGGTTTATGGCCCGGCTTGAAAAAAAGCAGATCAAGGTTACCCAACGGCTGCGGAAGGGCCGGAGTATCGCTGGCGCCTGCGGACAATTGGGCTGAAAGAAGATGGGGGGCTTATCGGGGAATAGGGCGTAAAAAATCTAGAATTACCCGAAGAGGTAGAACGGCTTGCCGCCCTTTATATCCGGGAGGGTTATAAGGGTATCGGGATATATAAACCTGCGGGAGGTATTGGAATTATGAAATGGGTAAATGGTGATCTGATAGTACTTGGTGTCTGGCCGCCGGTAGATATGGTATGGACCTAAAATTCTTGACATAAGCCCCCCTTAATAACCGGACGATAACCCTACGCAGGGGGGGAGACGCCCGGAAAAGACACGCTAAAAGCCCCCAAAACGATGGAGAATAGGGGATTCGAACCCCTGACCTGTAGATTGCGAACCTACCGCTCTACCAACTGAGCTAATTCCCCGCGCTTGTTAATAAAATAACAAATAATGTATTATTGGTCAAGAGCGCAGGGCAAATTTATTTTTTGGACTACATCGGGAGTGTGGAATGTGGAATTTTTTATATCCTATCCTGGGGCTTGGTATCCTGTTTTTGGGTTCATGTCAGAAGCAGCCTGGCTATCCTTATCTTCAGGTCAATTATGAAGATAAGGATAGCCAGGAAAGCGCCTTTTTAGCCGCCTTTTTTGCGGATACAGAACAACTGGAAGCCTTACAGCTCCGGTTACTCCCCGATGAAGGACCGGCAGTATCTGCTCAACCGGTGAAACCGGATATACACCTTGATTTCTGTGTGTCCTGGAAATATGAGGCCCCCTTGGGGGATATCCCCCTTTCAAAGACGTGGTTTGTGCCCCGGGAAGATACCTTGGCGGGCCGTATTGACACGACCCTTGCAGCATGCCGTGGGGGTACAGAGACCCTCATTCCCCTCGCGGAGCTTGAACCTCCCTTTGTCGCCCTGCGGGTGGATGGCCTTTCCGTTGAAGATGCAGGTTATCCCCTGGTCAGGACCGTTGGAATCAGGGTGGGTGCGGAAATCCTTGTGGATACGGAAAAACAAGCCCGCATCCAGGCGCTGGAAAGGGCCTTGGGGTCAGCGCCGAACCCTCTCGTGGGGGCCCCGGCAATTTTTTGGATCGCTTCCGGCGGGGATCTTATGCTGGACCAGGGCGCTTCAGCGCTCCTTTTTAATGAAGGCCCCGGGGGAATTTTCGGCGGGACCGCGGAATTTCTGGCCGGAGCGGATCTTGCCCTGGTGAACCTTGAAGGGGTGGTAAGTAGCCGGGGGACCAAGGTTAAGAAATCCTTTAATTTCCGTTTTGATCCGAAGATTGCTGAGGCCCTACGGAATACCGGAATAGATGCGGTACTTCTGGCCAATAACCACGCCTTCGATTATGGAGCGGAGGGGTTTCTGGATTCTCTGGACTATCTTGAAAAAGCCGGTATTGGGATTTTGGGAGCAGGTTTGGATGCTGATGCCGCCGCCCATCCCGTTGTTTTTTCCGAGAGGACCCCTGTGGTAAGGGCCTTTGGCATAGCTTCCTTTCCACGGGAAAAAAACGGCTGGGATGGCCTTACCGTTGCCGCTGGGAAGGATAAGCCGGGACTCCTCCATGCGGAGAAAGGAGGAGGCGAGCTATTGAAGCCCCATTTTTCCGGAGATGATGCGTCCCTGGACATTGTGTTGTTTCATGGGGGGGAGGAATGGTCCAGACGTCCCAATAGTGCCACACGGGAACTCTACAAGGATCTGATTCAACATGGAGCGGACCTGATTATCGGTTCCCATCCCCACATGCTCCAAGGTTTTGAATGGGTTCTGGGCAAGCCGGTGTTCTGGTCCCTGGGAAATTATATGTTCGGCGGTGTGGAGAACACCGAAGGAAGAGAAGAAGGACTCTTTATCATGCTTGGATTTTGGGGGAACCGCCTGGTATACCTTGAACCCTACCCGCTTTCCTTGTCCCACACCCGGACCATCATAGCGCCCCCGGAGACGTTGAGCCATTTTTATACCTTGTCCCGGGAATTGCGGGATAGTGCAGATACTATCGAAAAAGACCCCCATTAAATAGAAGAGCCCCTTGCCCTTGGCATCTCACCAGGTGAGGCGTTTCACCGGCGGGGGCGATATTGATAAGTTCCTGGGTACTGTTTTCGCAGCCGCCGTGCTTCCACCGGCATCGCCCGGCGAAGCGGCAGCCCGGCATAGTTGCCACGGGAAGCTGGGCCAGAAATACCGGTTCCTGGTGCGCTTCTTCATAGGCGGCAAAGGAATCTTGCACTATTTCCCGGCTTATTTCCGGTATGGCCTCCAAGAGGGTACGGGTATAGGGGTGGGCAGGGGCGGAATAGATGTCCTCTGCGGTGCCTAGTTCCACGATTTGCCCTCGGTACATCACCGCGATGCGATCGCAGAGATAGTACACCACGTTCAGGTTATGGGAAATAAACATCAGTGCAAGTCCCAACCGTTGATGTAAATCCTGGAAGAGGTTCAGTATTTGGGCGGCAACGGACACGTCCATGGAGCTTACCGCTTCGTCGGCAATGATGAGTTTGGGATCAAGCATCAGAGCGCAACCGATACATACCCGCTGCTTCTGGCCGCCCGAAAGCTCCTGTACCTTTCGGGTTTTGTAAGAGGGATCGAGTCCCACCATCCGGAGCATCGCATCCACCTTCTGTATACGTTCCTGCTTGGTACCAAGCCGGTGTATTTTCAGGGGTTCCTCCATGAGCCAGCCAATGCGTTTGGCCGGGTTCAGGGAGCCAACCGGGTCCTGGAAAACCGCCTGTACCTTTCTTGCCAGCTCCCGGCGCCGCCGCTTGTCCTGCCGCAGCCCGTCAATGATGATATCCCCTTCATAGTCTATGAGCCCGAGGATACAGCGTCCCAGGGTTGTCTTGCCGCAGCCGGATTCACCCACCAGGCCGAAGATCTCCCCGGGATGCATTGCTATATCAATATGATCGAGTACCGGCTTTTCATCTTTTCTGCCGAATGCGCCGTAAGCGTGGGTTACGTATGTGTTGGATACATTTTGTATCTTTAAAATGGCTTCAGATGTTGACTTCGTACTATGATTCTTTGCAGTGAAGGCGTACCGGGTGATCGGCCAAGGCGCAGCACACCCAGTGGTCGTTGCAGGAGCGCGGGGCTGGGAAGGCCGCGAAGCATCGTGGTTCAGCGCGGAAACAGCGCGGCGCAAAAGGGCAGCCGGAAGATTTTTCCTGTATCGACGGCACCTTACCCGGAATGTTTACCAGGGGGGTGCCCTTCTGCCCCTTGTTCGGTATGGAGCCGATAAGTCCCTTGGTGTACTCGTGGAGGGGATGCTGGAAGACGGCCTGAACCGTACCCTCCTCCACCAGCTTGCCCGCATACATGACCAGCACCCTATCGCAGAGCCGGCTTATCACGGCAAGGTCGTGAGAGATGAATAGAATCGAGGTACCCAGGTCTTGGTTTATCCACTTCATCAGATGCAGTATCTGGGCCTGAATGGTAACGTCCAGCGCGGTGGTGGGTTCATCGGCGATGAGCAGCTTTGGCTTACACACCACCGCAAGGGCAATCATCACCCGCTGGCGCATGCCCCCGGAAAGCTGGTGAGGATAGGCTGCCATCAATGCTTCCGGTTCCGGAAGCCCAACCTTCCCCATGATTGCCCGCACCGCATCGTATATCCGCTGCTTGTTTTTCCACCCATGCAGTTCAAGGGGTTCTGCAATCTGCCGGCCAATTTTAATCAAGGGATTCAGGGATGTCATGGGTTCCTGAAACACCATGGATATTTCGTTCCCCCGGATACGGCAGAGTTCCTGCGGGGACATCCCCCGCAGCTCCGCGCCGTCGAATAGAATAGTACCCCCCCTCACCTGTACCCCCTCGGGCAGTAAACCGAGCATTGACAGGGCGGTGAGACTCTTGCCGCATCCCGATTCCCCCACAATCCCCACAATTTCCCCGGGGTTTATCTTGAAACTTATGTCATCCACCGCAGCGTAGTATGTTCCCCTTCTTTTTATACCCACCGAAAGGTGCTGCACCCCCAAAAGCATCTCCCCCTCTCCAGCAACGCCTAACGCCTCACCTCTCACGCCTCACTCCTCTTCCGTATCCCCTCCCCAATGTAGTGGAAGGCTATAACCGTTACCATGATCATGATCCCCGGCATGAGGGCGCACCAGGGCGCGTTGAAAAGAAAGCTCTGGGATTCGGAAAGCATGCGCCCCCAGCTCGGCACCGGCGGCTGTATGCCGAGGCCGAGGTAGCTCATGGTTGCCTCCGCCAGAATGGCGTTGGAAAGCCCCAATACCGTCGCGGAAAGCAGCGATGAGGCAATGTTCGGCAATAGGTGTACAAAGATAATACGAAAATGGGAGGCCCCCATTATCTCGGCGATTTTCACGAAATCCCTGGTTTTGTATTGTAACATGCCGCTCCGCATTATCCGCACATAGCTGGGGATAAACAGGATAAGCAGGGCGATAATGAGGGTAAAGAGCCCGTTTTTCATGAGAGCAACCATCACCAGGGCCAGCAGGATGCCGGGAAAAGAACTTATCGCGTCCATGAGCCGCATCACCAGTTCATTGCAGATTCCCCCCAGGTAACCCGTCACAAGCCCCAGAGAAGCGCCAATGACAACACTCCCCAGCACGGTGACCAGGGATACCAGGAGGGTATACCGTCCGCCGATCATAATCCGGGAAAACACATCCCTGCCGAAGTTGTCGGTCCCCATGGGATGCCGCAGCCCCGGCGGAATGAAACGAACCCTCGGGTCCATCTCATTATAATCGTAGGGGGTATAAAACAAACTAACCAGGACCATGCTCACCACGATACCCGCCAACACAAGCCCTATTTTGAAATCCCCTTGCCACGCCTCACTCCTCACGCTTCTTCACCCTATTTTACCCTGATTCTTGGGTCAATCATCTGTATGGCAATGTCCACCAGGGTATTCGCCAGCACCACGATGCCCGCGATATACACTACCAAGGTCTGTACCAGGAGAAAATCCCGGGAGGTGATGGAGGCGATGAGGAGCCTGCCGATGCCCGGTATGGTAAATACCTGCTCTATCACGATGCTGCCGGAAAAAATTTCCCCGACTATCATGCCCAAAAGGGTAACCGCGGGAATGACGGCGTTTCTCAGCGCGTGCCGGTACACCACCCAATGCCGGGAACCCCCTTTACTGTAAGCGGTACGCACATAATCACTGCGTAACTGCTGGAGCAGGGATCCCCGCAGGAACTTGATCACCATCGCCGCGTTCGGTATGGTAATGGCCAAGGCCGGAAACACGAGGTACCCCACAAAGGCACCGAAGTCTTCGGTGTAGGGTATATATGCGCCGGGTCTGAAGGATTTCAGGATGAGGCCAAAAACCCATATAAAGAGGATCCCAAGGAAAAAACCGGGAAAGGAAATGCTGATGGTGGTGCCGGTGTTCACCACCCAGTCAAGCAGGGGATTTTCTTTGACCGAGGAAAACAGCGACACCGGGATTGCAATCAGGAAGATGAACAGCATGGACAGGGAGGCGAGCCAAAAGGTAACCGGCAGCCGCTCAAGGACCATACCGGCGATGGACGCTCCCCGGAACCGTATGGAGTTGCCCAAATTGCCCGTGAGGAACCTGCCAAGCCAGGAAACGTATTGCACCGGCAGGCTCCGGTCCAGGCCCAGCTCCATCCGCAGGGCGGCTATTTGCTCATCCGTCCCGTCGACCCCCAAAATCAAGCTGGCCGGATCCCCTGGTATCACATTGAACGCGGCAAAGGTGAGGAGGGAAACCAGGAAGAGGGTTATCATGGTAATGACCAGTCTTTTTCCAACAAACCGTATCCCGCGGTTACTTAGTACTATATTACTTAGTACTATAGATAGTCGATACATCGAACACATACAAGGGGTAATTCACCACACCACCAAAAGCTCCCTTGGGGAAGGTCTTAAAGCGGATGATATCCTGAATGTAGACACTGGCGGCTTCTTCCGAAAGAACCCGCTGTGCCTGCTTATACAAGGCAATCCGTTTATCCGTATCCGGCTCAACCAAGGCCGCATCGTACACCCGGTCGTAGGCTTCACTGTGAAAATTCAGGAAATTGCTTCCCGCGTCCGAGCGGTACCGGGAAAGGAAGCTACGGGGGGAAACGTTTACTCCGTCCAAAGAGATGATGGTGGCCTCGTAATGACGCCCCTGGTATACCTCGGCCAGCCAGGTTGCCCAGTCTATCAGCTTGATGGTGGCGGTAATGCCGATGGTCTTGAGTTGATTCACCAGTACCTGGGCGGTGTCCACGTGCATGGTGTAGCTGGAGGGAACGGTTATTTCCAGGGGAAAGCCCTGGGCATAACCGGCGGCGGCGAGTAGGGCCTGGGCTTTCGCCAGGTCCCGGGGATAGGGATTTTTCAAGGAGGTATCGTAATATTCGGTGAGTCCTGGGATCAAGGGGCTTCCCGAGGGTTCACCCTCGCCGAAAAAGGCGGTATCGATAATCTGGGGTATGTCCACGGCATAGTTGATGGCTTGTCGTACCCGCACATCGCCGAGAGGTTTTACCCCGTTATTCAGCGCCATGAGCTGTACCGAGTTGGAAGGATTTGATACGAAATCAAAGGCATTGGAATCAAGCTGCTGGAGGAGGTCCCCGGTAAGGCTGGCTGAGTCGATGGTACCCCCTTGCAAGGCAAGGAGCAGGGCCTCGGAATCGGATACGAAGACATAGGTAACCCTATTGAGGTGGGGCAGCCCCTCCTGCCAATACTGGGGATTTTTCACCAGTACCAGGGACTGCTGGGTTGTGTAGGCTGCAATGGAGAAGGGACCGGTACCGATGGGGTGGGCTTCACGGTCAGGGTTGTTCTTGGGCACGACTCCAATGGTGAGGTAGGGCAAAAACTCGGGGTCCGGCGCCTTCAAGGTGATGCTGATACCCTTATCGGCGGTTATCGCCACCTGCGCTATTTCAGTCAAACCGATAAATTGGTTCTGGATAGCCGTGTTGAGGGTAAACTCCACGTCCTCCGCCGTTACCGGGGAGCCATCGTGGAACTTCACCCCCGGGCGCAGGGTAAACTGGTATACGAGGCCGTTCTGCTCAATCCTATAACCTTCGGCAATAGCCGGCTGGAGGTTGCCATCAGGATCGGGCGTTACGAGGCCCTCGAATACGTTAAACAAGATACTCCGCCCATCAGCGGTGTTGGCGGTGTTCAGGGGATCAAGGGTGGCTGGTTCGGTAGTAATACCGAACCGCAGCTCCCGGGAGACGGGGGCGGATTTTTCTTTTGATCCGCAGGCAACCAAGACAAACCCCTCTACCAACAGGATAATCATCATCACCAGAACCCATGTCCTGCTTCGTTTCATCATAATACTCCCTATGTATGGTATAGCTACCCAGCGTAATCATATTAAATACATGTATTTTATATGATTTTTTGTAACCCTACCAATTGCCCTTATTTTGCAATACTATCGCGATATGTGTCAATTCTCTGGGGTCGTTACCTCAGCGCGAGCGCATTAAAACTCACCTTACGCACAAGAAGAAGCCAGTCCGCGGATTTACGCTGATTAACGCGGATTATCGCTTCCAATCCGCGAAAATCCGCGTAATCCGTACTATACTCCCCCTAACCTAACCAAACGAGGATGCCTGTCGAATCAAGAGCGGTAATGCCCCTGAAAACCTCAATCGGTTCCGCAAGAGTACACTTACCCTGGTTCGGCGAGATACGGCATCAAGGCTGAGTATTCGCACAGGGCTCAAGAAACTGACGTGGTCAGATGAGTATCTTGAGGATTTACTCTTTCATGCTCATCAGCTTCAGGAGGCGAGGGGTGAAAGTTTTTTTATCCGCGCTCCCTGGGATGTTCAGAACATTGTCGCAGGCAGTATGTACATAACCCTATTTATATAGTATAATTGTATAGGTTGAGGAGAAATCATGTCTGTTCATATTGCTGCAAAACCTGAAGATATTGCAGAGGCGATTTTACTGCCTGGAGATCCCCTGCGGGCCAAATTCATAGCCGAACATTTTCTTGATAATCCGGTTCAATACAACGACGTGAGAAATATGTTTGGGTATACCGGAACCTATAAGGGTAAACGGGTATCGGTTCAGGGGACCGGTATGGGGATTCCGTCAATTTCTATTTATGTGAACGAATTATTCCGGGACTATCATGTACAGCGGGCCATCCGCATCGGTACTGCCGGGGCCATTCAGGCGCAGGTGAAGGTCCGGGACTTGGTGATTGCCATGACCGCATCTACCGACTCAGGGGTGAACCGCATCCGTTTTGGGGGAAGGAATTTTGCCCCTGCAGCGTCTTTTAATCTGCTCAAGACTGCCTATGACGTGGCAGTGTCCCAAGGTTGGCAGCCCAAGGTTGGCGCCGTGGTTTCTTCGGATATGTTTTATACTGAAAATCCGGAGGAATGGCGGCTCTGGGCCGCCTTCGGCTGTCTTGCCCTGGAAATGGAAGCTGCCGAACTGTATACTCTGGCCGCCAAGTATGGCAGGGAAGCCCTGGCCCTGCTGACCATTTCCGACAGCCTCATCAGCCATGAGGAAACGACTGCGGCGGAACGGCAGACTAGTTTTACCCAGATGATGGAAGTCGCCTTAGAAACCGCGATTTCCTGACACGGTTAGCTTTTTCCGGTTGTACCGTAGTTTCTCTTAACCCGCCAGGCATGAACCCCTCCTTTTTGGCCATAAATGGTAACGCAGGTCTCGGCAGGGCCGTCGAGACGGTCCTCTTGATACAGGAAGATGATATCTACCCTTTGATGAAGGTCCCGCTTCTTTAGAAAACGGTCCAGGGCGGTGGATTCTGAACCGGACCGGGGTAAGGTCAGGACCAGGATACCTACATCTTCAGGAACCGGGGAAAACTCCTCAGAAGCGAGCGCAGACATCGCCGCGGGATATGCCAGGGCTGTGGCCAGTTCCGCCGGAGTTCCTCCCTGGATGTCTCCGCCGGTATAGCCAATGGTAACATCCATATTCCGGTCCATGTATTCCAAGGCAATGGCAAGGGCGTTTTCGCAGAGCAGGTCCACCCCTTGACGGCCCGCTTCAGCGGTATACAGCTGCGGATCGGTCTGGGTGTCCACCATGATGAGCAGCCTGGAATGGGGCGGCGGCTCCGGTTCCCCTTCCCGCACAAACAGGTCCCCCGCATGACCGTATAGTTTCCAGTTGATCCGCCGGGGATCATCCCCCGGAATATAGGGCCGGTGGTCGATGAGATTGTCGGTCCGTACATAGTTTATCGCCTTTCTTTGTTCCGTGCCTCCGGATCGGATAGTAACGGGAACAGGGCTTTCCGTTGCCTTGGGGGCCGCTAAAAGCCGGGGGCCTCCGTCCTGGGGAATACGAAAGGCCCACTGGAAAAAACCCAGGGCATCGAAGATCCCCAGGGCGTCATCGGTGCTGTAATAGGCGCCCCGTTCCAACACGGCAAAAGCGCTCATTCCCTGTGCAAGGAAATCAGGATCGAAGATATGGTGAATCACCCGTTCATCCTTGGTTTTGAGCTTCATGTCGTAGCGAATGAGGATACCGGGCAGGCGGAAGAATCTTTGTTTCCCGCCAGCACTGGTACTGCCCATGCTTTGATTAAAGGAACATAAGAGGGAACCCTCATTGCCAACGCTCACCTGTTTTGTTATGATGTGGACGGATAGGCGGTGGGCTTTTTTCCGGTGTATGAGGGAAAGCGCCAGGACCGCGAAGAAGCAATACAGGATCACCGCGAGCAATACGGCGCCTATCAGGATAAGGGCAAGTTCGTTCCGTATAAAGCCTGCGGCAAAAGCCAAGAGGGTAATGAGGAGGATAAAGACCCCCATGCTTCGTATGAGCGGGTCAGATGGTTTTGATACCGTCGATGCGTGCAAGGCAGATCTCCCGGATGAGTTTTGCTCCCTGAGCGCGGGGGTCCCGAAGTTTGAGCCGGTGTGCCAGCACCGGGACCACCAAGGTGGCAATATCCTCATCAATAACATAGGTTCTTCCCCGCACCAGGGCGAGGGCTTTCACGACATCCAGCAGGTGCAGCCCTGAGCGGGGAGAGGCCCCCAGGAGTAAGCCCCGGTGGATCCGGGTGTCCCGCACGATGTCGGCTATGGCCTCCTTTAGGGCCTGATGACAGAAGGTCTTTGCCGCTGCGGTTTGGGCTGCCATAAAATCGGCCACCCCGAGGACCGGTTCAAGCCGGTTGAGGCCGGTTTCCGCGGGATTCTCATCTAAGATGGACAGCTCCGCGTCCCGGTCGGGATATCCCAGAGAAAGGCGCATCATGAAGCGGTCAAGCTGGGCCGCGGGCAAGGGGAAGGTTCCCTCACTTTCAATGGGGTTTTCAGTGGCAATAACAAAAAAAGGCTCCGGCGGATAGTGGGTGGCGGAACCAATGGTTACCTGTCGTTCGGCCATGACTTCCAGCAGGGCGGACTGTACCTTGGGGGTGGTACGGTTGATTTCATCGGCCAACACGATGTTGGCTAAGACCGGACCGGGCACAAACCGGAAGGCCCGGTTTTCAGGATCAAACACATCAACCCCGGTAATATCATAGGGGAGGAGGTCCGGGGTAAACTGGATCCGTTTAAATATGAGGGGCTTGCCGTCTTCCGCGGCAATGAGCTTGGCAAAGGTCTTGGCCACCGTGGTTTTTCCGAGCCCCGGATTATCCTCGATAAGCACATGGCCCTTGGCGAGGATTGCCGCGGTGAGGATTTCCAGGAATTCCTGTTTCCCCCGTATTATCCGGGCGGCTCCGGTTATCAGCGCTTCCGCCGCCTGTTCAGGTTTCATAGTATCAGTATACCATGACCGGGGAAACATCGCATAGATAGCCATGAAACAGGTAAGTATCGCTATCAAAACCTTGATAAAATGAGTACCATAAAAGAGATGGAGCATAAAATGTACATCGAAATGATTATTTTTTTTATTTCCCTGATTTCCTGCGGAATTATCCTCTATATGTTGGGGCTGATTTGGTTCAGCGATTCCCGCAACCAGCAGCTCATGAGTTTTTTTGTCCTGGGGTTAGCGGTATGCTTCTGGTCACTGTTCAGCGCAATCACCATGCTCACCCATACGCAGCCCTATTTCCCCCTGATATATACCATACGGATGACCATCGTATGCGTGCTGCCCTCGAGTCTTTTGTGGTTTTTTCTTGATCTGACCGGTTCAAAACTGGCCCATCGGCAGGCGGTGCTCAGGCTCGCGTTTGTATTTTCCCTCTTGGATATAACGGCCTTCATCACCAACCCCCTGCATCACCTGATATTCATCAATTATGACCACTACCCGATCCCCCAGTTAGGGCCGCTTTTCTGGGTTCATACGGCTTTTGGCTACCTCACCATCGCCGTGGGATTGGTATGCTTATTCCATTATATCATAAAGACCGCAAAAGAGAATCCCTCCATCATAATTGCCGGGATTGCCCTGTTGTTTCCCTATGGTATTGATATGCTGTATACCTTCGAGGTTATCAGGCTTCCCCATAGCCTGACCCCTATCGCGTTCTGCATAAGCTTTATGCTCTTTTTTCTGCTCTTGTATAAATCCCGGCTTTTTAATTTTAAAAATGCCCTGCTTGCCACCTGTTTTGAATCCTATAGCGATATTATCCTCCTGGTCGATCGGGATAACCTGATCTCGGCCACCAATGCCGCCATGGTCGAGACTTTTTCCACGTTTAAGGTGGCGCCGAAAAAGACGCCCCTCCATGATTTTATCGTATACCTTAAATCCCGCTCTTCCCACTGGATGCCCCAGGAATTATTTGACGATGGGTGCATCGGGGCCAAAGATTTTTCCGAAGGGGAGTTCACCCTGGAACTCGCGGAAAAGGGAGAACGAACCTTCAAACTGACCCGGAATTTTGTGCTTTCCTTGGGGCAGGTTTCCGGCTATTCGGTTACCCTTTCTGATATTACCGTCTATCTTTCCATGATCCGGGAAATAAATGAACAGAACCAGCGGCTCAGGGAGCTCAAAAAGGTAGCCGAATCTGCCTCGGAAGCCAAAAGCACCTTCCTGTCCACCATGAGTCATGAAATCCGCACCCCCCTTAACGCCATCATTGGGATGACCTACATAGCTAAAAAAAACGCGAAGGACGAAAAAACCCGCGCTTCTATTGATGAGATTGCGGCGGCATCAACCCATCTTCTGGAGATCCTCAATGATATCCTGGATATGTCTAAGATTGAATCCGGTAAATTCGTCTTATCCCATGAGGCCTTCCTGCTGCGGAAGGCCATCGAAGAAGTAACGCATATTATCGCGTACCGGTGTGATGATAAGCAGATTGAATTTATCACCGCCTTTGATACGGTACCGGATATCGCCGTACTGGGGGATAAGCTGCGGCTGAAACAGGTCTTAATAAACCTCCTGGGTAACGCCGTCAAATTTACCTCAACCGGCGGCAGGATCACCTTGCTGCTTAAACCGGTCCATGAAACTGAATCGACCCTCAAGCTGACCTTTACGGTATCGGATACGGGCATTGGTATGAATGAAGCGCAGATTGCCCGGCTCTTTAACCCCTTTGAACAGACCGACCACAACATCGCCGCTCATTTCGGCGGTACCGGGCTGGGGCTTGCGATCAGTCAAAACCTGGTTGGCCG
Source organism: Treponema sp. (assembly GCA_031290455.1). Lineage (GTDB taxonomy): Bacteria > Spirochaetota > Spirochaetia > Treponematales > Breznakiellaceae > JAITNP01. The sequence continues at coordinate 910 of JAITNP010000092.1, read as the reverse complement.
TATGGGTGGGCTGATTACGGTGCAGAGTCAGCCGCAGGCAGGTTCGGTTTTTGGCTTCACCATAACCCTGGAGAAAACGCCCTATATTCGGGACGTACCGTATCATGCCGATGGCTCCCTGCCGCACCTTGCGGGTAAACGGATCCTGGTGGTGGAAGATATAGCAATAAACCGGCTCATCCTGAGGGAACTCCTATCTGAAACGCAGGTGGCAATAGACGAAGCCGAGGATGGTAAGGAGGCCCTTGACCAATTCATCGCATCTTCCGAATATTACTACGATTTAATCTTTATGGATGTACAGATGCCCATCATGGGCGGCTATGAAGCCACCCGGTGTATCCGCAGGCTGGACCGTCCTGATGCCCAGGGGGTCTTAATTATCGCCATGACCGCCAATGCCTACCGGGAAGATATTGAACAGGCCCTGCTCGCGGGCATGAACGGCCACCTTGCAAAGCCCATTGATATTACCCTGCTTATGCACTTGCTCTCTGAAAAGTTTGTCCCCAGGGGTTCTATCGCATCGGGTAACAGCACCCTCGGGTAAACGCCTGGTGCGGTTACCGCGACCAGTCTATTCGGTGGTGTTAAAATTGAGCGGCAAAGAAGTTGGCATTGCATAACAGGGATTCCAGATAATCCCTCGACCAGCCCATCAATTTGAGTTTTTTTCTGGTGCTACGCTGAGGAGTGGTGTCGTGCTTTGCCAGAGCACGCGCTATCGTGCGGAATGAAAATCATGCCAACTATACCTTGTTTTTCAGAAAATTTTAATGGGCTCGCCTGCCTGTTTAAGCCCTTTTTACCCTCCTTCCCTCACTCCGCTCTGTTTTCGCCGTCTTCTAACGTAAACCCCTTGAGGTTCCGTTTTTCCGGGTCTATCTCAATGCCCACCAGGGCAAGGTAC